>NZ_JAGYGI010000017.1:0-135330 GCF_019947365.1 Pseudomonas sp. GL-R-26 | reverse complement strand
GACCATAGAGCGTTGGAACCACCTGATCCCATCCCGAACTCAGCAGTGAAACGATGCATCGCCGATGGTAGTGTGGGGTTTCCCCATGTGAGAGTAGGTCATCGTCAAGATTAAATTCCGAAACCCCTATCTGCGTATGCAGGTAGGGGTTTTGTTTTTGTCCGCGGGAAAGTTCGTACGCGGTTACTCTGGGTCTCCAGTGCGAAATATCCCCTGACATTGCAAGTAATCGCCTTGGAAACTCCTCCTTTATTCTGATGACTGCAGAGCACTGACCTGCAGTCACCAGCAATCGCAAGGAGCGAGCAATGTATTTTGAGATTTACAGACAAATCCGCGGCACTGTTCTGACTGGCAAGGGCCAATGGCGTTGGCGGTTGAGGGCTGGCAATCATGAAACGATTGCCAGCGGGGAGGCGTACGTCAACAAGGCCGATTGCCTGCATGCAATCAGTTTGATCAAGGGAACCTGCGAGCAGACCCCGATCAAGGAAGTTTGAGGGGGAAGCTGCTCGTTCAGGGCCGCTTCGTTTCAACCCGTGTCAGGCTGTTGGACCTGAGTCGGATAGACGGCAGTCGCATCCGCTACCTAAACTGTCAGCAGATTTGGGGATCGGGGGGCAGTGGATGAATCGCAATGAACTTCGCAAGGCGGATATCAACCTGATGGTGGTATTCGAAACGCTGATGCTCGAGCGCAATGTCACTCGGGTGGCGGAAAAGCTGTTTCTCGGCCAGCCGACCATCAGTTCGGCGCTCAACCGCTTGCGTGCGATGTTCAATGATCCGCTGTTCATACGCGTTGGCCATCGCATGGAGCCGACGGCAAGGGCCGAGGAGATCATCAGGCACCTCTCACCAGCGCTGGATTCGTTGTCCGTGGCCTTGAGCCTGACCCATGATTTTGACCCGGCCAGCAGCACGATGTCGTTCCGCATCGGGCTGTCCGACGATGTCGAGTTCGGCCTGTTGCCGCCATTACTGCGAGCGCTGCGCCAGGAAGCGCCCAACGTGGTGTTCGTTGTGCAGCATGTCGATTACTGGCGGATTCCCGACTTGCTGGCGTCCGGCGATATCACGGTGGGTATCAGCCAGACCCGTGGCTTGCCGGCCAATGCCAAGCGCAAGTTGCTGCGGCACATCCAGCCCAGCATTTTGCGCGCCGATGCCTCCGATACACCGCTGACCCTCGATGAATATTGCGCGCGACCGCACGTGCTGGTATCCCACACCGCCAACGTCAGTGGCTACGCCGACGAGTGGCTGGCGGACATCGGCCGTACGCGCCAAGTGGTGCTCTCGGTACCGCAATACAGTTCGCTGCCAGCGCTGCTTGCCGGGACGGACCTGATTGCCAGCCTGCCGGACTACACCGCCGAGGCGATGGCTGCATCGGGAGTGCTGTTCAAGGAACCCTTTCCCATCCAGACACCCACCCTGGACCTGTCCATGGTCTGGCTCAGTCATGTCGATACCGACCCTGCCGAGCGCTGGTTACGCTCGCGCCTGGAAGCGTTCATGAGTGAACGTGCCGTTTTGCCACCGCCCGAATGAACAGGGCGGCGCTGTGCTATATGTACGACCTCTCCACCTACTAACAGGAACTGACTCATGCCTCACCTGCACATGGAATACACCGCCAACCTGACTGATCTGAATGCCGATGTGGCATTGATGCGGTTGAACAATACATTGGTGGGTTCCGGTCAGTTTGCTGCCGAATTCGACATCAAGAGCCGCGCGGTCAAGGTCGAGACGTTCAAGGTCGGCACGGCACTGGCCGAGCGGGCGTTCGTGCATGTGAAACTGGCGCTGTTGAGTGGTCGTTCCGCAGAGATCAAGAAACAGCTGTCTGAAAGCCTGCTGGCGGTGGTGCGGGAGCTGTGTGAATGGCCGAGCAGCATCGAGGTCCAGTTGTGCGTGGAAATTCTCGACATCGATCGCGACTCCTACAGCAAGACCGCCATCAACAACTGAACATCAGGCTGATTCCTGCTCGACGCAGGCCTGGATCACTTGCGTTCGCAGCCAGGTGTTGGCGCTGTCCTGATCGACACCCTGGTTCCACTGCATGTCGAGGGTGAAACTCGGCAAGCCTTCGGGCGCTTCACAGTGATTGAAGGTGTCTGTACTGGCCAGCAATCGCTGGATGCGCCGGGGTAGGGTCAGGACATAGTCGGTGCCGGTAATCAGCTTCAGCGCTGCACTGTAGCTGTTGGCGCGTGCGACGATCTGGCGCTGTTGTGCCTGCTGCGCAAGCCAGCCGTCGACCATGTTGGTGGCGGACGTCCAGGGTGTCGGGAACACATGTCGACGTTCGACATAGGTTTGCAGGCTCAGGCGCGGTTCCGCCGGTGTGGCGCGTTTGTCGAACACACACACAAGGTCATCTTCGAGTAGCGTCTGCGATTTGAAATCGATGTGACTGCGATGGAAGTTCGGACCGAAGCACATCACCAGGTCGAGGCTGCCTTCGCGCAACGCTTCGGCAGGGATATCGGCCTGGAGTTTGAACACATTGACCATCACCGGAAGATCGGCGAGGTCGAATGTTTTCAACAGGCGCGGCAGGATCAATTGCTCGAAATATTCCGGTGCGCAGATATTGAAGGTCACCGGTTGCAGGCCAGGGGCGAACGTGGGTAAGCCGGCGTGACACAGGTTGATGCTATCGAGGATTTTCAGCACGTGAGGGTACATCGCGCTGGCCTTGCCGGTGGGCTGCATGCCGCCGGTACGGGTATTGGTGAACAGTTCGTCCTCGAAACTGGTGCGCAGTTTTTTCAAGCAGTAACTCACCGTTGACTGGCTGACGCAGAGCGTCTCGGATACGACGGTGACGCTGTTCTGCTCATACACGGCGACGAACACCATGAGGTCCTGCATGTCGAGTTTTCTAAGCGAATTGCTGTTCAGCATCCATTGCGTCTCGCTGCGTCCCTTGCGCTGACCGTGTGCAAGGTGGGGGAATTATCCTAACGGAATGAGCGAGCAGGGAAAATGCCTTGCAGGACGTTTCGCCCAAGACCCTGTCAGCCCTGGACCATCGCCGACACGGCGCGGCGGCTGGACATCAATAGCGCGAACATGCCGAGGCCCACCAGCACCGCGCCGGCCATTTCCTGCGGCAGCGGCATCTGGCGCCCCCAAAGCCAGTGAAACAAGGTGATGAACAGCGTGCTCAGGTAGATGTAGGAAATCACCGAGGACGGCGCGATCACGCCGATGGCCCGGTGCAGCAGCCAGAACGTCGCCAGTGTGGCGAACACCGCCAGGTACATCAGCCAATAGAAATCGTTGAGCGTCAGTAATGATGCCGAGCGCCAACCGCCACTGAATCCACAGGACACCAGCAAAAACAGCGCACCGAACAGCATGTTCCAGAACGTCATGAACACCGGTCCGCGTCCCTTGAGGCTATCGGCTTTCAGGCGCTGACTGAGGGGGGCGTAGAGCGCCATCGCCAGGCAGCCGATGCCATACACCGTCAGTGCATAGGGCGATGGCAACTCACCGGGGCCGGTGCCTTTCATGATCAACAAAACCGCCCCCGCAGCGGCGAGCAGCATCGGCACAATCCGTTGTTTCAGACGGCTGTCAGGTGTCAGCACGGCTTCGAAACCCAGGGTCATCAGCGGCACCAGCGTGAACATCGTCCCGGTGTTGACGGCCGAGGTGTAGCGCAACGCTTCGAACAGCGAACCGAAGTACAGCGCCAGCAGCAGGCCGAGTACCGCGTGACCCAGCAGCGCGCGGGTGGTCATGACGGCATCGCCTTTTAGCAGCAACAGCGGCAGAAACACCAAGGCGCAAAACAACAGGCGCAAACCGGTCAGCAGGATCGGGTCGATGGCCTGGCTCACTTGCGCCGCAGCGGAAAACGATGCGGCGATCAACAAGGCCCAAAGAAGCATGCTGGCGTGAGCGACGGCGAAACAGGTGGTTTTCATGGCAGGCTCCAGGTCAATGGATGTGACGGGTGTAGTGCCTTGGGTTGAAGCGAAAAACCATCAGCAGCATCAGCGCCATGACCGCCGTGAGCGACCACCAGGCCCATTCAAAGCTGCCGAGCCGGTCGCGGATGATCCCCGCCAGTAGCGGCGACAGGCCAGCGATCAAGTAGCCGATGCCTTGAACGAATGCGGTCAGGCCACCGGCACGCAATGGATTGTCCAGGTGGTCCAGCGACACGATCAGGCTCATCGGGAACAGGCCGCCAATGCCCAGCCCCAGCAGGCATGGCCACATCAGACTCAAATGCTGCGGGCTCAGAATCAGTCCGCAGAATCCGGCGATGATCAGTGTCAGCAATACCGTCAGCACGACGCGGCGGTCGCGGCTGCGGTTGGCGATGACGGGCGTAAGCAGGCCCGACAGCACTTCCATGGCGGTCAGAAACCCGAGCAGCAATCCGGCGTGCTGTTCGCTCCAACCCTTTTCCACGTAGTACGGCGCCAGCCAGGCCAGAACACAGGTGTAGGACGCAGTGCCCAGGCCAAAGAAAATAGCGAGTAACCACGCGCGGGAATTGGCGAAGTACGAACCTTTGCTGGATGCCCTCGAATCCAGTGTTGGCATCCCCGCGCTTTGGCCGCGCCAGAAGAGTAATGCCAGCACAGCGAGAACGGCCCACATCGCCAGGCCCATACGCCAGCTGCCGGTACGCTCCATCACCAGCGGCGCAAAGGAAGCCCCCATGGCGGCTCCGCCCATGATTGACGTGACGTAGAGCCCCATGCACAGGGCCACGTGGTCGCTGAAGCGGGATTTGATCAGTGTCGGCATCAGGGCCTGTATCAGGGCAATACCGATACCAGCCAGCACTGCGCTGAGGAGCAGCTCCGCGGCTGAATCAAGGAACAACCGCGAAAGCGTGGCCACGCCGATGACCAGCAACGAGAACACCACCGTGCGCTGCTCGCCGAATCTCTGGCTGACGCGCAGGCCGGCAAACATCGCCAGTCCCATGGCCGTCACCGGCAACATTGTCAGCAGTGAAGCCTGGCTGAAGCTCAGCGCAATGTCGTCGCGAATCGCCGAGAGCAGAGGCCCGATAGCGGCCATGGAAGGGCGCAGGTTCAGGGCAACCAGGACAATGCTGAACATGAGCCAGAGGGCAGGGCGGGAAGTGGCTCGGGTGTTTTCCATGATTGGACCTTGAACAATAGGGTTCCGATTAGGCGCGCGAGGCCTGGAGGCGGCAAATCAGAAATTCCGGCGAAGTATTTAGAAATTAAATACAAGTCGTAGCCAAATGTTTAGCCAGACGACATCCAAGGTTCTTCAAATCCTGATTTAACGACTCAAGCCATCGTGTGACGCTGCGGGTCATCTGTTTTCTGCGGTTCTCTCTATGGACGGTCGGCCAGTCGCAATCCACTTCAAGGCATCCATCGACGTTCGGGCGTCGAGCCTTGGTCGTCGATTCACGCCCGCCACCGCGCCAAACCTCTCTGCACTTCCTTCTGAACTGGCTTTCTGGGCGCTGTGGCATTGCCGCCATGCGCGCCCGCCGGATTCCTGCTTTTTCCGCTGATTGTTCCTACATATTCCGGTTGATGCCGGAATTAAAGTACGGGTGCTTTTGCGCACCCGCCTGACACGGAAAAAGAGAGTTCCCATGAGTAGTGCCACGACCTCGTTTGCCACCCGGCAAGAAGCCCAGACCTTTCTGGAGCAGAACCCGGATATTGAAATGTTCGAGCTGTTCATCCTCGACAACAACGGTGTGCCGCGGGGCAAGCTGTTGCATCGTGACGAGTTGCTGGCGGTGTATGAAAGCGGGCGGCCATTGCCGAGCACCATCCTCGGCCTGACCATCAACGGCGATGACGTGGAAAACTCCGGGCTGGTCTGGGACGTCGGTGATATCGACTGCCGGGCCTACCCGATCAGCGGCAGCCTCACGCGAATGCCGTGGCGTCTGATACCGACCGCTGCCGTGCAGGTCAGCATGCACCCGACGGAGGGAATGCCCGCCACCATTGCCGATCCCCGTCATTTGCTGGCCAAAGTCATCGAAGGTTTGCAGGCAGACGGTTATTACCCGGTCATGGCGGCGGAATTGGAGTTCTACCTGCTGGATCAGCAACGCGACAGCAATGGCCGGCCGCAACCGGCACGGGATGTCGATGGCGGGCGTCCGCACAGCACCCAGGTCTATGGGTTGCGCGAGCTTGAGCAGATCGAGCCGTTCCTGGCCGATCTCTACAGTGCCTGCAAACTCCAGGGGATTCCGGCGCGCACGGCCATTTCCGAATACGCACCGGGGCAAGTGGAAATCACCCTCGAGCACCGCTCCGACACACTACAGGCGATGGATGAAGCGGTGCGCTACAAGCGTCTGGTCAAGGGTGTGGCGCACAAGCACGGCATGACAGCCTGCTTCATGGCCAAGCCTTTCGATGACCTGGCCGGCACCGGGATGCACATGCACGTGAGCCTGGCGGACAAGGACGGCAACAACCTCTTCGCCAGCGAAGCCCCGGATGGAACGCCACTGCTCAAGCAGGCCGTCGCCGGCATGCTCAGTACCTTGCTCGATTCGTTGTTGCTGTTCTGCCCCAACGCCAACTCCTACCGTCGATTCCAGGCCAACAGCTATGCGCCCCTGGCGGCCACCTGGGGCGTGGACAATCGCACCGTGAGTTTGCGCGTACCTGGCGGGCCTGCGTATTCCCGGCACATCGAACATCGAATCTGTGGCGCAGACGCCAACCCCTATCTGGCGGCTGCGGCGATTCTGGCCGGTATTCATCGCGGTATCCGCGAACAGCTCGACCCTGGTGCGCCGGTGGAAGGCAATGGCTACGCCCAGGCCACGAAACTGTTGCCGACAGACTGGCTGACCACCTTGCGATCGCTGGAAGGTTCAAGTTGGGCCAGGGAAGCCTTCGGCGACAAATTCCTCGGCGTTTACCTGGCAGTGAAACGCGCCGAATATCGTCAATTCATGGGGGAGGTCGGCGAGCAGGACTGGCGATGGTATTTGCACCAGGCTTGAGCCGAGGCTGTACTGGAGCTGAATCGTTCTCAGCCAGTCTGGAAGTTCCAGGCTGGTTTTATAAGCCAACTAATTGTTGGCTTCTTTTTCACAAAAAATTGATGGTTGACTACCTAAAATTAGAGCTGTCTCGGTAAATGAAATTTTCACATTTTCCGAAGACGCCTTTTTTCAGGACCCGCCGAAACTCATGCTTAAGATTAAAGCCGTGCGCCCCGAATGGGTGACACTGATTGCCAGCGCATTTTTGTTGTTTGGCTTCAATTTTGTACTCTGGCAACACCTGTTCGAAATCACCGCATCCGACGGCAAGGGCATCGTCATGCGCGTGGCCTTTGGGGTGATGATTTTCGCGGCCTTCAACATTGTGCTGACCCTGCTGGCCTTCCGGCCGGTGCTCAAGCCGGTCCTGACCCTGCTGTTCATGATCAGCGCGGGCGTGGCGTATTTCATGAGCCAGTATGGTGTTCTGATCGACACCGGCATGTTGCGTAACTTCGCTGAAACCAACGCTACGGAAGTGCGCGACTTACTGTCACCTAAGTTGTTTGTTTATATTGTGCTGCTCGGCGTATTGCCGTCATGGCTGTTGTGGAAAACTCCAATTAGTTATCGTCGCTGGCATCGTGAGTTGCTCAGTAAAGCCCTAGTGACTTTTGCTTCGGCGGCAGTCATTGGTGGTGTCGCACTGGTTAACTATCAAGGCCTGTCTTCGCTGTTTCGCAATCACCACGAGTTGCGCCTGATGGTGGTGCCAAGCAACTACATTGGTGCCACGTCTGGTTTCTTGCGCGAGAAAGTAGCGACGGCCCGGCAGCCCTTTGTCAAGATCGGTGAAGATGCCCAGCGCAATCCGGCCTGGCAAACTCACGGGCGAAAATCACTGACGGTTCTTGTCGTGGGTGAAAGTGCCCGGGCGGAGAACTTCGGCATCCTTGGCTATAGCCGCGACACCACTCCGAAACTGAGTAAGGAAGATGGCCTGATCGCTTTCACCGATGTGCATTCCTGCGGTACTGAAACCGCCGTATCGGTGCCTTGCATGTTCTCCAATATGGGGCGCAAGGACTACAACGCCAGCAAGGCAAAGAACGAAGAAGGCCTGCTGGACGTGCTCAAGCATGCGGGTATCGACGTGATCTGGCGTGACAACCAGTCAGGCTGCAAAGGTACCTGCGATCGCGTCACCATTCAGGACGTCAGCAACCTGAAAGATCCGGCGCTGTGCAACAACAGCGAATGCCGCGACGAAATCCTGTTGCAAGGCCTGCAACATTTCATCGATACCCTGGACAAGGACACTGTACTGGTATTGCACCAGATGGGCAGCCACGGTCCGGAGTACTTCAAGCGTTACCCGAAAGAATTCGAGCGCTTCACCCCGGTTTGCGAAAGTAATGCCCTGAACAATTGCAGTCGCGAAAGTATCGTCAATGGCTACGACAACACCCTGGTCTATACCGACCATGTGCTGTCGACCTTGATCGATCTGCTGCGCAGTAACCAGGGCAAAGTGGACACCGCGATGCTGTATCTGTCGGACCACGGCGAGTCCCTGGGTGAATACAACTTGTTCCTCCACGGCACGCCTTACATGCTGGCACCCGAGCAGCAAAAGCATGTAGCCATGTTTGCCTGGTTCTCCGACAGCTATAAAAAGTCGTTTGCGGTAGATACCCACTGCCTGCAACAGAGTCGTGAAAAACCCCTGAGCCAGGACAACCTGTTCCATTCGATGCTTGGGCTGCTGGAGGTCCGCAGCAAGGTGTACAACCAGGATCTGGACATGTTTGCCGGATGTCGTGGTCCAGTGGCCGACGGCGTGTTGGCCAAGGATTGAGTGCTCCGATTCTGTTTCACGCGGCGGCCGCCGACCTGCGGCCTGTAGAACTTTTATCAAGAGCCATTGCACATGTCTGCTCAGCCTCCAACCGCCATCGAGCTTGAGATCGCCCGGCGCTACGACCAGGAGCACGCGCGCGTCTGCCTTCAGCCGCAAGCGCCGGGTCTGGGCGGGCGTCTGGCGCTCTGGCGTGAGGAGCGTCTGGTGCGCAATGCACTCAAGGTCGCTGGCGAGCCTGGTCTGATCCTTGATGTGGCTTGTGGTGTGGGGCGTTTCTGGCCAGTGCTGGCCGAGCACGCGAATCGGGTGATCCTTGCGACGGATCCGTCCCAGGACATCCTCGATCATGCCCGCACACATCACCCGCAGAGTCTGTTGAAGCGGGTCAAGACCTTTCAGAGTTCCGCGTTCTCGATTGGCTTGTCGGAGAACGCGGTTGACTGCATTTTTTGCATGCAACTGTTTCAGCTCCTCCATAACTCGGAACATCGTCTGGCGATGCTGGGTGAGTTTTACCGAGTCAGTCGCGATACGGTGATTGTCGCGGTGCGCCATGACGGACTTTTCAAGGGCGCACATTCAGGTGTGGAGGGCGTTCCGGCCCGGCCATTACCGAGCAAGGCCGAGGTAGAAAGCGAGTTCAGGCAGGCGGGTTTCCGTTTGCTCAGCCATCAGGATTTTTTCCCTGGTTGCGCGCGGATGCGGGTCTATGTGCTGGGTAAGACCAGCTAGCCCGACTTTGTCGGACTATTCTGTATGTCACGCAGTAATTTTCGCTAACGCTCTTGTTCAGTGGATGCGCGGAAATCGCCGGGGGCGATATATACTGCGCGCCATTCTTCAAGGGAGAGCCGTGTGGCCATCGATATTCACTGGATTCGCGACAACGATAGCCTCGGACGGTTGTGCACCGAGTGGCAACAGTTGCCATTCGTTGCCCTCGATACCGAATTCATGCGGGTCGACACCTTCTATCCGATCGCCGGCCTGCTGCAAATCGGTGTTGGCGTTCGCGCCTATCTGATCGACCCGCTGACCATCGACAACTGGCAGCCATTGGCCGCGTTGCTGGAAAACCCGGCGGTGCTCAAAGTTGTCCACGCGTGCAGCGAAGACCTCGAAGTCCTGCTACGCCTGACCGGCAGCCTGCCGGCGCCACTGTTCGATACGCAATTGGCTGCCGCTTACCTGAACCTTGGTTTTTCCATGGGCTATTCGCGGCTGGTGCAGGAAGTGCTCGGCATCGACCTGCCCAAGGGTGAAACCCGTTCCGACTGGCTGCAACGTCCGCTTTCCGAAACCCAGATCAGCTATGCCGCCGAAGACGCC
The DNA here is from genome assembly GCF_019947365.1 of Pseudomonas sp. GL-R-26. Classification (NCBI taxonomy): domain Bacteria; kingdom Pseudomonadati; phylum Pseudomonadota; class Gammaproteobacteria; order Pseudomonadales; family Pseudomonadaceae; genus Pseudomonas; species Pseudomonas sp. GL-R-26. Next base: position 125,155 of record NZ_JAGYGI010000017.1, on the reverse strand, counting down.
GTGCATTTGGCTGAAGTCTTCGTAAAGCTGCGCCCAAAGCTGTCTGACGACAAATACGCCTGGGTCCTGGAAGACGGCGCCGAACTGGTGGCCAACCTGCGCCGCGAGATCGACCCGTACGAGGTCTATCGCGATGCCAAGCTGGCCTGGAAGCTGTCCCGCGCTCAACTCGCCGTTTTGCGTGAGCTCTGCGCCTGGCGTGAAAAGGAAGCCCGGGTCCGCGACCTGCCGCGCAACCGGATTATCCGCGAGCATTCGTTGTGGCCGCTGGCGCGTACGCAACCGGATAACCTCGGCGCCCTGGCGAAAATCGAAGACATGCACCCGCGTACCGTGCGTCAGGACGGCGAGTTTCTGCTTGATCTGATCAAGCGCTCTGGCAGTGTGTCGCCTGATCAATGGCCACCAGCCGTGCCGGAGCCGTTGCCGGTGGATGCCGCTGTGCTGCTCAAACAAATGAAGGCCATAGGCCAGGCCGAAGCCGAACGCCTGAACATCGCGCCGGAACTGATGCTGCGCAAGAAAACCCTGGAAGCGCTGCTCAAGAGCGGCTTCCCCAATGGTCCCTACCAATTGCCTGATTCGCTGCGTGGCTGGCGCCGCGAATTGATGGGCCAGGCGCTGCTCGACAGCCTGGCCACCGCCGGAGAACAGCCTTGAAACGTATTTGTTCCATCTACCGCAGCTCGAAGAGAAACGAAATGTACCTGTATGTGCTCAAGAGCGATGCTCTGGAGCGCGTGCCGGAGCCCCTGATGGCAGCTTTCGGCAAGGCCATCCACGCGTTCGACCTGGTGCTGAGCCCCGGGCGCAAACTGTCGCGCGAGGACATCACGGTCGTGCTGGAAAACCTCGAAAAACAGGGTTATCACCTGCAAATGCCGCCTGCCGAAGACGAGTACATCGAGCACCTGCCGGAAGAATTGTTGCGTCGTAACGATCCGATGTGAGCGGCAGACAGGCTCTGTTCAGAGTGGTTATGAAACACTGATTGATTTTAGCGATGGCAGCATCGACGGAGCACTGCTCCGTCGGCGGCCGTCTGCACCGTTTTTGAAAGGTTTGAAGCATGCGCGTCCTGATTGCTGAACACGACCACCCGGTGTACGCCCAACTGTTGCGCGAGGCGGCACCGGACCTGGAGGTGCTGACCAGCGGTGATTCCGCTGAACTGGCCAGTCAGGCCGCCGATTGCCCGGTGTGGCTCGGCCAGCCTGATTTGCTGGCGACCCTGTTGCGTCAGGGCCATCAACCGCAATGGTTGCAATCGACCTGGGCCGGCATCACGCCGCTGCTGGCCGATGGGTTGCCGCGGCACTATCGACTGACCCGTGCAGTCGGCATCTTCGGCCAGGTCATGGCCGAGTACGTGCTCACGTACATGCTCGGTCACGAACGTGAAGTGCTGGCGCGACTGGTCAGCCAGGTCGAGCGCAAATGGGACAGTCGCCATGGCCAGAGCCTGGCCGGGCGCAAGGTGTTGATCGTCGGCACCGGTGATATCGGTCAAAGTGTCGCGCAGTTCCTCGTACCGTTCGGCGTCGAGTTGTATGGCATTGCCAGCACGGCACGGGAGCAGGCACCGTTTATCGAGGTCGGTTCACTGGCGGATCTGCCGCGGCTGGTCGGTGAAGTCGATTACGTGGTCAATCTGCTGCCGAACACCGTGGAAACCCACGATATCTACGACGCGACGCTGTTCAAGCAATTCAAGCCGACCGGGTTGTTCATCAACGCCGGGCGCGGTGTGGCGGTGGTCGATGCGGATCTGGTGGAAGCCTTGAAGGAAGGGCATCTGGCGGGCGCAGTGATCGACGTGTGCCGTCAGGAACCCTTGCCCCAGCGTCATCCATTCTGGACGGCCTGGGGCCTGCTGCTGACCGGCCACAGCTCGGCACCTACTTCGCCTTCGATGATGGTGAAACTGTTTGTCGAGAACCTTCGGGCGTATCAGGCGGGAGAGGCGTTACGCGGGGAAGTGGATTTCGATCGCGGGTATTAAATCCAATGCGGTCAAAGTGTGGGAGCGAGCAAGTCGAAACGTCGCACCGCCGCTCCCACATTGGTTTTACGGTGGGACTTAGAGGGTGAAATCACCTTCAGCCGCCAATTCGCTCAATGGACGACGCGGGCTTGGTTCTTCACGGGCTTGCAGGTAATCCGCCAAGCTCGCCTTGTCCCCCAGCTTGCCCACCGCGAGGGCGGCGTGCAGGGCGTAGCCTTCAGGAATGTTCAGCTCCTTGCGGGTCAGTTCCTGGTCGAAACCGGCCATGCCGTGGGTGTGCCAGCCGCTCAGGCTCGCTTGCAAGGCCAGGTGGCCCCAGGCGGAACCGGTGTCGAAGGTGTGCCACAGGGCCGGGGTTTCTTCGGTGGCGCCAGGCACGGCGAAGGTGGTTTTCGAAATCACGATCACCAGGGCCGAAGCATGTTGTGCCCAGCTGCGGTTGAATTCGTTCAGCAGGCCCAGGTAACGCTCCCAGTTTGGCGTGTCGCGACGTGCGTAAAGGAAACGCCAAGGTTGCGAGTTGTAGGCCGAGGGTGCCCAGCGGGCGGCTTCGAAGAAGCTCAGCAGGGTTTCCTCTGGAATCGTTTCGCCAGTGAAGGCGCGGGGCGACCAGCGATCGGTGAACTGAGGGTGAATGGCGTAATCGGCAACGCGTGGGTTGGCACTCATCAAGAGATTCCTTGCTACGTTTGAAAGTGGGGGCAACGCAAAACCCTACTTGGCAGCGCAAAAACTGACAAGCCCGTTCTACCGACAGTCGCCAATGCTTGGCCCAAGGGGCTTCGGGCACTAGACTGGCGGCCTTTTCACCACCTGATGTCGATACTCGAACCATGGCCGCCAAAGTAGAACCGTTCTGGATACGCAAGACCCTCGATCAACTCGATCAGGAGGAATGGGAGTCGCTGTGCGACGGCTGTGGATTGTGCTGCCTGCAAAAGCTTGAAGACGAAGACGACAACAGCGTCTATTACACGCGCATCGCCTGCAAACTGCTGGACCTGAAAACCTGCCAGTGCAAGGACTATTCCAACCGTCGTGACTCCGTGCCGGACTGTATCCAGCTCACACCGGGCAAGGCCGACGAGTTCAAATGGCTGCCACCAACCTGCGGCTATCGCCTGGTCAGCGAAGGCAAGGATCTGCCGTTGTGGCACCACCTGGTGTGCGGTGATCGCGATGCTGTTCATCACGAGCGGATTTCCCAGTCCGGGCGCATGCTCGCCGAAGGCAGCGTGCCGGAAGATGACTGGGAAGATCACCTGATTTTCCGCGCAGGCTGATTGCCAACGTTCAACGTTTCACGAAGGAGTGTGTATGGCTGTGGGATGGCGGCAGGCGTGGGTTGTTGGATTACTGGTCGTGAATTCGCCCGCATGGGCTGCGAACAAGGTCAATCTGGATTACCACGTGCGCCTGTTGCCCCAGAGCGATCAGGCCGAAGTGCGCCTGACGCTTGCCCAGGGCTCGGCGGTACGCAGCCTGGATTTCGACCTTGGCGACGGCAGTCACTACAGCGATTTCAAGGCTGACGGCCAATGGCAGCTGACCCCCGGCAATGCGGCGCGTGGTGTCTGGCATCCTGCTGCCGACAAGGCCTGCCTGACCTACCGCGTGAACATCAGCCACGGGCGCAAGAGCGGCAGCTTCGACACGCGCATGACGCCACACTGGGCGTTGATGCGCGGCGACGATCTGGTACCGGCTGCCAGACTCGATCAACAGGACGGCATCGAACTGGTTGCACGCCTCGAATTCGAACTGCCCGGTGGCTGGAACAGCGTTGAAACCGCGTGGCCACGAATCGGCCCGAATAAATTCCGTATCGACAACCCTTCCCGACTGTTCGACCGGCCCACCGGCTGGATGCTCGCGGGTCAGCTCGGCAGCCGCCGTACTCGTCTGGGCGAGACCGAGGTCACCGTCGCCTCGCCGCTGGGGCAGGGCATGCACCGTATGGATGTGCTGACGCTACTGACCTTCGTCTGGCCGCAAGTGCAGGCGCTGTATCCGCGACACCCGGGCAAACTGCTGATCGTCGGGGCCAATGACCCAATGTGGCGCGGCAGCCAGTCGGCGCATGAGTCGATCTACCTCAACAGTCGTCTGCCGTTGGTCAGCGAAAGCGGCACCAGTGCCCTGGTCCGCGAGTTGGCCCAGATGTTTGGGCGGATCAACGGCACCCAGCGCAGTGACTGGATCAGCGAAGGCTTTGCCGAGTATTACGCCATCGAACTGGTGCGCCGGGCTGGTGGCATGAGTGATGAGCGCTACGAGAACCTGCACGCCAAACTGGTCAGGAACAGCCAGAAAGTCACCACGCTGCGTGGTGAACAGATCACTGCGATGCAGGTGGCCAGGGCGGTGGTGTTGCTGCAGGAACTGGATCGCGAGATTCGCCTGAAAACCCACAACAAGCGGTCGCTGGACGACGTGTTGCGCGGGGCGATGCGGCTGGGGGATATCGATACCCAGGCGTTTGTTCAGCTCAGCGAGAGCGTGATCGGTGGTTCTTCAAAAGTACTGAGTACTGAGTTGATTCAGTGAGTCCGTCATCGCGAGCAAGCTCGCTCCCACAATGATTGGAGGTGAATGCAATTGTTGTGAACGCCACATAACCCTGTGGGAGCGAGCTTGCTCGCGATAGGGCCATCAGCCCCACCGGACGATCCGGATCAAACCCCGGTCTTCGGTGACTTCAACGAATCATTGCCCGTAACCGTCGCGGTTTTGGTCGCCGCCTCGGCATTGGCTTTCATCTGGCTCAGTTCTTCACCCGCCCGCTGGATTTTCGCCCGCACGTTGTTCATGTCCTGACGGCCTTTCTCCAGCAGGCTTTTCGCCGAGCTGTGGCCGGTAATACCACGGGCCAGGGCCACGCCGCCGATGGCCACCTGGATCAGGCCAAAGATCCCGCCACGACGCAGGCCCTTGCCCACCATCACCACACCGCCGGCCAGGGAGCCGACGCGTTCCCAGCCCTGCACGTTCTGCTCGGAAGGGCTCTGGAACGGGGTGGATTCGATACGCTCGACGCGTTTGAGTTCGCTCATGGTCTGTCTCCAGGCTTCAGGGATCGATAGTCAAGCTGACAGCCAGGGCGGGCAGCTCGTTCAATCGGATGTGCGGTGATTAGCGGAATTTTGGCCCGGAGCGGGTATTGAGCCCCTTGGACAGGCGGTCGTAGAGCACGACGTTGACCGTGGCGGCCAGGTTCATGCAACCGGTGGTCGGAATGTAGACCACGTCCTCGCACCAGTCGCGAATTTCTTTATCCAGCGATCCGTCTTCCGGGCCGAAGATGTAGAGCGCGCGATCCGGATGAGTGTATTCCGGCAACGGGCGGGCGCCCTCGACCAGTTCCACGGCGACGGGCACGCAATTGAGGGGCAGGATTTTCTTCAGGTCGTCGATGCCGATCAGCGGGATGTCGTAGTGCACGCGCTTGGTATCGGTGACGAAGTCGGCAGCGCGCTCATAGCGCTTGCCGGTGTAGAACACCGACGCCACGCCATAACAGCCAGCGGCGCGCATCACCGAACCGACGTTCTCCGGTGATTTGGGGTTATACAAACCAATGCAGCTGTACCGTTTGTCTGCCACGAGCGGGGTGCCTTTCGGGAAAAAAGCGCGATTATACGGGGATTGGGGCAGGGGTGGTCAGTTTGAGATTGGTGGTGTTTGAGCGATTGCTATCGCGAGCAAGCTCGCTCCCACAGTTGACCGAGGTGTCCTGACGGACGCAGAACAATGTGGGAGCGAGCTTGCTCGCGATGAGGCCAGATCAGGCGCTGAAAATCTTCAGTCTTCTTTCTTCATCAACCCCGCCAACGCCGCAAACGGGTTGTGCGTGGCTTTGGCGATTTTCGGCGTGCTCAGCGAGCCTTCGTCGAAATACTGCTGGTCGGTATAACGCGAGTGCTCGTTATCGTGGCAGTACAGGCACAACAGCTCCCAGTTCGAGCCGTCCTGCGGGTTGTTGTCGTGGTTGTGGTCGCGGTGGTGCACGGTCAGTTCGCTCAGGCGCTTGCCGGAGAATTCACGGGCGCAGCGGCCACAGACGTGCGGGTACATCTTCAGGGCCTTGTCGCGGTAGCCCATTTCCTTGTCGCGCTGGTTGTCGGCGAGGATGCGATCCAGCTTCGAGGTGTTGGTCGGGGTGGACGAACTCATGGGTTCACCTTTGTTGAAAGACTGATGACGGTTATAGGGTGAAGTTTAGCCTAGCCCTTGAGCTTCTCGGCAATCCAGATGGTGTGGCGGGTGCCCTTGTTGCCGTGGGCGAAGACCTGCACTTCCTCGGCCTTGAAACCCGCCTTCTTCAGTTTGTCGGAAAATTGTCGGTCAGCGCTGGCCGACCAGACGGCCAGCACGCCTTTCGGTCTCAGGGCCTTGGCACAGGCGCTCAGGCCGCCGGCGGAGTACAGCCAGCTGTTGGCTTTCTGGGTCAGGCCTTCGGGACCGTTGTCGACGTCGAGCATGATGGAATCGAAACCCTGGGGCTCGGCCTGCAGGACTTTGGCCACGTCTTCCATGCGAATCACGGTCCGCGGGTCTTGAAGCGGGTTTCCGGCTTTCTCGCCGAGTGGCCCGCGATTCCATTCCACAACGCCAGGCACTAATTCAGCGACCACCACTTCGGCGGTCTTGCCCAGGTGCTTGAGCGCCGAAGCGAGGGTGAAACCCATGCCCAGGCCGCCGATGAGTACCCGCGAATTCGGCCGACCGGCGACCTTGCGACACGGGATCTCGGCCAGGGCATCTTCGGAGCCGTGCATGCGCGTGTTCATCAATTGTCCGCCGTCGCCGCCCTGGATCTTGATGACAAAATCCTCGCCATATTCGAACAGGCACAGGGCGCCGCCGTTTTCAGGGATGGGGGTGGTGTCCAGCAGAACGAAACGTTTCATGGGGCTCACTTGAAGAAAATTGGCAGAACTCGGGAGGGCAAACAGACGCAGTTGGGAGTAGCCTGTTTATGACGACAAGGCCAACGGAGCCATTGATGAAGCGCACCATTCTAACGGTCATTGCCCTGGCCGCGCTCTCGATAACTGCAGTGCAGGCGCAACAGCTGCAATCGATTCCCGTCAGCCCCGCGCCGATGCCCGGCTCGCCCGGCACCGCGACGCCCACGCCTTACCCGCAGATCAGCCCGGCGCCTTTGCCTAAAGTCGGCCCCGGCAGTAGTGGTCCGCCGTTGGTGCCGATCGAAATGCCGAGCCCGCCGACCAAGGACCAGCCCGTGCCGGGGCTGGAGCCCAATCTGCCGAAATCCAAGTCGCCGGGCGGCTAGACCTGCTGCGAAAGCAGTTGGCCGTCGGCCATGCGCAGGCGTTTGGAGAGGGACACGGCGAGAGCGCGGATGATTTTGGCGGCGATTTTCGGTGCGTCGTTGAGCATCTTTTCCAGCGAGTCCTTGCCCAGGTTGAGCAACTGGCAGTTGCTCGCGGCTACGCAACTGGCTGAGCGCCGTTCGCCATCAAGCACGGCCATTTCGCCGAATGAGCGGCCGCTGCGCAAGGTGGCGATGGTGACTCGTTGCCCGTCAGCGGTGGTTTTTTGCACCGCCACCTGACCGGTGTGGATGATGCACATGAAGCTGCCGGCATCGCCCTCCTGAAAGATCTCCTCGCCCTGGGTAATGGTGCTGATACTGAAGTAGCCCGAAGCCGCGGCGAAGTCCGCCGGCAACAGTTGATTGAACAGGCCGCAATCCATTAGCCAGTCGCGAATTTCGTTGTTCAGAAAGGTTGGTTCAGACATGTCGTCACGGTCTTTTTTGTGATTGTTGCTGACTCGAATTTGAATTCACCGAAAATCCCTTGTGGGAGCGAGCTTGCTCGCGATTGCGGCTTCACAGGCAACAGTAATGTTGATTGTGCTGACGCCATCGCGAGCAAGCTCGCTCCCACGGGGTACAGGTGTTGTATCGGCCGCCGGTGTCAGGAGTTAAGACCGGCACAACGCGCCAGGTTCCTCAGGCAATACCCAGAACCTTGAACAAAAATGCATATTCGAGTGCTACGTCACGCAATCCCTGATATCGACCGCTCATCCCGCCATGTCCGGCACCCAGTTCAGTCTTGAGCAGCAGGGGATTGCTGTCGGTCTTGGTCGCGCGCAATTTCGCCACCCACTTGGCCGCTTCCCAGTACTGCACGCGGCTGTCGTTGTAGCCGGCGATCACCAGGGTCGCCGGATAAGCTTGCGCGGTGACGTTTTCGTACGGGGCGTAGGCCTTGATCCGATCATGGACGCCCGGTTCTTCAGGGTTGCCCCACTCGTCGTATTCCGTCACGGTCAATGGCAGGTCAGGGTCGAGCATGGTGTTGAGTACGTCGACGAACGGCACTTCGGCGATGGCGGCGCCAAACAGCTCTGGCCGTTGGTTGAGCACTGCGCCGATCAGCAAGCCACCGGCGCTGCCACCACTGATCGCCAACTGCGGTGCAGTGGTGAAGCCTTGGGCGATCAGGTGTTCGGCACAGGCGATAAAGTCGCTGAAGGTGTTGTGCTTGTGCTCCTGCTTGCCGGCGCGATACCAGGCTTCCCCCAGTTCGCCGCCGCCACGCACGTGGGCAATGGCAAACGCCATGCCGCGATCCAGCAGGCTCAGGCGCGCATGGGAAAACCACGGGTCGAGGCTTTCGCCGTAGGCACCATAGCCGTAGAGGTACAGCGGCACGGGTTTGCCGAGGTCTGCACGATTGATCACCAGGCTGATCGGCACTTGAGTACCATCCGGCGCGGTGGCCCACAGGCGTTGGCTGACGTAGGCGTCGGCATCGAACGGGCCGAGCACCGGGGTTTGCTTGAGGACTTTCTGCTCGCCGGTTGCCAGTTCAAGCTGACGGATTTGCGCCGGACGGTTCAATGCCTCGTAACGCAGGCGAATCCGGTCGCTTTCGAACTCCAGGCTGTTTTGCACGTGCAGGCTGTAGGCCGCATCCGGCAGTTGCACGCGATAAGGCGGCAGGCCTTGTGGGTGAACTTCAATGACCGGCAAGCCGCCAACCCGCAGGCTCAGGGTCATGGCCCCGGTGTTCAGGCTGATGCCGTCGATCATCACCGTGTCGCTGTGGGGGATCAGGTTCTGCCAGTCGGCTTCGGTGGGCGCGGCGCCGGTATCGACAGCGGTGTACAAGGCGAAATTGATGCCGTCACGGTTGCTGCGAATGAACCAGGTCCATTGTCCGTCGAGTACGCCGTGGTCGACGTCGTACTCATGATCCTCGACCCGTGGCGCGATGCAGGTAAAGGCTTGCAGCGGCTGGTTGGCGTCGAGGACCCAGGCTTCGCTGGTGGTCTTGCTGCCCACGGACAGCAGCAATTGTTGCTCGGAGCTTGAACGGTAGCAATGCATGAAGAAGCGACCGTCCGGCTCATGGAACACTTCTTCGGCCGCCGTGCCGTCCAGGCGATAGCGGTATAGCTTGTGCGGGCGATGGGTGTCGTCCAGTTCGCCAAAGAACAGCGTCAGGCTGTCGTTGGCCCAGGTCATGCTGCCGTCGCAGTCCTGGAATTCCAGTTCGCTGACACGGCCTTCGGACAATTCCTTCACGAACAGCGTGTAAATCTCCTCGCCACTGGAGTCGATGCTGTAGGCCAGACGCTGATGGTCCGGGCTGATGCTGAACGCCCCGAGCGAAAAGAAGCCGCCGTTGGCCAGTTCGTTCGGGTCCAGCAGCAGTTGTTCGCGGCTTTCGTCCAGGGTCAGGCTGTCATCGGCCGGACGCGGGCAGCGGTAGTGCCGGGCGTACTCATCGCCCGCCGTGGTGCGGGTGTAATACAGATACGGTCCCCACGGCGAGGGCAGGGACAGGTCGGTCTCGAGAATCCGCCCCTTGATCTCTTCGAACAGGGTTTCGCGCAATCCGGCCTGGTCGGCGGTTTGCGCTTCCTGATAGCTGTTTTCAGCCTTCAGGTAGTCGAGCACTGCCTTGGTGTCGCGCTCTTGCAGCCAGGCATACGGGTCGGAGCCTTCAGCCTTGTGGGCGATCGGAGCGTCGTGAATGTTGGCGGATAGGGGCATGAAGGGCTCTCGAACAGTGTACGGAATAGGGGCTTGGCAACCTGGATAGCGCCCAACAGTCAGGCATTGATGCAGCCTGATGGGCGAAAAGCCGTTATCATAAGCGCCTCTTTGCCTGCCTTGCCATGGACACCATGACCGAGAACGACTATCTGATCGCTTGGGGCCTCTACGCCTTCGCCGCTTTGGGCTGCCTGTTGGTGTGGATGCGCTTGACCCGCTGGATGTGGCGTTGGCTGCGTGAGCCACTGCGGCTGGCGATGGTCGTGCTGCTGTTCAGCCCGACCATCATCGACCCGGTGAAGGACAAAGTCGCACCGGCTGTCGCCATTACCGCGCTCGACCTGCTGTTCAAGGTCGGCAACAACGCCTGGCGGGCGATTTCCGATCTGTTCATGTACGGCATGATCGCGTTCGGCCTCTATCTGGTGCTGGTGGCGATCCGTTTCCCCATCGAACGCGCCTCCAACGCCCGCAAAGAACGTGAGGCTGCCACCAAAGCCGCCGTCCGCGCCGAAGAGCCTGAGGATGATCAACCGTTCGGCGGTGCCGGCGATGATCGTTACGGTCGTCCGCCCGTGCCGAGCAATCCTCAGCGGATGCGAGTCGAACCCCGTCTGTAACCTTGCCCCTGCGATTGAGCGAGAGTCCGAGCATGTGTGAGTTATTGGGCATGAGCGCCAATGTCCCGACCGATATCGTGTTCAGCTTCACCGGGCTGATGCAGCGCGGCGGACGCACCGGCCCGCACCGCGATGGCTGGGGCATTGCCTTCTATGAAGGCCGTGGGCTGCGGTTGTTCCAGGACCCGGCGGCGAGCTGCGAGTCGGAAGTCGCGAACCTGGTGCAGCGCTATCCAATCAAGAGCGAAGTGGTGATCGGGCACATCCGCCAGGCTAACGTCGGCAAGGTCTGCCTGTCCAACACGCATCCGTTCGTCCGAGAGCTGTGGGGGCGCAACTGGTGTTTCGCCCATAACGGCCAGTTGGCGGACTTCCAGCCAGTGGCCAGTTTCTATCGCCCGGTTGGGGATACCGACAGTGAAGCGGCGTTCTGCGATTTGCTCAATCGTGTGCGTGCGGCGTTCCCCGAGCCGGTCGAAGTCGAAGCGTTGCTGCCTGATCTGGTGGCTGCTTGCGCCGAATACCGCAGCAAAGGCGTGTTCAATTGCCTGCTCAGCGACGGCGACTGGCTGTTCTGCTATTGCTCGACCAAACTGGCGCAAATCACCCGTCGCGCACCGTTTGGCCCGGCACGCTTGAAAGATGTCGACGTGATCGTCGATTTTCAGGCCGAAACCACGCCGAACGATGTGGTAACCGTCATCGCCACCGAACCCCTGACCGAAAACGAAACCTGGACCCGCTACGAACCGGGTCAATGGAGCCTGTGGCGACGCGGTGAATGCGTCAGCCAGGGCCAGACCTCATAAGGATTCAACCCCCATGTTGCTCAGTTATCTACGGCTGGTGTTGTTTGCGGCGGGTCTGTTGATCGGTGTCCAGGTGCCGGGCTTCATCAGCGATTACGTCAAGCGGGTCGAAGCGCACCTGATCGAGGCGCAGGCTGGTTTGAGCGGCTTCCAGAACACCGCCAATCAGTTCTTCAAGGGTGACATGCAGGCTCTGGTCGCGCATTACCGCGCCAGTGAAGACCCGATCTTTCGCAGCGATGCCGACAGCCTGAGCAACCTGCTGACCCGTCAACTGGCGCTGGACAAGCAATTCCAGGCGATGCAGGGCCCGTGGTACATCCGCTTCCTGCAAGTAGTGCTGGCCGCCGATCCGGACATCCGCAAGGAAACCTGGAATGGCTACAGCTACCAGATCCTGTTGACGCCCGAAGCGATGGTCTGGGGCATGAGCGGCGCGTTGTTGCTGTCGTTCGGGATCGAGTGCCTGTTCCGTCTGATCGACTGGGTGGTGTTGGGCGGCAAGCGTCTGCGCCAGAGCCGGCCGATCGAAGAGCGGGATTTGCGCGGCTTGTAACACCGTTGAACGTCAAGGAGCCGGCAAGCCGGCTCCTTGCTTGATTACCAATCTATCGAATAGGTCATGCTCAAGGTACGGCCTTCGGCGTTGGGGAATGGCGCTTTGGCGTTGGCCTGGGCGAACAGGTTGACGTACGTGCGGTTGGTCAGGTTGTACACCCCGCCTTCCAGACGACCGACCGGCAAGTACACGGAGCCGAGCAGGTCCACCAGCGTATAGCCTTCGATGTCGCGCCCGTTGTTGTCCTTGGCGGCAGCGTCGTAACTGGCCAGGTGCATGCCTTGCAGGCGCAGGGTGTAGTCGTCTTCGGCGTAGCCGACGAACAGCGTGGTCTTGGCCGGTGAAATGCGTGTCGCCGGCAGATCGATCCATTTCCCGTTCTGCTCGGTCTCGCCTTTGGCCCAGGCATAGGTGCCACCTACCGACCAGTGATCGGTCGCGAGGTAGGTCAGGCTGTTTTCGATGCCGCGAACCCGCTCCTTCTGGTTGATCAGACGCAAGACACGGTTATTGGCATCGTAGAACTGAGTCACGTCCGAGGTGTTTTCATAGACGGTGACGTCGGCCTGCCACCGGTCCCAGTCACCGCGCCAGCCCAGCTCATAGCTGTCGACCTTGATGGCCTGGGCGTTGAGGCTCTGGATGTCGAAGGTGCTGTTCACGTCACGCAAGAAGCGCTGGATGTCCGGCAGCGAAAACCCCTGGCTGTAATTGGCGAAGACGTCCTGATGTTCACTCAGGTGATAGACCGCGCCCAGGTTATAGAGCGTAGCGTCGTACTTGAGGGTGTCACCGGGCAGGATGGCACGTACGCCGGTCTGGACGATCTGACCGTAAGCGATGCTGTCGGAGACCTCGCTTTCGATCCATTCGCGGCGCACACCGCCACGCAAGGTCCAGTCTCCGATGTCCCAGGACATCTGTCCGAACAGCGCCTTGGTGGTGGTTTCGATATCCGGGCCCATCTCGTAAGTGGTGCCGGTCTTGGTGTAGGTCAGCCCTTTGAGGGTGTATTGGTCACCGCGCTGGCGGGAGCGTTCGTGATCGTAGTCGGCGCCCCAGACCAGGTTGCCCGTGGCGCTGCCGATGGCCGGCAATGGCGTGTCGATGGCCGCACGCAGGCCGTATACATCCTGCACGCTGTTGTTGTCGGCGATCCCGGCCTTGCCCCGCGACAGGTCCGGGAAGAACAGCGCGTCGGCCCGGCGCCAGTAGCTTTCCAGTTGCAGGCCCTGGCCGTAGAAGTCGTTGTCGGTGTAGTTGAGGTTGGCCGCCTGGTTATGAGTGTAGGGCTGGTCGTCGAGTTTCAGTCCTTTGACCGCCACGGCCTCTTTCAGGTTTTTCGGGTCTTTTGTGTAGTCAGTGTCCTGCTGGTCCTTGTAGTCCTGCAGCGACAGGCTGAGTTTTTTATCGGCATCCAGTTCGTAACCGAAACGACCCTGCAGGTCATAGGTGTCGGTGTCCATGTTGCTGCCCTGGGATGTGTCCTGAGGGATGCGATTGCCGTTGCCGTCGTACTGATCGTTGCGCTGGGTCAGGTCGGCGGACAGGTACCAGTCCAGGGCATCCTTGCGCCCGGTCGCACTCTGAAAGGCCTCGTAGGCGAAACCCTTGCTGTTGAGGTTGTTGCCGGTGGTCAGGCCCAGTTTGCTGCTGTAGGCAAGGTCCTGACCCTGGTTGCGCTTGGTGATGATGTTGATGATGCCGCCCGAAGCACCGGCTCCATAAATGCTGCTGGCGCCGGAAACCACCTCGATGCGTTCGATACTGGCCGGTGCGATGCTGTTGAGTTGGCGGAAGTTGTCGCGCGTGGCGTTCTGCGACACGCCGTCGATCAACACCAGCATGTTGCGCCCGCGCAGGGTCTGGCCGAAGTTGCTCATCCCGCCGCTGGACGGCGCCAGGCCGGGAACCAGTTGCCCAAGGATGTCGGAGACCCGACGCCCGGCGCCACTCTGTTGGCGGATCTGCTGTTCGTCGATTACCTGGACCGAGCCTGGAATCGAGGCAATGGTCGCTTCGCTACGCGTCGCGGAAACGACGGTGGCCTGCATGTTCAATGTGCCGGGTTGCTGGTCGGTATCCTCGGCCCAGGCCTGGGCGCTGACGGAGCCGAGCAACGGAATCAACAGGGAAAGTTTGGTTCGGTTCATGAGGTGGTCTTTTTCTTAGTCGTGACAAGTGTGGGGAGACAAGATTGCGGGGGCAGGCGTAGAGGTGAATGAGCGCACCCGGCGGATTCCGATGGCGGCCAGGGCGTAGGCGACGGGGAGCAGTGCGCATTGCCAGATGCCCCAGAGCAACCGGCTGACGAGAAACCCAGCCATTCGTTAGCCAGTGCCGTGGCCACCAGCGTCAGGGCGCAGAGCCAGGCAACGCCCTCGATGAGGCGCAAGGTGTAAGCCGGATCAGGCGTTGCAAGCAGCGCTGCGCGGCGGGCGCCGGGGCATTGCTCAAAGGGTCGAGGGTGATGCGGCGGGACTGGAAGGCCGGAGTGCCGAGGGCTTGGCTCCAGTGTGAGAGCAATTGCTGCTGTTTTTGCGTGTAAGCGCGAATCAAGTCCGATTCCTTCTGGACGGTGGTTTAGCTGAATGCGCGCAGAGAATACATTTTCAAAATATTAATGCAAATGATAGTAATTGATATTTATGGCGCGAGGCGCACCTTTTCAGAGTCTTGCCAGGGGTTTACTCAAGACCATGTAGCGCTCTCCCACCTTCCGCGCATACTCCTCCAGCACCTGCTGACACAACGCCACAATCTCCTCGACCCACTCAACGCCCACTCGCCACGACACCACCACCTGCAGGTCGGGTGGTCGCTGATCGATGTCCAGCAGGGTCAACTCCCCCCGTGCCAGCTCTTCGGCCACCAGCACCGGCGGCAACGCGCCGATGCCAAAGCCGTCGCGCAGCAGCCGGGTAATCGCCGACACCGAGTTCACGCAGTTCAGACGTGGCGCCGTCACGCCATTGGCCTGCATCAGGGCGAGCACTTCCTGATGCGGGTGAGAGTTTTTCGAGTAGGTAATGATCCGCTCTTTCGCCAGATCGGCGACGCCTGAATACTCACGGTTGTACAGGGAATTGCTGGCGACAATCCAGCCCATGGGGTGGCTGGCCAGTTCCAGGCTGCGCACGCTTTCCTGGCGCAGCAGGTCGGTCTGCAGAATCACATCGAGGAAGCCTTTTTGCAGCTGATCGCAGAGGTTGAGCGAGGTATCGGCCACCAGTTCGATTTCCACCAGCGGGTAGTGATCGGTCATCTGCGCCACCAACGGGCTGAGCCAGGTATGGATCACCGTGTCCATCACGCCGATGCGCACCCGTCCGGCCTTGCTCGAGCGGGTCTCGATCGACTGCTTGAGTGCCTGCATGGTGTCCATCATCTGCTCGGCGTAATCGAGCACCTTGAGGCCTTCGGGTGTCAGGCTCACGCCGCGCGAATCCCGCAGAAACAGCTTTACCCCCAGCTCGCCTTCAAGCACTGCGATGCGGCTGGAAATCGAAGCCTGAGTGGTGAAGAGCTTGTCGGCGGTCAGGCGGAAACTCTTGAGTCGGGCGACCCAGACGAAGGTCTCGAGAAACTTCAGGTTCATGGGATAAAGATTTCTTATGTCTAAGGCGGGTTTTTATTAGTTGGACGCAGTAGGGGCGCGCGTCCAAAAATCGACGCATCCGGTTCCCACGATAGGCGTCGTCGGGGCTCAGAACAATACCAATAAAATCAGCGCGGAGATTTGCCATGAGTGCGCCCGACACCACCGCCATCCCGAAAGCCTCGGCCCGCCCGGGACCTTTCGACTGGTATCGCAACATCAATCAGCAGGAACGCCGCACCTTCTGGAGCTGCAAGATCGGCTATGGCCTGGACGGCATGGACACCCAGATGCTCAGCTTCGTGGTGCCGACCCTGATTGCCATGTGGGGCATCACCACCGGCCAGGCCGGGCTGATTCACACCAGCACGCTGATCGCTTCAGCCATCGGTGGCTGGGTGGCGGGGATTCTGTCCGATCGCATCGGTCGTGTGCGCACCTTGCAACTGACCGTGCTGTGGTTTGCTTTCTTCACCTTCCTCTGCGGCTTTGCCCAGAGCTACGAGCAACTGCTGATTGCCCGCACGTTGATGGGCTTCGGTTTCGGCGGCGAGTGGACGGCCGGCGCGGTGCTGATGGGCGAGGTGATTCGTGCCCAGGACCGTGGCAAGGCTGTTGGCATGGTGCAATCCGGCTGGGCGCTGGGTTGGGGGCTGACGGCGATTCTGTATGCGCTGCTGTTCTCGGTATTGCCACCGGAAGACGCCTGGCGCGCGCTGTTCATCCTCGGCATCGTGCCGGCGATTTTCGTGATCTTCGTTCGCCGGTTGGTGAAAGACCCGGAAATCTACCGTGAGGCCAAGGCTAAACAGGAGCCGAGCAACCCGTCGAAGTTCTACGAGATTTTCGCCCCCGACATGCTCTTCACCACGATTCGCGCTTCGTTGCTGACCACCGGCGCTCTGGGCGGCTACTACGCGATCACGTCCTGGTTGCCGACTTTCCTGAAGAACGAACGCGGTTTGAGCGTACTCAATACCAGTGGTTATCTGGCGATGGTGATCGTCGGGTCCTACGTCGGTTATGTCATCAGCGCCTATTTGACCGACATCCTTGGACGTAAAAAGAACTTCATCCTGTTCGCCGTGGGCTCGTTCACCATTGTCTTGCTGTACACCCAACTGCCAGTCAGCAACGGCGTGATGCTGTGGCTGGGCTTTCCGCTGGGCTTCTTCGCCTCGGGGATTTTCAGTGGCATGGGGGCATTCCTGACCGAGTTGTTCCCCACACGCATTCGCGGTTCTGGCCAGGGTTTTTGCTACAACATCGGCCGGGCGCTGGCGGCGTTGTTCCCGCTGCTGATCGGCCTGCTCAGCCAGACCGTGCCGCTGAGTGTGGGCATCGGTGCCTTTGCGGCGGTTTCCTACGGCGTGGTGATCCTCGCGGCCCTGAGTTTGCCGGAAACCCGTGGCAAGCAACTCGACGCCCAGTAACTGATAACCTGCGGGGCTGTCTCATAGATATGTCCCGCAGCTAAAAAGAATAAAGCCTACAGGAGTGTTCAGCGTGAGCCGCCTGCTATTGAACTGCGACATCGGCGAGAGTTTCGGCAGCTGGACCATGGGTCTGGACGCGGAAATCATGCCCTTCATCGATTGCGCCAACATCGCCTGCGGTTTCCACGCCGGCGACCCGAGCATCATGCGCAAGACCGTCAGCCTGGCCCTCAGCCACGGTGTGCAAGTTGGCGCGCATCCGGCCTATCAGGACCTGGTGGGGTTTGGCCGTCGCTCCATGGCCTATGCCTCCCAGGAACTTCAAGACATTCTGCATTACCAGATCGGCGCCCTCGACGGCATCTGCCGGGCCCAGGGTGGGCGAGTCAGCTACGTCAAACCCCATGGCGCGATGTACAACGACATGATGGCCAACCCGGCACAACTGCGCGCCGTGCTGCAAGCGGTTGCGTCCTATGACCGCAACCTGCCATTGATGTTGATGGCCACCCGCGACAACAGTGCGGCCCAACAACTGGGCGATGAGTACGGCGTGACCCTGTGGTTCGAAGCATTCGCCGACCGCGCTTACGACAGCGCAGGCAGGCTGGTGTCGCGACAACTGCCGGGAGCGGTGCATCACGACCCGGAAAAAATCATCGAGCAGGCGCTGACCATTGCCCGTGGCGATCCGCTCACTGCCAGCGACGGCAGCGCCCTGCATTTACAGGCCAATACCCTGTGCGTGCACGGCGACAACGCCAGTTCGGTCGCTGCCGTGCAACGCATCCGTGAAGCCTTGAACCGGCAGAGCGCGTCATGAAGCTGCGGGTAGAAGTGGTGGCGCTGGATTGCCTGATGGTGCGCCTGTTCGATGAAATTGCCGAAACCAACATGCCGTGGATGCTGGCGGCAAGTGAAAGTCTGCGCGCGGCATTCGCCGGGCATCTGATCGATCTGGTGCCGTCCTACACCACCTTGATGGTGCATTACGACTTGACCGCGCTGAGTCCTGCCCAGGCCCGGGAGTTGATTGCCCAGGCACTGATCGATCTGTCGCCCAATGCGCGTACTCGCGGCACCTGTCATGTGCTGCCAGTGTGGTACGACTTGAGCGTCGGTCCGGAATTGAACCTGTTGTCGCAACGCAGCGGGTTGGCGGTGGAGGAGGTGATCCGTCGTCACTGTGAGCGTGAATATCAGGTGTTTGCCCTGGGTTTTGCACCGGGCTTCGCCTTCATGGGGTTGGTGGAGGAGGTGCTCGCCGCGCCACGTCTGAACACGCCTCGCAAGAAAGTCGCCGCCGGCAGTGTCGGCATCGCCGAACGGCAGACGGCGGCCTACCCGGTGGTGTCGCCGGGCGGCTGGAACCTGATCGGCCGCACCCCGGCCAAATTGTTCGATCGCAACCGTGACGGCTATAGCCTGATGCAACCCGGTGACACTTTACGGTTCGAAGCGGTCGGCCATGCCGAATTCATTAACCTGGGCGGTGACGACACGCCACTGGAGGCCCAGGCATGAGCCGTCTGATGATTGAAGCAAGTACGGCGCTATGCCTGTTGCAGGACGCCGGTCGATTTGGCGTGCGGCATCTGGGTGTGACCCAGGGTGGAGCGGCCGATTGGCGTTCGATGTCCTGGGCCAACTGGCTGCTGGGCAACGGACTGGATGCGCCGGTAATCGAAATCACCCTCGGCGGGTTCACCGTCGTGGCCGAGGACGATTGCGTGCTGGCCTTGGCCGGAGCGGATCTAGGCGCGAAGGTGGATGGCGAGGCGTTGGCGCCTTGGCGCAGTTTCAGGTTGCACAAAGGCCAGCGTTTGCAATTCACCCAACCGCTGCTCGGTGCTCGCGCCTATCTGGCAGCGCCGGGTGGATTTGATGCACCAAAGGTGCTGGGCAGCAGTTCAACGGTAGTCCGGGAGGAACTCGGCGGCCTGGACGGAATGGGCCATGCGCTGGGTAAAGGCGCGTCATTGAGCTACTCGGGGAACTCGCTGGTATTGCTGCGGGAGTTGCCGAACGAATACGTGCCGGATTTCACCGGTGAGCCATTGCTGGATCTGGTGCTCGGTGCGCAGATTGGCGAGTTCAGCGGGCAGAGCCTGTTCGATGCGTTCAACAGCGTGTGGAGCCTCGACAGCCGGGCCGACCGGATGGGGATTCGCCTGCTGGGTAAGGCGCTGCAGTACCAGGGCAAACCGATGATTTCCGAAGGCATTCCGTTGGGGGCGGTCCAGGTGCCGCCTGACGGGCAGCCGATTGTGTTGCTCAATGATCGACAGACCATTGGTGGGTATCCGCGGTTGGGAGCGTTGACGCCGTTGGCGCTGGCGCGGCTGGCGCAGTGCTTGCCGGGGGGGCGGGTGCGGTTGCGGCCGGTGGTGCAGGATGTCGCCCATCGCGAACAAATCGAGTATTTACAGCGCTTCATTAACCGCTAAATGCTTCGCGAGCAGGCTCGCTCCCACATTGGATCTTTGCCATACATAAGACCCTGTGGGAGCGAGCCTGCTCGCGATGGGGCTCTAACGGGCGCCGCAGACTACTTGGAAAGAAACCGCATCCCTTCTTCCAACCCGCGAAGGGTCAACGGATACATCTGGTCCTCAATCAAATCCCGCACGATATTGGTCGACGAGGTATAGCCCCAGGTGTCCTTCGGATACGGGTTGATCCAGATGAGCTTCTTGTACTTCTCCTTGAACCGCTGCATCCACACGTAACCGGCTTCTTCGTTCCAGTGCTCGACGCTGCCGCCCGCCTGGGTGATTTCATAGGGCGCCATGGCGGCGTCACCGATGAAGATCACTTTGTAGTCGGCGCCGTACTTGTGCAGCAGGTCCATGGTCGAGGTGCGCTCGGAGGTGCGGCGCATGTTGTTCTTCCACACCGATTCATAAATGAAGTTGTGGAAGTAGAAGTACTCCAGATGCTTGAACTCGGTCTTGCAGGCCGAGAACAACTCCTCGCAAATCTTCACATGTGCGTCCATCGAGCCGCCGATGTCGAACAGCAGCAACAGCTTGACGGTGTTGCGTCGTTCCGGCCGCATCTGGATGTTCAGCAGGCCAGCATCCTTGGCGGTGTGGTCGATGGTGCCATCGATGTCCAGTTCTTCCGCCGCACCCTGCCGGGCAAACTTGCGCAAGCGCCGCAGGGCGACCTTGATGTTGCGCGTACCCAGTTCGACCGAGTCGTCGAGGTTCTTGTATTCGCGTTGGTCCCAGACCTTGGCCGCCTTGCCCTGGCGCTTGCCGGCATCGCCGACCCGAATGCCTTCCGGGTTGAAGCCACCGGAGCCGAACGGGCTGGTGCCACCGGTGCCGATCCACTTGTTGCCACCGGCGTGGCGTTCCTTCTGTTCTTCGAGGCGTTTCTTGAACTCTTCGATCAGCTTGTCCAGGCCACCCAGGGACTGGATCGCCGCCCGTTCTTCATCGGTCAGCGAGCGCTCGAATTCCTTGCGCAGCCAGTCTTCCGGAATCAGCGCCTGCAGGTGGTCGTCGAGTTTTTCCAGGCCATTGAAGTAGGCACCGAACGCACGGTCGAACTTGTCGAAATGCTTTTCGTCCTTCACCAGGATCGTCCGGGACAGGTAATAGAACTCGTCCATGTCGGCGAAGGTCACGCGCTGTTTCAGCGCGTTGATCAGGTCCAGCAGCTCACGCACCGAGACCGGCACCTTGGCTGCGCGCATTTCATTGAACAGGTTGAGCAGCATGGCATCAGCCTCTTAGCGGGTGCCGCGACGGCTCATGAACGCCAGACGCTCCAGCAGTTGCACGTCCTGTTCGTTCTTCACCAAAGCGCCGGCCAGCGGCGGGATGGCTTTGGTCGGATCGCGTTCACGCAGCACCGCTTCGCCGATGTTGTCGGCCATCAGCAGCTTCAGCCAGTCCACCAGCTCGGAGGTCGAAGGCTTCTTCTTCAGGCCCGGCACCTTGCGCACGTCGAAGAACACGTCCAGCGCTTCGCTGACCAGGTCTTTCTTGATGTCCGGGTAATGCACGTCGACGATCCGCTGCATCGTGACACGGTCCGGGAAGGCGATGTAGTGGAAGAAGCAGCGGCGCAGGAACGCGTCCGGCAGCTCTTTCTCGTTGTTGGAGGTAATGATGATGATCGGGCGCTTCTTGGCCTTGATGGTCTCGTCGATTTCGTAAACGTAGAACTCCATTTTGTCGAGTTCTTGCAGCAGGTCGTTGGGGAATTCGATGTCGGCCTTGTCGATTTCGTCGATCAGCAGGATGACCCGTTCTTCGGACTCGAAAGCTTCCCAGAGCTTGCCCTTTTTCAGGTAGTTGCGAACGTCGTGAACCTTTTCCGTGCCCAGTTGCGAGTCGCGCAGGCGGCTGACCGCGTCGTACTCGTACAGGCCTTGATGGGCCTTGGTGGTGGACTTGATGTGCCAGGTGATCAGCTTGGCGCCAAAGGATTCGGCCAGTTGCTCGGCGAGCATGGTCTTGCCGGTGCCCGGTTCGCCCTTGACCAGCAACGGCCGCTCCAGAGTGATGGCGGCGTTGACCGCCAGCTTCAGGTCATCGGTGGCGACGTAGGCCTGGGTGCCTTCGAACTTCATCTGCTAATCCTCGAACGGTAACGCCGACCTGAACGAGGCAGGGCGGGGGCGCAATAAAATGGTCAGCCCCGACTATAACGCGGTGCCCGGTCGACTGTGAACGCAGACGGCTTATTCAGTCTCTGAATGGGGCGTCACATCTTGACCCAGTCTCGGTAACAGGCCAGCATAGAGATATCGCCATTTTGGCGATAGCATGCCGGGCATGTCTACAAAATACCGATTTCGAGATACATACCGCATTCAGTTGCGCGAAAAGGATCATCCACCGCCGCACGTTCATCTGACGGGTGGCGGGCTGGATGTCATGTTGAGCCTGGAAACTGTCGAAGTGATGGTGGGCAAGGCACCGCCGCTGATTCTCAGGGAAGCTCTGGAGTGGGTCAGAGCCAACCAGACTCAATTGCTGGAGGATTGGAAACGATGCTACCCATGAAACGACCACGGCTATCGGCAGTGCAAGCGTTGTCGGATTATCGTTTGGCGCTGACATTTATCGATGGCCAGCAACTGCTGCTCGATTTGAGCCGCGACCTGCATGCCTATCCAGGCCTGCAACCTTTACAGGGAGTCGCTTTTGAATATGCAGCGTTGGGTGACGATGGCTGGAGTGTCGAATGGCCTGAACTCGATATCCAGATTGGTGCAGACACTCTCTACCTGGATGCCTTGGCGCAAAATGCAGCCGACGAGAACACCCGAATCTTTATCGATTGGCGTGCTCGCACCGGGTTATCGCTTAATCAGGCGGCTGAAGCGCTGGGGGTCAGTACCCGTAGCATCACCCGATACAGCAGTGGTCGCGAAGCGGTGCCGCGATCGTTAGCCTTGGCCTGCCTGGGTTGGGATTTCCTGCAGCAGCAATCGAATTCATCCCGAGCGGCAGAAGACACTGGCCGGTACATCGTCACGCGCAAAAACTAGCCTGCATCCGGCTTGGGCCGTTCACACCGTGCAGTGAATGCCGGTATGAATCCATTGCGTAAAATCTGCAAAAAAGCCTGGAATGCGCTGACATCTTGCTGATGCACGTTACCCTTGAGTTCGACCCGTGTCGCAAACTGGTTTTTGCCCTGGTTTTTCAAGACGGTCTCGGTACTGCCGACGAGGGCTTCCCAAATCGAGCGGAACAGTCCTTTGTCCTTGTTTTCCACATCCTGCTGCCAGTTGAACACATCGACATCGCGCAGTAGTGGCTTGATATAGCCAGTCAGTCGCCCATGTTCGCCAACCGCTCATTGAGGTAGTCGCGCACCAGACAGGGCAATGCGATGTGGAGCGTTATCAGCAGCACAATCAGGCCGATGAGGGGCCGCAGGGGCCAACTGTATCGACGTTTCATGGTGGAAAATTTCTGACGATCCAAAGCCATTGACTGCACTGACAAGCGGACGTTCGACTTGACTGGACGCCTGCGGGCAAGAGGGCTTACCTTGATGCCCTATTTCAATGCTGTCGTTAAGGACCCAGCCATGAGCCGCATTTTCGCTGACAACGCCCACTCCATCGGCAATACGCCGCTGGTGCAGATCAATCGCATTGCGCCGCGTGGTGTGACCATCCTGGCCAAGATCGAAGGGCGCAACCCCGGTTACTCGGTCAAGTGCCGGATCGGTGCGAACATGATCTGGGATGCCGAGAGCAGTGGCAAACTCAAGCCGGGCATGACCATCGTGGAACCCACCTCCGGCAATACCGGCATCGGCCTGGCCTTTGTGGCCGCCGCCCGTGGCTACAAACTGATGCTGACCATGCCGGCGTCCATGAGTATCGAACGCCGCAAGGTGCTCAAGGCACTGGGCGCCGAACTGGTGTTGACCGAGCCGGCCAAAGGCATGAAGGGCGCGATCGAGAAAGCCGGTGAAATCGTTGCCGGCGACCCGTCGAAGTACTTCATGCCGGCGCAATTCGACAACCCGGCCAACCCGGCCATCCACGAAAAAACCACCGGCCCCGAAATCTGGAACGATACCGACGGCGCGGTCGACGTGCTGGTGGCAGGCGTCGGAACCGGTGGAACCATCACCGGGGTTTCACGGTATATCAAGAATACCCAGGGCAAGCCGATACTCTCGGTAGCGGTGGAGCCGGCGGTGTCGCCGGTGATCACCCAGGCCCTGGCCGGTGAGGAGATCAAGCCAAGCCCGCATAAAATCCAGGGCATCGGTGCCGGTTTTGTGCCGAATAACCTCGATTTGTCGATCGTCGATCGGGTGGAGTTGGTCAGTGACGAAGAGTCCAAGGCCATGGCCTTGCGCTTGATGCAGGAAGAAGGAATCTTGTGCGGGATTTCCTGCGGCGCCGCCATGGCAGTGGCTGTTCGGCTGGCCGAGACCCCGGAAATGCAGGGCAAGACCATCGTCGTGATCCTGCCGGATTCCGGTGAACGTTACCTGTCGAGCATGCTGTTCAGTGATCTGTTTACCGAACAGGAGAATCAGCAGTAAGCACTAAACATTGGTGGATCGCGGCTGACGATGATGGCTGAGGCGTTATCGCTGGTTGCGATCTATTGATCTGGTCCGGTTGATGATGGATTTGCATCAGCCAGCGTTCAGGCGTCTTATGTTAAGAAATGTTTTGTTGCACATTCATTAACAATGAATGTTGAAAAGTGCAGGTTTTTCACCGGGTCGGTAGTGTTTATCATGCTGGCAGCCAAGTCGGGCAATGGACGTGGCGCAGCGTCGTTTATCTTCAAAGGAGTTGTTGATGACCTTATCGTTTGCCGCGAAGGCCTCGTTGTTGCTGCTGTTTCTCGGCAGCACCCTCTATGTGCATTTACGCGGTAAGGCGCGCTTGCCGGTTTTGCGCCAGTTCGTGAACCATTCGGCACTGTTCGCCCCCTATAACGCCTTGATGTACCTGTTTTCCAGTGTGCCCTCGAAACCGTATCTGGATCGCAGCAAGTTCCCGGAACTGGATGTGCTCAAGGACAACTGGGAGGTGATTCGCGACGAGGCGATGCACTTGTTCGACGAGGGGTATATCCGCGCGGCGGCAAAGAACAACGACGCCGGTTTCGGCTCATTCTTCAAGAAGGGCTGGAAGCGTTTCTATCTCAAGTGGTATGACGAACCGCTGCCTTCCGCCGAAGCCCTGTGCCCGAAAACCGTGGAACTGGTCAGTAGCATTCCCAACGTCAAAGGTGCCATGTTCGCGCTGCTGCCGGGTGGCAGCCACCTCAACCCGCATCGTGATCCGTTTGGCGGCTCCCTGCGTTATCACTTGGGCCTGTCCACCCCCAATTCCGATGATTGCCGCATCTTTGTCGACGGTCAGGTTTACGCCTGGCGCGATGGTGAAGACGTGATGTTCGACGAGACCTACGTGCACTGGGTCAAGAATGAAACGGAAAAGACTCGCGTCATCCTGTTCTGCGACATCGAACGTCCGCTGAGCAATCGCTTAATGACCCGCATCAACCGCAGCATCAGCGCCTGGCTGGGTCGCGCCACCGCCCCTCAGAACCTGGACGACGAACGTGTGGGCGGGATCAACCGGGCCTACGCCTGGAGCAAGAACTCCAGCGATAAATTCAGTGGCGTGGTCAAGCAATGGAAGCGGCGTAATCCCAAGGCCTACCGTGTACTGCGCCCGGTACTGGCGGTGATGGTGCTGACGTTGTTGGGGTATTGGTTGTTTGGCTGAAGCCGGATACAGAACAGCAAAACCGCTCGTTGTGAGCGGTTTTTTTTTTTGCTTGCGAGTTTTAAGGGCGTCCGGCGAGAAGGCTAGGTTCTTCGCCGTCGATGCCTGTTACAAGTATTTGCAGAAGACGCTGCTGACTGGCAGTCAGTTCTACAGCGGCGGTCTTTTTTTCTGTAAGGCGCGTGCTTTTCCTTGTGGGGGATTTTTTGATGACTTTGCGCATTTTCCCTCCGCTGCTGGTCATTAACTGAACACTTTTCACGATACAAGGTTCTCCAAGGTTTTGACAAGACGGCCTTCTATATCGAAGTCAAAGCCGAGCTGTTGATAAATTGAGACCGCGCCAACCTGCGGCTCTTGAACTTCGAGGAACCGGCAACCGATGAGCTGCGCGTATTGTTCAATGGCAATCAGCGCCAGTGTCGCAATACGGTTTCTCAAAGGATGCGCCTCCTTTGGACGTCCCTCTAACCGTACGATGCGCATCCGCAGCCGACTGTTGTTCGGATTTGCAAAGCACATGCCGCACAGTTCGTCGTCGAACCAGATGGCAATATCCAGAGCCAATGGCTCTCGTGCTTTCCACCCAACGACTTCATTCCAGGAAAAGTGCGGATCCTCCCAAAGCACAGAAGCATTCAATGCCCGTGTGTCAATCGGTTCAAAGCGCACCTTCGATAAATCGAACGCGGTAGGGCCGATCCGTTCCAGCTCACGCTGCAACTGTGCAGTGCTGGCACCAGCAAACTTTCTGGCCTGAGACTTGTACAACTGATACCGAAGATGAGTCCTTTCCCTTGGCATGTGATCTCTTGCATTCCATTCCCCGTCGTTGGGCGTTGCAGTTGCTCTCAAGCCTAGGTAGCACCCTCTCCCTTGTCGTTACTGGCCTTTTGACCAAGTCGTTGCAATCCATGTCGAGGGCTGGTTATAGTCAGCGCACAGTGAGTTTCAGGACTCACCTTTTCATCCCTCAATCAAAGATCAGCCCAATGCCTGCATCCCTCATCAACGCGGTAGTCGATTCAGCGGTCAACGCTGGCGTCGTGCCGTGCGGGAATCAGCAGCCCGGGCAGATCAGTCATTACCCCCCACCTGTCAGTAGCACGTCGGTGTGCGCAGTTGCATCACCGCCAGGCGTTGGCATTTCGGGCTGATCAGCTGCCTTCTGCTGTTCCCCATGCCTGCCTGAAAAACTACTGGATTTCAGCTTTTTGCTGAGTTGGCTTTTTGCCTGACTACAGGTGGTATTCATGTTTGTCCTTTCGAAAAAGTCCGCGCTCGCGGCGGCGTCCACGAGCCTGTTCGTTCTGCTGTGGAGCAGCGGGGCGATTTTCTCCAAATGGGGGCTGGCTCACGCGTCGCCCTTTGCCTTCCTGATGTTTCGTTTCGTCATCGCCCTATGCGGCCTGGTGTTGCTCGTGCCGTTGCTCAAGCTGAAGTTGCCCAAGGGCGGCAAACCGATGCTGTATGCGATGGCCACCGGCGTGGTGTTGTTGGGGGCGTATCAGATTTTTTATCTGCTGGCCCTGGACCTTAAAGTCACGCCCGGGGTGATGGCGACCATCATGGGCGTGCAGCCGATCCTCACCGTAGTACTGATGGAGCGCCAGCGTTCCTGGCGCCGGATGTTCGGTCTGGCCCTGGGGCTGGCCGGGTTGGTCATGGTGGTCTACCAGGGCATCGGGCTGGCCGGGATGTCGCTGGCCGGGATGCTTTTCGGTCTGCTGGCGCTGGCGAGCATGACCTTCGGTTCGATCATGCAGAAACGCATCACCGACAATCCCCTCGGTACACTGCCGGTGCAGTATCTGGCCGGACTGCTGTTGTGCGGGGTTTTCGTTCCCTTTCAGCCGTTTCACTTCGAGCACAGCAGCGGATTCATTCTGCCGGTGCTGTGGATGGGGCTGGTGGTATCGGTGCTGGCGACGCTGTTGCTGTACCGCTTGATCGCCCGGGGCAATCTGGTGAACGTCACCAGCCTGTTTTACCTGGTGCCGGCGGTAACGGCGGTGATGGACTATCTGATCTTCGGCAATCGCCTGGCGATGTTGAGCCTGTTCGGTATGCTGTTGATCATCGTCGGTCTGGTGTTTGTGTTCCGTAAAACCGCTTGATTGCGGGTAAACCCGAGAAGGCCTGGAGCAATGCTCCGGGTCTTTGTGATTTTTGGCGTCTGATCAGCCGCCTCGCAACAATCCTACCGGTCAGCCACCAGGCCAGGTTTCACAGCAGCCGGCTTCAATACCAGCCACAACGCCAGCGCAATCAACAACCCGCCATAAATATGCGCCATCGACAGCGGCTCATCGAGAAACAGCGCCCCCCACAACACGCCGAACAGCGGGATCAAAAAGGTCGTAGTCATCGATTTCACCGGACCGATCGAGCTCAGGAGCCGGAAGTAAACAATGTACGCAAACGCTGTGCATCCCAGACCCAACCCCAGCAACGAGAGCCAGACACTCCAGCCGCCCCAGCTCGCGGGTGGTTGGCTGATCACGCTGTAGCCGAACAGCGGCAGCAGGAACAGCGTCGCGCCGAGCATGCTGCCCAACGCGGACAGACGGCTATCGAGACCCCCGGCCTGATCGAGCCAGCGGCGGGCCAGAAACCCTGCAAATCCGTAGCAAGTGGTCGCGAGCAGGCAGGCGACGGCGCCCATCAGCAATTGCATATCGAACGCCACCGGACCGGCACGAGTCAGCACGCCCACGCCGAACAGCCCCAGGAACACGCCGCCGAGTTTGGCGCCAGTGAGCCTTTCATGAAAAAACAGGCCGCCGATCAGCACGCCCATCAAGGGTGTCGTGGCATTGAAAATCGACGAGTAACCGGCTGGCAGCACCTGCGCGGCCACCGAATAGAGCGTCGCCGGAATCCCGGAGTTGATCACCCCGAGCAGCATCACGGTCTTGAGTTTGCCCTTGAAATCCCAACTGATGCGCATCAGGCCGAGAATCACCAGCAGCCCCATTGCGGCAATCGACACGCGGAAAAACGCCGTGGGAATTGTGCCGATCACCGGTGCGATGATGCGCATGAACAGAAAACTGGCCCCCCAAATGGCCGCCAGGGAGAGTAAACGGAAAATATCGACGGGGTTCACAGCGCGGTCCTTCCTTGGGGGAGGGGCGAAAGTGTTGCTGAGTGTGTGATCGATGGCAACCGAAAACCGGGCATTTAATTCGGCTGGAAAATTGCGCTTCTCCTGCACCCGGTTCACTGGCTAAGCTCAAGCCTCCCGAATTCCCGCAGAGGTCTCACCATGCCGCAGCAATGGCCAGCCGCCGACATCGCCCGCTTGATCCTCGATGGCTTTGACGATTACCGCGAGCATTTTCGCCAGATCACCGACGGCGCCCGGGCCCGCTTCGAACAGGCCCGGTGGCAAGAGACGCAGTCGGCGTCGGCGGCGCGGATCAATCTGTACGAAGACAAGGTCGGTGAAACGGTGGAGCGACTGCGCACCGCGTTTGACGCTGACACCCTGGACGTCAGCTGCTGGCCGCTGGTCAAGAGCGCCTACATCAGCCTGATCGACCTGCGCTTCGACGACGAACTGTCCGAGACCTGGTACAACTCGATTTTCTGCGGGCTGTTCAGCCATGACCTGATCAGCGACGGTTGCATGTTCATCCACACCACCCGGCCGAGCCTGCGCCGTGCCCGGGCCGCGCAAACCCGAACCTACAAGCCGCAAGGTCAATTGTCGGCGATGCTCGCCAGCATCTTCGCCGACTACCGCTTCAGCGAGGATTACGCCGACCTGTCCGGTGACCTGAAGCGCCTCGAAGCGCAACTGCGCGAGAACCTGCCGGATTGGGTGTGCAAGGACCCGGAGCTGAGCGTCGAGCTGTTTTCCTCGGTGTTGTACCGTAATAAAGGCGCGTACCTGGTGGGGCGTATCTACACCGCCGATGAGCAATGGCCGCTGGCAATTCCATTGCTGCACCTGGAGGGTCGCGGCATCCAGATCGATGCGCTGATCACCGACGAGGCGGAGGTGTCGATCATCTTCTCGTTCACCCGCTCGTATTTCATGGTGGATGTGCCGGTGCCGGCGGAGTTCATCGGCTTCCTGCGGCGTATCCTGCCAGGCAAGCACATTGCCGAGCTGTACACCTCGATTGGTTTCTACAAGCACGGCAAGTCCGAGTTCTACCGGGCGCTGATCAATCACCTGGCCAACACCGACGACCAGTTCATCATGGCCCCCGGTGTGCGCGGCATGGTGATGAGCGTGTTTACCCTGCCGGGTTTCAACACCGTGTTCAAAATCATCAAGGACCGTTTCTCGCCGTCGAAAAACGTCGACCGCGCCACGGTGATCGAAAAATACCGTCTGGTAAAAAGCGTCGACCGCGTCGGGCGCATGGCCGATACCCAGGAGTTCGCCGATTTCCGTTTCCCCTTGAGCAAGTTCGATCCGGCGTGCCTGGAGGAATTGCTGGAAGTCGCGCCGTCCACAGTGTCGGTGGAAGACGATACGGTGCTGATCCGTCACTGCTGGACCGAGCGCCGCATGACCCCGCTGAACCTCTACCTGGAAAACGCCAACGAGGCGCAGGTGCGCGAAGCGCTGGAAGATTACGGGTTGGCGATCAAGCAACTGGCGGCGGCCAACATCTTTCCCGGGGATATGCTGCTGAAGAACTTCGGGGTGACCCGTCACGGTCGGGTGGTGTTCTACGACTACGACGAGATCTGCTTCCTCACCGAGGCGAACTTTCGCCACATCCCGTTACCGCGCACCCCGGAAGATGAAATGGCGTCCGAACCGTGGTACTCGATCGGGCCGCTGGACGTGTTCCCCGAGGAATTTCCGCCGTTCCTGTTTGCCGATTTCCGGCAACGCAAGTTGTTCGATCAGCTGCATGGCGAGTTGTACAACGCCGATTACTGGAAAAGCCTGCAGGAAGCGATTCGGGCGGGGAAGGTGATTGATGTATTCCCGTATCGGCGTAAAGGGCTGGATAACGAATAGGAACAGTTGCAAGCGGCAAGCTACAAGCGGCAAGTTAGAAGCCGCTTTTAACTTGCGGCTTGTAGCTTGCCGCTTGAAGCTGCTTTTCTGCGACAATCGGCACCCTGCGCCACTAGACGACTGAATTGCGTACCCGATGACCGACGAATCGCCCTCCATCGACAAACTGCTGAAAAACCTCGATCACGCCATGCTTGCCGACCGCCACCGGCTGCGGCGGCAGTTGCTTGAGCTGCGCAAGAAACCCGACGAGGCCAGGCTGGGCCAGTGGGTGACGCGGATGCAGGCGTCCTGCGAGCAGGTGCTGGCGCGCAAGGCCAGTCTGCCGGTGATTCGTTACGACGACAGTTTGCCGATTGCCGCCAAGCGCGACGAAATCAAGAAGGCGCTGGAAAAGCACCAGGTGTTGATCATCGCTGGCGAAACCGGCTCGGGTAAAACCACCCAGTTGCCGAAGATCTGCCTGGAAATCGGTCGCGGCCAGCATGGCCTGATCGGCCATACACAGCCACGCCGGATCGCTGCGCGCAGCGTCGCCAGCCGGGTCGCCGAAGAGCTCGGTACGCCGCTCGGTGCGCTGGTCGGCTATCAGGTGCGCTTCGAGGATCAGAGCGATTCCAGCACCCTGATCAAGCTGATGACCGACGGCATCCTGCTGGCGGAAACCCAGAACGACCGGTATCTGGAACGCTACGACACGATCATCGTCGACGAAGCCCACGAACGCAGCCTCAACATCGACTTCCTGCTTGGCTATCTGAAAACCCTGCTGCCACGTCGTCCGGACCTGAAGGTCATCATCACTTCGGCGACCATCGACCTGGAGCGTTTCTCAAAGCACTTCGATGACGCGCCGATTGTCGAAGTCTCCGGCCGCACCTACCCGGTGGACACCTGGTATCGCCCGCTGACCCTGGAGCAGGACGAAGAGGGCAACCGCGTCGAGGACGACCTGACGGTGGATCAGGCGATCCTCGCCACCCTCGATGAAATCGCCGCTTATGAGCGCAGTGAACGCCGCAGTCCCGGTGACGTGTTGGTGTTCCTGCCCGGCGAGCGCGAGATTCGCGATGCCGCCGACATGCTGCGCAAGGCCCAGCTCAAGCACACCGAAATCCTGCCGTTGTACGCGCGACTGTCGCCAGCCGAGCAACAGCGGATTTTCCAGTCGCACCCTGGACGTCGCGTAGTACTGGCGACCAACGTCGCGGAAACCTCGCTGACCGTGCCGGGCATTCGCTATGTGATCGACAGCGGCACTGCGCGCATCAGTCGCTACAGCTATCGCGCCAAGGTCCAGCGCCTGCCGATCGAAGCGGTTTCCCAAGCCAGCGCCAACCAGCGTAAAGGTCGATGCGGGCGGGTCGAGCCGGGTATCTGCATCCGCCTCTACAGCGAAGAAGATTTTCTTGGGCGCCCGGAATTTACCGATCCGGAAATCCTGCGCACCAACCTCGCGGCGGTCATTCTGCAGATGCTGCATCTGCGCCTCGGCGAGGTCAGCGCGTTCCCGTTCATCGAGCCGCCGGATGGCAAGGCCATCAGCGACGGTTACAACCTGCTGCAGGAACTCTCGGCGGTGGATCGCAATAGCCAGTTGACCCCGCTTGGTCGTCAATTGGCACGGCTGCCGGTGGATCCGCGCATGGGCCGCATGCTGCTGGAAGCGGCGAAGCTCGGCAGCTTGCAGGAAGTGCTGATCGTCGCCAGCGCCATGTCGATCCAGGACCCGCGCGAGCGTCCGCCGGAGCGTCAGCAAGCGGCGGATCAGGCCCACGCCCAGTGGAAAGACGTCGACTCGGACTTCGCCGGGCTGGTCAATCTGTGGCGCGGTTTCGAAGAACAGCGTCAGGCGCTGACCGCGAGCCCGCTGCGTAACTGGTGCCGCAAGAATTTCCTTAATTACCTGCGCCTGCGCGAGTGGCGCGACTCCCATCGCCAACTGAGCCTGATCTGCCGCGACATGCAGTTGAGCCTCAACAAAGAGCCGGCGGATTATCCGAAGCTGCACAAAGCCGTGCTGGTGGGGTTGCTCAGCCAGATCGGGCAGAAAACCGAAGACGGCGATTACCTTGGCGCCCGTCAGCGGCGCTTCTGGATTCATCCGTCCTCGGGCATCGGCAAGAAGCGCCCGCAGTGGCTGATGACCGCCGAACTGGTGGAAACCACCAAGCTCTATGCGCGAATGGTAGCGAAGATCGATGCCGACTGGATCGAACCGCTGGCTGGGCACCTGATCAAGAAAAACCACTTCGAGCCCCATTGGGAGAAGAAGCGTGGGCAGGTCGTGGCGTTCGAGCAGATCACCCTGTTCGGGCTGATCGTGGTCGGGCGCCGGCCGGTGCATTACGGCCCGGTCGAC
Organism: Pseudomonas sp. GL-R-26; assembly: GCF_019947365.1. Classification (NCBI taxonomy): domain Bacteria; kingdom Pseudomonadati; phylum Pseudomonadota; class Gammaproteobacteria; order Pseudomonadales; family Pseudomonadaceae; genus Pseudomonas; species Pseudomonas sp. GL-R-26. The sequence goes on along the minus strand of NZ_JAGYGI010000017.1, from coordinate 92,505 downwards.
CCGGTGGTGTCCCGCGAGTTGTTCATCCGCGAAGCGCTGGTGCGCGGCGAGATTCAGTCCAAGGCCAAGTGCCTGACGGCCAACAAGCAATTGCTGGAACAACTCGACGAACTGGAAGCCAAGGCCCGTCGTCGCGACATCCTCGCCGACGAAGAAACCCTGTACGCCTTCTACGACGCGCGACTGCCGGCGGAGATCTACCAGACCGCGACCTTCGACAGTTGGTACCGGATCAACAGCCAGAAAGACCCGCAACTGCTGATCATGCGCGAGGAAGACGTGCTGGCCCGTGAAGCCAGTGAAGTCACCGCCCAGCATTACCCGGATACGCTGCACATCGGCGATCTGGAATTGGCCCTCAGCTACCACTTCGAACCGAATCACCCGCGCGACGGCGTGACCCTGCGCGTGCCGGCACCGCTGTTGCCGATGCTGCCACCGGAACGCCTGGAATGGCTGGTGCCGGGCGTCATCGAAGCCAAGTGCATTGCCCTGGTGCGCAACCTGCCCAAGGCCTTGCGCAAGAATTTCGTACCGGTGCCGGACTTCGTCAAGGCAGCCTTGCAGCGCATGACCTTTGCCGAGGGCTCGCTGCCCCAGGCCTTGGGGCGCGAGTTGCTGCGCATGACCGGTGCGCGGGTCAGCGATGAAGCCTGGGCCGAGGCCGCGCAGCAGGTCGAAAGCCATCTGCGCATGAACCTGGAAATCGTCGACGCCCAGGGCAAGTTCCTCGGCGAAGGTCGCGATCTGGCCGAACTGACGGCGCGTTTCGCCGAGGCCAGCCAGGCAGCATTGGCGGTGCCGCAAACCGCGAAAAGCCAGCAGCCGGTTGAACCGAAAGTGTTCGCCGCCGTGGCCGAGAAAACCCAACAGAAGATCGCCGGGCTGTCGATGACGGTCTACCCGGCGCTGGTGGAAGAGGCCGGCACGGTCAAGGAAGGGCGTTTCTCGACCCCGGCCGAGGCCGAGTTTCAGCATCGCCGTGCCCTGCAACGCTTGCTGATGCAGCAACTGGCCGAACCTGCCAAGTTCCTCCGTGGCAAGTTGCCGGGCCTGACCGAACTGGGCCTGCTGTACCGCGACATGGGGCGCGTCGATGCGCTGGTGGAGGACATTCTGCTGGCCAGCCTCGACAGCTGCATTCTTGAGGGCGAAGACCCGCTGCCCCGTGACGGTGTGGGTCTGGCGTCCCTGGCCGAGCGCAAGCGTGGTGCCTGGACTGAGCACGCCGAGCGTGTGGCGAAATTGACCCTGGAAATACTCAAGCTCTGGCATGGCCTGCAAAAACGCTTCAAAGGCAAGATTGACCTAGCGCAAGCCGTGGCCCTGAACGACATCAAGCAGCAGCTCAGCCACCTGGTCTATCCGGGATTTGTCCGGGAAACGCCGATGCAATGGCTCAAGGAGTTGCCGCGTTACCTTAAGGCGATCGAGCAGCGCTTTGAAAAAATCGGTGCCCAAGTGCAGCGTGACCGGGTCTGGAGCGGCGAGTTGAGCGGGCTGTGGACGCAATACCAAACCCGCGCCAACAAACACGCCCAGGAAGGCAAACGCGATCCGCAACTGGAGTTGTATCGCTGGTGGCTGGAGGAATACCGGGTTTCGCTGTTTGCACAACAGTTGGGAACCAAGGTGCCTATCTCCGACAAGCGCCTGAACAAGCAGTGGTCGCAAGTCGAACCGTAGTCCCGAGGCTGGTGCAATACCCTGTGGGAGCAAGCCCGCTCCCACAGCTCAGGTGGTGTGTCAGTGGGAGTTTGATCCAGCAAAAGGGGCGAAATGCCCACGTTTATGGCAAACTTCGCGCCTATAAACGCCGGCCCCGCGGTTTTGAGCCTTCACGGTCTCGGGCAGGTCGGAATAAAGCGATGCCAGGTTTGCGTCCCCCGGACGGGAATAGACCCTTTGTGTATTGGTACGACGGTGCCAATGCTTTCTGCCTGAACAGATTAGAGACACGACCATGCATAACGTTGTCATCAGCGGCACCGGCCTGTACACCCCGGCCAACAGCATTTCCAACGAAGAGCTGGTGCAGTCTTTCAATACTTATGTGGCGCAATTCAACGCCGACAACGCCGACGCCATTGCGCGCGGCGAAATTGAAGCATTGACCGAGTCCAGCGCCGCATTCATCGAAAAAGCCTCGGGCATCAAGAGCCGCTTTGTCATGGACAAGGACGGCATCCTCGACCCACAACGCATGGCCCCACGCCTGCCGGAGCGTTCCAACGACGAGTGGTCGGTTCTGTGCCAGATGGCCATTGGCGCCGCTGAACAAGCCTTGCAGCGCGCCGGCAAGACCGCCGCGGACATCGACGGCGTGATCGTCGCCTGTTCCAACCTGCAACGTGCCTACCCGGCCATTGCCATCGAAGTCCAGGAAGCATTGGGCATCCAGGGTTTCGGTTTCGACATGAACGTGGCGTGCTCGTCCGCAACCTTCGGCATCCAGACCGCCGCCAACAGCGTGCAACTGGGCCAGGCCCGGGCAGTCCTGTTGGTCAACCCGGAAGTCTGCACCGGCCACCTGAACTTCCGTGACCGCGACAGCCACTTCATCTTCGGCGATGCCGCCACTGCGATGATCATCGAGCGTGCTGACCTGGCGACGTCCAAGTACCAGTTCGACATCGTCAGCACCAAGCTGCTGACCAAGTTCTCCAACAACATCCGCAACAACTTCGGCTTCCTCAACCGCGCGGCGCAAGAGGGCATCGGTGCCAGGGACAAACTGTTCGTGCAGGAAGGCCGCAAGGTGTTCAAGGAAGTCTGCCCGTTGGTTGCCGAACTGATCAGTGAGCATCTGCAAGAGAACCAGCTGAACGTCAGCGACGTGAAGCGCTTCTGGCTGCACCAGGCCAACCTCAGCATGAACCACCTGATCGTCAAGAAACTGCTGGGTCGCGACGCCACCGAACAGGAAGCGCCGGTGATTCTCGACACCTACGCCAACACCAGTTCCGCCGGTTCCGTGATTGCGTTCCACAAGAACCAGGACGATCTGGCCGCCGGTTCGCTGGCGGTGCTCAGTTCGTTTGGTGCCGGTTATTCGATTGGTAGCGTGTTGCTGCGCAAGCGCTGAGTCTGAATTAACTGTCGCAGCAGATGAAAAGATCGCAGCCGAAAGCTGCGATTTTTTTTTGCGGGGCTTTTGTGGCGAGGGAGCTTGCTCCCGTTCGGCGACGACGTCGTCGTAAACAAGCTAATGCGGCATGTCTGGCAAATCGAGGTGGTTGGTTCTGGGACCGCTTCGCAGTCCAGCGCGAGCAAGCTCGCTCGCCACATAAAGCTGATTCGATGGGTAGGGGAGAGAAAACAGTCTCGCGTTGATGCATCGGAGGATGATGGGGACCGACACACCAACGCCAGGCTGTAAAAGGAGCCCGGGCTTCCTTGCCCGAGTCGTGTAGCGGGGTGAATCAGAACTTCGCTTCGGCATCCAGTTGCAGGGTGTTGATGTCCGAGTCGGTTTTCTTGATGTTGGCGTTGGTCTGGTCCGAAGTCGCCATGAAGTAGGTCGCGCCCAAGGCAAAGTTCTTGTCCAGATCGTAGCTCACTTTCATCTTGCTGCCGCGCGAACCGGTGAAGCCGTTGGCGAAGTCGGAGTCGGTGAAGGCACCCACCACAGCGTTACGCTGCACGTCGCGGTAGTTGTAGTCCAGGTTGAAGCCGTAGACCTTGGACTTCACACCGGCCAACCAGCCAGTGTCCTGGTCGTTGCTGGCATCGGTGTTGTTGACGTACTGACCGTAGATCGACAGCGGAACTGGCAGGTTGGAGAAGTCGAGCTGACCAAAGCCTTCGTACAGTTTGAAGGTTTCGCCCGGGCTGTTGCCGTTGACGGCCAGTGCGCATGGCGTGGTGACGGTGCCGGAGGTAGGGCAGGCACTGCTGCTGTCGTTGTCGTAGGAGTAGATACTGCCGCCCAACGTCATTTTCATGCTGTCGGTGATGGCGAAGCGCGCACCCAACTGGCCAGCGTACAGGCGCAGGTCGTGTTTGAACTGCACGCCTTCACCGTCGACGTTGTCCTTGAGGGTGTAGTGACCGGCGCTACCGAACAGCTCGGTGGTGCCGCTCAGTGGGTATTTGTAGGTGACGGCCAGACCTTCCGGGTTGATGTCGCTATCCCAGATGATGTCGCCCATGCTCACCCATTGTTGTGGCATCTTGCCGCCAACCAGGTGCAGGTTCTTGATCGCGTCCGGGTGGTAGTCGATGTAACCTTGGTCCAGCCAGATCTGCTTCTTGTCGAAGTAGTTGTTCAGGTCCTGGTTGGTCGAGCGAGCGTCGTCGTTATTGCCGGTGGCGATACGGATACCGGTGTCGACCTGCGGGTTGATTTCGCTGTAGGCACCCAGGCGGGCACGAATGCGCTGACGGTCCTGGTCCTTGTTGTTCGGCACGCCATCGTTGTGCACGGTTTCTTCGCGGAAGCGCACGTCACCCTTGAACTGGGTCTTGGCGGCCCATGCCAGCTTCTGGTCGAAGGTGCTCAGAGCGTCGGTTTTCTTCGCGGTGGCTGCGATTTGCTCGTTGGTCTCTTGCTGAGCCTGACGGGCGATCTGCTGGTCTTTCTGATCCCTGGCCAACTCGGCTTGCAGTTCGCTGTACTGCGCGTTGGTGATCGAGCCGTTAGCCTTGAGCATGTCGAGCAGTTTGGCGTCGACTGCGGCACTGGCCGGAACACTCATGGCCAGCAACAGGCCACCACACAAGGCCGCCGCAGTTTTCGTGGAAGCAAGACGCATATCAATCTCCGAAGATGAGAGGGGATGACAGAGCCATCCGGGACACAACCGACCATAAGGGGCGGAAAACTGTGGCCGGGTATAACCCGGCGCTCTAAAAACAGGCGCCAGTATCGCGATGGTTTATTACAGAGCAGTGGCAATGTGATGTCATGTCCATGACGATACAAAGTCGCCGTGAACTATTGAGTTAGAGCACTGTCGTCGTTTTGCCCGTGTGCATTGCAGAGCGATAGGCGATACTCGCGGGGCTTTCACGCCATAAAGAGTGAGGATGGTGATGCCGTTGCAACGCCTGCAAAAACTGTCAGAAATCTCCCCGCAGACGTGGGACGCACTGGTGCCCGAAACTCAGCCTTTTCTGCGTCACGCCTTTTTGAGCGCACTGGAAGACAGCGGCAGCGTCGGACCCCATACCGGCTGGCAGCCCGAGCATTTATTGCACGTCGAAGGGGATCGACTGATCGCCGCACTGCCCGGTTACCGCAAGTGGCATTCTTACGGCGAGTACGTGTTCGATCACGCTTGGGCCGATGCCTGTGAACGTGCCGGCATCGACTACTACCCCAAATTGTTGACCGCGGTGCCGTTCAGTCCGGTCACTGGGCCGCGGCTGTTGGCGGCCACGGTCGAAGACGGTTTCGAGTTATTGAAAAGCCTGCCGGGCTACCTTGAGCTTGAAGGGCTCTCCAGTGCGCACATCAACTTCACCGACCCGTTCACCGACGCGGCACTGAGCGAGCAACCGGGCTGGCTGCAGCGCGTTGGCTGTCAATACCACTGGCAGAATCGCGGCTACCGGGATTTCCAGGACTTCCTCGACGTGCTCAGTTCGCGCAAGCGCAAACAGATGCGCAAGGAGCGCGAGCAGGTGGCCGGGCAGGGCTTCGATTTCGAATGGCTCGAAGGTCGGGAACTGAGTGAGGCGCAATGGGATTTCGTCTATGCCTGCTACGCCAACACCTACGCGGTGCGCCGGCAAGCGCCGTATCTGACGCGAGAGTTTTTCAGTCTGCTGGCCGAACGCATGCCAGAGTCGATTCGCGTGGTGCTGGCCAAGCAAGGTTCACGGCCGGTGGCGATGGCGTTCAGTCTGGTGGGGGGGGACAGCTTTTATGGTCGTTACTGGGGATGCCTGGCGGAGTTCGATCGCCTGCATTTTGAGACCTGCTTCTACCAAGGCATGGACTATGCCATTGCCAACGGTTTCCAGCGTTTCGATGCCGGTGCCCAGGGTGAGCACAAACTGATTCGCGGATTCGAGCCCGTCATTACGCATTCCTGGCACTACTTGCGGCATCCGGGATTGAAAGCTGCGGTGAAAGACTTCCTGGAGCAGGAGCGGTTGGGAGTACTGGCTTATGCAGAGGAGGCGAAGTCAGCCTTGCCTTATCGACAAGGCTGATCTTCAGCGTTTCAGCTTTCTTCTTTACCCAGCCAGCGATACAGCACGCCGCCGACCACTGCACCGAGTAACGGTGCGACCCAGAACATCCACAGTTGTTGAATCGCCCAGCCGCCGACGATCAGCGCCGGGCCGGTGCTGCGCGCCGGGTTGACCGAGGTGTTGGTGACCGGGATCGAGATCAGGTGGATGAGCGTCAGCCCCAGGCCGATGGCAATCGGTGCCAGTCCTGCCGGTGCTCGTTTGTCGGTGGCGCCGAGGATGATCAGGATGAACATCGCGGTCATCACCAGTTCACAGACAAACCCCGCCGCCATCGAATAGCCGCCAGGCGAGTGTTCGCCGTAGCCGTTGGACGCCAGGCCCCCCGCCAGTTCGAAACCGGGTTTGCCGCTGGCAATGAAATACAGCAGGGCGGCCGCAATCACGCCGCCAATGACCTGGGCAACGATGTAGGCCGGTAATTCATTGGCCGGAAACCGCCCGCCTACCACCAGGCCGAGGGACACCGCAGGATTGAGATGGCAGCCGGAAATATGGCCGATGGCGAAAGCCATGGTCAGCACTGTCAGGCCAAACGCGAAGGACACCCCGAGCAGACCGATCCCCACCTCCGGGAAAGCTGCCGCCAACACCGCACTGCCGCAACCACCCAACACCAGCCAGAACGTACCTACCAACTCAGTCGCCGAACGTTTTAACAGAGACATAAGAGAGTGCCCTTTCGAGATTATGCTGCCTTGAGCATCCAGCCGATGGACTGCAGAACCATCTCCAGAACGTTGGAGTGAGTACAGCACGGTTTTTTCAGAATTCCAGCAGGCATAAAAAACCGCCAAGACCCGTTGTTGACGGGGCCTGGCGGTTTTTTGTGGACTATTGGTGTGTTGTTCAGGGGATCAATCGATCCCGACAAACCCACCGGTCTGGTGTTGCCACAACCGCGCATACAAACCGCCATGGGCGAGCAGTTCGGCGTGGGTTCCGGTTTCGGCGATCTTGCCGTTTTCCAGAACCACCAGCCGGTCCATCCGGGCGATGGTCGAGAGCCGGTGAGCGATGGCGATCACGGTTTTGCCCTGCATCAGGGTTTCGAGGCTTTCCTGGATCGCCGATTCGACTTCCGAATCCAGTGCCGAGGTGGCCTCGTCCATGATCAGGATCGGCGCGTCCTTGAGCAGTACCCGTGCGATGGCGATGCGCTGGCGCTGGCCGCCGGAGAGTTTCACCCCGCGCTCACCGACGTGGGCATCGAAACCGGTGCGGCCTTCAGCGTCCGACAGCGACGGAATGAACCCGTCAGCCCGGGCCTTGTGCACCGCTTCCCAGAGTTGCGCGTCGGTGGCGTCGGGCTTGCCGTACAGCAGGTTGTCACGGATCGAGCGGTGCAGCAGCGAGGTGTCCTGGGTGATCATGCCGATGCGTTCGCGCAGGCTTTCCTGGCTGACGTCGGCAATGTTCTGGCCGTCGATCAGGATGCGTCCGCCTTCGACGTCGTACAGGCGCAGCAGCAGGTTCACCAGGGTCGATTTGCCAGCACCGGACGGGCCGATCAGGCCGATTTTCTCGCCAGCCTTGATGGTCAGGTTGAGGTCGCCGATGATCCCGCTCTGCTTGCCGTAGTGGAAATCCACCTGTTCGAAGCGCACTTCGCCACGGGCCACCGCCAGGGGTTTGGCCTGGTCGCGGTCGGTGACGCTGACCGGTTGCGAAATGGTCTGCAGACCGTCCTGTACCATGCCGATGTTTTCGAAGATGCCGGTCACCACCCACATGATCCAGCCGGACATGTTGACGATGCGGATCGCCAGGCCGGTGGCCAAGGCAATCGCCCCCACGCTGATCAACGACTGCGTCCACAACCACAGGGCAAGGCCGGTGGTGCAGACGATCAGCAGGCCGTTCATGCTGGTGATGACCACGTCCATGCTGGTGACCACGCGGCCGGCCAGTTGCGCCTTCTCGGTCTGTTCCTTGATGGCTTCGCGGGCGTATTGCTGCTCGAAGTTGGTGTGGGCGAACAGTTTCAGGGTGGTGATGTTGGTGTAGCCGTCGACAATCCGCCCCATGAGTTTTGAGCGCGCATCGGACGCCACCACAGAGCGGTCCTTTACCCGTGGCACGAAGTAACAGAGGGCGCCGATGAAGGCGAAAATCCACGTCAGCAACGGGATCATCAGGTGCCAGTCGGCTTCGGCGAACAGCACCAGGGAACTGATGGCGTAGATCAGCACATGCCACAACGCATCCACGGCCTGCACGGCGGAATCACGCAGCGAGTTGCCGGTTTGCATGATGCGTTGGGCGATGCGCCCGGCGAAGTCGTTCTGGAAGAAATTCAGGCTCTGCTTGAGCACGTAGCTGTGGTTTTGCCAGCGGATCATGCTGGTCATACTGGGGCTCAGGGTCTGGTGCACCAGCAGGTCATGCAGGCCGACAAAGATCGGGCGCAGCACCAGCGCAACCACCACCATCCAGGTCAGTTCGAGGGCGTGATCCTGGAACAGACTGACGTTCGGCGTGCCTTGGGCCAGGTCGATGATGCGGCTCAGGTAGCTGAACAACGCCACCTCGATCAAGGCACCAATCAGGCCGACGATCAGCAGGGCGGCGAAGCTCGGCCAGACCTGCTTGAGGTAATAAGTGTAGAAAGGGAAAACCCGGTCCGGCGGAGACGCCGTCGGTGCTTCACGGAAAACATCGATCAGTTTTTCAAAGCGGCGATAAAGCATTGGTTGTTTGCCCGCGAGCGGGCTCTCCTTTTAACGTGTTGAGCGTTGCCGGCAAACACCGGCAACGGCTCGGACATCCTTGTCCAGCTTAGTCTCAGTCGATGCGCTTGGCCGACTTGATGAACACCGGATCGGCCGGTACGTCGCGCATACCGTTTTTGGTGGTGGTCGGTGCATTGACGATGATATCGACCACATCCATGCCCTTGACCACTTTGGCGAATACGGCATAGCCGGCGTCGCGACCCGGATCAAGGAAGTCGTTGTCCTTGACGTTGATAAAGAACTGGCTGGTGGCCGAATCAGGATCGGAGGTGCGCGCCATCGACAGCGTGCCGCGTACGTTATGCAGGCCGTTGCTGGCTTCGTTCTTGATCGGATCCTTGGTTGGTTTCTGCTGCATCGAGGAGCTGAAACCACCGCCCTGGGCCATGAAACCCGGGATCACCCGGTGGAAAATCGTGTTGTTGTAGAAGCCGCTGTCGACGTATTCAAGGAAGTTCTTGGTACTGATCGGGGCCTTGACCGGGTCCAGTTCGATTTCGATCTGGCCGTTGGTGGTGTCCAGCAGCACATGCGGTGCCTTTTCCGGCGTCGCGGCCATCAGGTTGGCGGCAAACAGGACGGAGCCTGCGGCGAGGGCGATTTTTTTCAGCATGGGTCAGTGATCCTGAGTGGTGGTGTCGACTGCGGCCAGAAACTCCAGCAGTGTTTGGTTGAAGTGTTCCGGCTGGTCCAGAGGCGTGGCGTGGCGTGAATCGTCGATCACCACCAGTCGCGCGTCGGGCAGCAGTTTTACGTAATTTTCCTTCAGCGCCACCGGTGTGTAGTCCCGGTCGGCGCTGACGATGAGGGTTGGACAGGCGACCTTCGAAAGTCGTTCCTGGACCCCCCAGCCGACAATGGCATTGAAGCTGGCGAGATAAGCATGTTTGTCGTTTTTTGCCCAGCGCTCGGCCATCTTTTGTCGTAAATCGGCCTGCTCGGGTTTCGGGAACAGCTTGCCGCCCAGCGCCTTGCCGATGGTGCGCAGGCTGAGTGCGTGCATCAGGCTCCAGCGCTTGAACCACTGCCAATAGTCGTCGCGGCTGCGCAGTTTGACCTCGGGCGCGCTGTTGACGATGCACAGGCTCTTGAGCAGTTGCGGCTGATCCACGCCTAGCTGGAAGCCGATCATGCCGCCCATGGACAGGCCGACATAGTGTGCCGGACCGAGATTGAGGTGTTCGATCAGTGCAATCAGGTCAGCGCTGAATCCGGCAATACTGTAGCGCTCCCGGGGTTTGTCCGAACGGCCGTGACCGCGCACATCCGGGACGATCACCCGGTAGCGGGTGGCAAGTGTCGGGATCTGTTTTTCCCAGTCCAGGGTGCTGGAGCCCAGGCCGTGGACCAGCAGCAGCGGCGTGCCGTGGCCGTATTCCTCATAGTGCAGGTTGCAACCTTCGTGTTCGAAATAGGCCATGCATACACTCCGTGTCAGGCTTGTTCGGGGGCGGCGAACGGTGCGTCCAGTGGTGCGGTGTCAAACGTACGCAGCAGTTCGATGAGAATCTGCGTGGCCGGCCCGAGCGGTTTGTCCTTGTTCGAATACAGATAGAAGCTCGGGTTGCGGCTGCCACCCTGATCCAACGGTAGCAGCTTGAGCGTGCCTTCCTTGAGTTCCCGTTCTATCAAGTGCCTGGGCAGCCAGGCAAAACCCAGACCGCTGCTGACGAAGGTCGCGGCAGTGGCCAAGCTGCCGACGGTCCAGCGCTGTTCGGCACCGAGCCAGCCGACGTCCCGTGGCTGCTGGCGGCCCGAGTCGCGGATCACCACTTGCATCTGGCTTTCCAGGTCCTGGAAGCTCAGTTCGCGGTTGAGGCGGTGCAGGGGATGCTCCGGATGGGCGACCGCGACGAACTCGACGTCGCTCAATTCCGCGCCCAGGTAACCGGGAATACTGAACCCGGTGATGGCCAGGTCGGCCACGCCTTCGAGCAGGACTTCCTCCACCCCCGACAGCACTTCCTCACGCAGGCGCACCCGACAGCCACGGCTTTGCGGCATGAACGCGGTCAAGGCGCGGACGAGGCGGGCGCTTGGGTAGGCGGCATCGACCACCAGGCGCACTTCGGCTTCCCAGCCCTGCTCCATGTGATGGGCCAGGTCTTCGAGTTGGCTGGCCTGTTTCACCAGTTGCCGGGAACGGCGCAACAGCACCCCGCCGGCTTCGGTCAGCACGGCTTTGCGTCCGTCGATGCGCAGCAACGGCACACCGAGTTGATCCTGCATGCGGGCCACGGTGTAGCTGACTGACGATTGCGAGCGATGCAGCGCCTCGGCGGCCTGAGCGAAACCACCGTGATCGACCACGGCCTGCAGCGTTCGCCATTGATCAAGGGTCACGCGGGGCGCTTTCATGTTGAGCTCCTCTTGTCCTAAGCTGGCAGCCCCTATTGGAGGCTGCTGAATGAAAAAATTCTGTTATGTGCTGCTGGCGCTGCTGCCGCTGACGGCGATGGCTTACCCGATCGATGTGAAAAAAGACCTCAACGGCATGAAGATCGATTACCAGACCTACGACACGGATAACGACATCGGCTCCATTCAGGTGGCCAACTACGGCGACGTCGATGCCAGCTGCAAGGCCGTTTTCATCAATGGCCCGGAAGCACCGCGTACCCGCAAGATCGACGTACCGGCCGGCAAGCACAAAAATGCCACCGCCAAGTTCACCCGCAGCATCATCAAGCTGCGCATCGAGCTGTCCTGCACTCCGAAATAACAGCAATCGCCTGTCGGAGCGGGCTTGCTCGCGAAGGCGTCGTGTCAGTCGATATCTCTTTTGTTGACCCACCGCTTCGCGAGCAGGCTCGCTCCTACAGGGGCATCGTTTGCTTATAAACGAATTTATTGATGGGTTGTAGCAGTTATTTGCGCTTTTTCATCGATATGACTCTGTTTAACCTTCACTCCATCGACCTACCGCATTCTCAGATGGAGGCTACATCCCATGTCCCGCGTTCTGATCATCGAAAGCAGTGCCCGTCAGCAAGACTCGGTTTCCCGTCAACTGACCCAGACCTTCATCAGCCAGTGGAAAGCCGCTCACCCGAATGACCAGATCACCGTCCGGGACCTGGCCGTAAAGCCGGTGCCGCACCTGGACATCAACCTGCTGGGTGGCTGGATGAAACCCGCCGAGCAGCGCAGCGACATCGAGCAGGCGTCCCTGGAACGCTCCAACCAGTTGACCGACGAATTGCTCGCCGCCGATGTTCTGGTCATGGCCGCGCCCATGTACAACTTCGCAATTCCCAGCACCCTGAAAGCCTGGCTCGACCATGTGCTGCGTGCCGGCGTGACCTTCAAGTACACCGAGACCGGTCCGCAAGGCCTGCTCAGCGGCAAGCGTGCCTATGTGTTGACGGCTCGTGGCGGCATCTATGCCGGCAGCACCGCCGATCACCAGGAACCGTACCTGCGTCAGGTCATGGGCTTCATCGGCATCCACGACGTGACGTTCATCCACGCCGAAGGCATGAACCTGGGCGGTGACTTCCAGGAGAAAGGCCTGAACCAGGCGAACGCCAAGCTTTCGCAAGTGGCCTGACCGGTTAATCGCCAGATAATCGCTGGATGGTCTAGTGACCTGGCGCAACCCTTCAAGCCTGTACGCGCATCGAACCTCCCTTCGCACTTGTTGCTCCTGAGTGCCCTGGCCCGATTGAACGCTTTAGCGAGATCGGGCTTTTTTTTGCCTGCGATTTTATAGACACCCACGCACCCCTGTAGGAGCGAGCCTGCTCGCGAAAGCGTCGGCACATCCAGCCTCTATGTGTCTGACGCGCCGTCTTCGCGAGCAGGCTCGCTCCCACAGGTTTTGTGTTGGTTTAGCGTTCGCGATCAGCAGCAAAAACCGCTATCGTCGCCGCCATTCGAAATGAGGCGAGCATGGGCTATCTACTTTTTGTCACGCTGATCCAGGCGTTTTCCTTCAGTTTGATCGGCGAATACCTGGCCGGTCATGTCGACAGTTATTTTGCAGTCTTGGTACGAGTGCTGCTGGCGGGGCTGGTGTTCATCCCGCTGACCCGCTGGCGCTCGGTGGAACCGGCGTTCATGCGCGGCATGCTGCTGATCGGCGCGTTGCAGTTCGGCGTGACGTACGTCTGTCTGTACCTGAGCTTTCGCGTACTGACGGTGCCGGAAGTGTTGCTGTTCACCATCCTCACGCCGCTGCACGTGACCCTGATCGAAGATGCACTGAATCGTCGCTTCAATCCCTGGGCCCTGATCGCGGCGCTGGTGGCAGTGGCTGGGGCGGCGGTGATTCGCTTTGACCGGATCAACCCGGACTTCTTCATGGGGTTCCTGTTGCTGCAACTGGCCAACTTCACCTACGCCGCCGGGCAGGTGCTCTATAAACACCTGGTCGCGCGCCACCCGAGCGATCTGCCGCATTACCGGCGCTTCGGCTACTTCTACCTCGGCGCACTGGCCGTGGCGCTGCCAGCGTTTCTATTGTTCGGCAAACAGAACTTCCTGCCCGAAGCACCGTTGCAATGGGGCGTGCTGCTGTTCCTCGGCCTGGTCTCGACTGCTTTGGGGCTGTACTGGTGGAACAAAGGCGCATGCCTGGTCAGCGGCGGGACGCTGGCGGTGATGAACAATCTGCATGTGCCGGTGGGGTTGCTGATCAACCTGCTGATCTGGAACCAGCACGAAGAACTGGGGCGGCTGTTGCTCGGTGGTTCGGTGATTTTGCTGGCGGTGTGGATCAGTCGGTTGGGTATACGCAAGCCTTTGGCAGTTCACTAAACCCTGGGTAACCCGATATCCCTGTAGGAGCGAGCCTGCTCGCGATCACGGAGTGTCAGTAGACGATGATGTTGCCTGATCCACCGCTATCGCGAGCAGGCTCGCTCCTACAAGGGATTGTGTGATCTCGAAAATCACTTCGGCGCCAGTTGTCCCACCAGAAACTCGATAAACGCCCGGGTCTTCTGCGGCACCCGCCGTGCTGATGAATACACCGCGTTGATGGTGATTGCCGGGGCCTGCCATTCGCAAAGCACCGGCACCAGCCGCCCAGCCGCCAGCGCATCCTCGACGATGAAGTCGGGCAGCAGGGCGATGCCCATGCCGGCTTCGGCGGCCTGTGCGAGCAGGTCGCCGTTGTTGGCGTGCAGTGGGCCGGTGACGTTCACCCGCTGGGTTTCCTTGCCATTGCACAGTTGCAGGCTGACACCGCTCTGCAGATACCCGTAGTTCAGGCATTGATGGGTGCGCAGATCCTGCGGAGTCTGCGGAACGCCCGCGCGCTCGAGATAAGCCGGGGACGCCACCATGATGCGCGGCGCGGGTGCCAGTTGCCGGGCGATCATCGTCGAGTCGGGCATGCTGGCGATACGGATGGTCACGTCAAAGCCGCCCCGCACCGGGTCGACCTGCTGGTCGCTGAGCACCAGTTGCAGCTCGATGTTCGGGTGCTGTTCATGAAACAGCGGAATCAACGGCCCCAGCCGCCGAAGACCGAACGACATCGGCGCATTGACCCGCAACACACCGCGTAACTCGCCGATGCCGTCACGGGCGCGTTGCTCGGCCTCGTCAAGTGCCGCCAGCACCTCCCGTGCTGCGTCGAAATACTCGGCTCCGGCCTCGGTCAGGTGCAGGCTGCGGGTGGTGCGTTGCAGCAATTGCACGCCGATGGCTTCTTCCAGCGCCTGAATCTGTTTGCTGACTTTCGAGCGCGGTACGTCCATGGCCCGGGCGGCTGCGGCGAAGCCGTTCTCGCCGACCGTGACGACGAACGCGCGCATGCATTCGATGCGATCCATATTGTCCCTATTTTAGAATCAATGATTCTCAATTTTAGGTAATTGTCCCTTTAAACGCCAGCCCCTAAAGTGACATCCAAGCCGACAACAACGCCGCTGAAGGCATCGTCGACTAACCCCTGACCCATTCGAAGTATCGACATCAAAAGGAACGCGCCATGTCTATTCGTGAACTGCTCAACCCAACCAACTCCGCACTGATCCTGATCGACCACCAGCCGCAAATGGCATTCGGCGTGCAGTCCATCGACCGCCAGACTCTGAAGAACAACACCGTGGGCCTGGCCAAGGCAGCGAAGATTTTCAACGTGCCGACCATCTACACCTCGGTCGAAACCGAAAGCTTCAGCGGTTACATCTGGCCCGAATTGCTGGCGGTGCACCCGGATCAGAAGCCGATCGAACGCACTTCGATGAACTCCTGGGAAGACAAGGCACTGGTCGACGCGGTGAAAGCCACCGGCCGCAAGAAGCTGATCATTGCCGCGCTGTGGACCGAGGTCTGCCTGACTTTCCCGGCATTGGAAGCCTTGGCTGAAGGCTACGAGGTGTACATCGTTACCGACGCTTCCGGCGGCACCAGCAAGGAAGCCCACGATATGTCGGTGCAACGGATGATTCAGGCCGGCGCGGTACCGGTGACCTGGCAGCAAGTGTTGCTCGAATACCAGCGCGACTGGGCACACAAGGACACTTACGAGGCGGTGATGGAGCTGGTGCTGGAACACAGCGGCGCGTACGGCATGGGCGTGGATTACGCCTACACCATGGTGCACAAGGCACCGCAGCGGCAGGTCAAGTAACTCGCAATTTCTGAAAGCGATGTAACCCTTGTGGGAGCAGGCTCTTGTGGCGAGGGAGCTTGCTCCCGCTCGGCTGCGCAGCAGTCGTAGTACCAGCCGACCGTGGTTGTCTGAAGGAACCGGACTGCAGTCATTGGGACAGCTTCGCTGTCCAGCGGGAGCAAGCTCCCTCGCCACACAAACCCCACAGTTTTTTTGTGGTGTTACACCCTGCGCTTTTCAGCTTCGGGAATGTGGCTCGCGCCCAGTACCGCCGGCAATATCCCCGCACGCAAATCCGTTCCGCTCGGCTGCTGATAAAGACTCAACCCAAACTCCGGCAGCACCGCCAGCAGGTAGTCGAAAATATCCCCCTGGATCCGCTCGTAGTCGGCCCACGCCGTGGTCCCGGTGAAGCAGTAGATTTCCAGCGGAATGCCCTGGGCTGTGGTCTGCATCTGGCGCACCATGCAGGTCATGTTCGGCTGGATCCCCGGGTGACTCTTCAGGTAGGCCAGTGCATAGGCGCGGAAGGTGCCGATGTTGGTCATCCGCCGGCGGTTGGCCGACATGGCGGCGACGTTGCCCTGGGCTTCGTTCCAGGCCTTGAGTTCGGCCTGTTTGCGGGTCATGTAGTCGGTGAGCAAGTGCACCTGGGACAGCTTCTGCTCTTCGTCGTCACGCAAAAAGCGTACGCCGCTGGCGTCGATGAACAGGCTGCGTTTGATCCGGCGGCCACCGGAAGCCTGCATGCCGCGCCAGTTCTTGAACGACTCGGACATCAGGCGCCAGGTCGGGATCGAGACGATGGTCTTGTCGAAGTTCTGCACCTTGACCGTGTGCAGCGTGATGTCCACCACATCGCCGTCGGCGCCCACCTGGGGCATCTCGATCCAGTCGCCGACCCGCAGCATGTCGTTGCTGGTCAACTGCACGCTGGCGACGAACGACAGCAGCGTGTCCTTGTAGACCAACAGAATCACCGCCGACATGGCACCCAGACCCGACAGCAGCAACAGCGGCGAGCGGTCGATCAGCGTGGCGACGATGACGATCGCGCCAAACACGTACAACACCATTTTCGCCAGTTGCACATAGCCCTTGATCGAGCGGGTGCGGGCGTGCTCGGTGCGGGCGTAGATGTCCAGCAGGGCGTTGAGCAGGGCGCTGACCGCCAGCAGCAGAAACAGGAAGGTGAAGGACAGGGCGACGTTGCCGAGGAAGTTCAGGCTGGTTTTGCTCAGGTCCGGCACCAGATTGAGACCGAACTGGAGCACTAGCGAAGGCGCGATCTGCGCCAGGCGATGGAACACCTTGTTCTGTAGAAAATCATTGACCCAGTGCAAGGCCGGCTGGCGGCCGAGCATTTTGGCCGCGTGCAGAATGAGGTAGCGCGCCACCCGTCCGAGGAACAGCGCAATTGCCAGCAGCAACAACAGCGACAGGCTGGAGTGCACGAGCGGGTGCTGGTCGAGGGCACCCCAAAGGTCCAGGATGTTGATCCAGAGCTGTTTGATATCCATGGTCGAAAACGATTCTTCTGTAAGGCGCGAGAGGGGATTAGAGCATTTAAGACGCTTTGTATTACGTTTCGGGAAAAATCAGGCAACAAAAAACCAACTGTTTACCGCCATTTGTATAAAGAAACTCGGCCTGAGCGCTCGAAACCGTTACCCTATGCAGCTGTTTTTTTGCATTTCTTCGAGGTAGCACCCGTGTTTTCCCAATTCGCCCTGCACGAACGCCTGCTCAAAGCCGTGGCCGAGCTGAAATTTGTCGAGCCAACGCCTGTGCAAGCCGCGGCCATCCCGCTGGCGCTCCAGGGGCGTGACCTGCGGGTGACGGCGCAAACCGGTAGCGGCAAAACCGCTGCATTCGTTTTGCCCATCCTCAACCGTCTGATCGGCCCGGCGAAAATCCGCGTCAGCATCAAGACCCTGATCCTGCTGCCGACCCGCGAACTGGCCCAGCAGACCTTGAAGGAAGTTGAACGCTTCTCGCAGTTCACCTTCATCAAGTCCGGCCTGATCACCGGCGGCGAAGACTTCAAGGTCCAGGCCGCGATGCTGCGCAAGGTACCGGACATCCTGATCGGTACGCCGGGCCGGATGATCGAGCAACTGAACGCCGGCAACCTCGACTTGAAAGAAGTTGAAGTACTGGTGCTCGACGAAGCCGACCGTATGCTCGACATGGGCTTCGCCGATGACGTTCAGCGTCTGGTCGATGAGTGCACCAACCGTCAGCAAACCATGCTGTTCTCCGCCACCACCGGTGGTTCGGGCCTGCGCGAGATGATCGCCAAGGTCCTGAACAACCCTGAGCACTTGCAGCTCAACGCAGTCAGCCAGCTGAACGAAACCACCCGTCAGCAAATCATCACCGCTGACCACAACCAGCACAAAGAACAGATCGTCAACTGGCTGCTGGCCAACGAGACCTACCAGAAGGCCATCGTCTTCACCAACACCCGGGCCATGGCCGACCGTATCTACGGCCGCCTGGTGGCGCAGGAATACAAAGCGTTCGTGCTGCACGGCGAGAAAGACCAGAAGGATCGCAAACTGGCGATCGACCGCCTGAAGCAGGGCGGCGTGAAAATCCTCGTGGCCACCGACGTCGCCGCTCGCGGTCTGGACGTGGATGGCCTGGACCTGGTGATCAACTTCGACATGCCGCGCAGCGGCGACGAATACGTGCACCGCATCGGTCGTACCGGCCGCGCCGGTAACGATGGCCTGGCCATCTCGCTGATCTGCCACGGCGACTGGAACCTGATGTCGAGCATCGAGCGCTACCTCAAGCAGAGCTTCGAGCGCCGTACCATCAAGGAAGTCAAAGGCACCTACGGCGGACCGAAAAAGGTCAAGGCCTCGGGCAAGGCCGTCGGCGTGAAGAAGAAAAAGACCGACGCCAAGGGCGACAAGAAGAAAACTGCCGCCAAGACCCCGACCAAGCGCAAGAGCGCCAACCGGCCCAAGAGCGATTCACTGGTCAGCAAGGACGGCATGGCCCCGCTCAAGCGCCGCAAGCCGGAAGCGCCGGCGGCTGAGTAAGTCGTTGTAGTCGACCTATGAAAAACCCGGACAGCGTCCGGGTTTTTTTACGTCAAAACAACTACCTGACAATCGATATGGAACCAAGCGCTAGCGCCGCCAGCAACATCACCCCCACTGTTCCGATGGTCCACTTCAAAGTCATGCGCTGGTTGTCGCCGTAATCCAGGTCCAGCAATCCGCACAGCAAATAGGTAGACGCCACCAGCGGACTGAGCAAATGCACCGGCTGGCCGATCAAACCGGCGATCGCCATTTCCTTGCCGCTGATGCCATAGTGGCTGGCGGTTTGCGCGAGGATCGGCAGAACGCCGAAGTAAAACGCATCGTTGGTCAGCACGTAGGTGAACGGCATGCTGATGAACGCCGTGATGATCGACATCGAGCTGCCGGCCCACTCAGGGATGACGTGGATCAGGCTCTCGGAGATGGCTTTGGTCATTCCGGTGCCGCTCATGATGCCGACGAAAATCCCGGCGGCAAAGATCAGCAAGGTCACCGCCATCACGTTGTCGGCATGGCGGGCGATCACGGCTTTCTGCTCTTTGAGGTTCGGGAAGTTCACCACCAGGCCAATGCCGAACGCGAGCATGAACAGTACTGCTGGTGGCATCACGGCGAGCATCATCAGCGCGATCAGGGCGATGGTGAGCGCAGCGTTGAACAGCAAGCGCCAGTCGCCCAAACGAAATTCAGTGGCGTGATCCAGGCCTTCATCGCCATTGAGCTGCACCACCCCCAACCGGCGTCGTTCCAGGCGGCCCAAGTAAAGGGCGACGAACATCACCCAGACCAGACCGAAAGCCATCAACGGCAACATCGCCACGAACAGTTCGGTGATATCGACGTGCATGGCGCTGGCCGCACGGGAAAACGGACCGGCCCACGGCAGAATATTCATCACGCCAATGGCCAGCAGCAACACCGTGGCCATGACTTGCAGGCGCACGCCGGTGCGGCGATAGAGCGGCAGCAGCGCTGCGCACGTAATGATGTAAGTCGTGGCGCCATCGCCATCCAGACCAACACAGATCCCGAGAATCGCCGTGCCCAGCACGATTTTTTGCGGATCGCCTTTCACCGCCTTGAGGATCAATTTGACCAGCGGGTTGAATAGCCCTGCGTCGGTCATCATGCAGAAATACAGGATGGCAAAGGTCAGCATCACTCCGGTTGGGGCCAGCATCTTCAAACCGTCGAACATCATCGGTCCGAGCGTCCTGGCGTATCCGGCAAGGCAGGCAAAGGCGACCGGGACCAGCAACAGCGCAACCAGCGGCGACAGGCGTTTGCTCATGACCAGGTACATGAAGCAGGTGATCATCGAATAGCTGAGTAGGGTCAGCATGGGTTCCCTCGTTTTTATAGGTTTTGTCCGGGTGTCATGGCGGCCTAAGCAAACGCTTGTCGCCTATATCGTTCTATTAGATAGAACGTCATTCCTTTTGATGGAACAACTTTCCGATCAATTTTTTGTGCTGTCAAGTTTTTGTCCACTCGTTGACAAGGCATCGAAACCCGGCCGATACTAAAAATAGAACATTATTCTGTCAGGTAGAATGCATGCTGAAGCCCCTGAAAACAGGGGCTCCCGTAGCGTTTCAGGAGAGCTGGTGATGGGTCATTCGAACGAAATCGATATTTTGGTCAGCGAAGTCGGGCCACGTGACGGTCTGCAAAGCGTCGCCGCCACCATGCCGACTGAACTGAAACTGAAATGGATCACCGCCCTGGCGACCGCCGGGTTGCGGGAGATTGAAGTGGGCTCTTTTGTGTCACCCAAACTGCTGCCGCAGATGGCCGACGCGGCGCAGTTGGTGGCCCATGCGCGGACCTTGCCCAACCTGTTTGTGACGGCGTTGGTGCCCAACCTCAAGGGCGCCGAAGCGGCGTTCAGGGCCGGTGTGCAGAAAATCACGATGCCGATTTCGGTGAGCGAACCCCATTCCCTGGCCAACATCCGCAAGACTCACGCCGAGGTCTATCAGGAAGTGCGCACCGTGGTTGCCTTGCGTAACGAGCAATACCCGCACATCGAAATCGAGGCCGGGTTATCGACCGTATTCGGTTGCACGATTCAGGGGGAAGTGCCGGATGACGACACATTGCGTATGGCCGCGATCATGGCCGAACTGGGTGTCAATGAAGTGGGGTTGGCCGATACCGTCGGCTACGCCAACCCGACGCAGGTCCGTCGGTTGTTCACCCGCTTGCGTCAGGAGTTGCCGGGCGTTGCTGGCAGTGCGCATTTCCACAACACCCGTGGCCAGGGCCTGGCCAATGTGCTGGCGGCGCTGGACGTGGGCGTGACCACCATCGATGCCTCGCAAGGCGGGATTGGTGGTTGCCCTTACGCTCCCGGTGCGTCAGGCAACATCGTCACCGAGGACCTGGTTTACCTGCTCGAATCGATGGGCCTGCGCACCGGCATCGACATCGATCGGTTGGTGGCGGCCCGCGAATGGCTCTACCAAGGCCTGCCGGGAGAGCCGCTGTACGGCTTCATTCCGGACGCCGGTGTGGGCAAGAATTTTCACTATGCAAAGAAGGCGGTATGAACATGGGCCTCAGCCAACAACAAAAGCCTTTACCGCTGGCCGGTATTCGGGTCATCGAGTTCGTGCACATGGTCATGGGGCCGGCCTGCGGTCTGGTGCTGGCGGATCTGGGGGCCGAGGTGATCAAGGTCGAACCGACTCCGCAAGGCGATAATACCCGGCGCTTGATGGGGTCTGGCGCCGGCTACTGGACCACCTACAACCGCAACAAGAAAAGTTTCGCCGTTGACCTGAAAACCAGCGAAGGCATTGCGGCGGTGAAAAAGCTGATTGCCACCGCCGACGTGGTCACCGAGAACTTTCGTCCTGGCACCATGGATAAACTCGGTCTGGGTTATGCCGACATCAAGGCGATCAAACCGGACATCATTTACAGCTCCATGAAAGGTTTCCTGCCCGGCCCTTACGAACATCGCACGGCCCTCGACGAAGTGGTGCAGATGATGACAGGCCTGGCTTACATGACCGGCCCGGTCGGCCAGCCGCTGCGCGCTGGGGCCTCGGTCAACGATGTCATGGGCGGGATGTTCAGCGCGATATCGATTCTCGCAGCGCTGTTGCAACGCAATCAAAATGCTCAAGGTCAGTTCGTGCAAACCGGCCTGTTTGAAAATTCGGCATTCCTCGTGGCCCAGCACATGATGCAGAACGTGGTGACCGGCACACCCGCGGCACCGATGCCGAGCCGCGTCTCGGCATGGGCCATCTATGACGTGTTCAGTTGTGCCGGTGAAGAGCAGATCTTCCTCGGCGTGGTCAGTGACAGTCAGTGGAAAAGCTTTTGCGAGGTGTTTGGCTTCGACACGTTCGCTAGCGATCCGCAGTTGGCCGCCAACAATCAGCGGGTGGCTGCACGTAAAGAGATCCTGCCGCACGTGCGTGAGTGCCTGGCACGGATGAGCAAGGAACGAGTGATGGCCCTGTGCGAAGAGGCCGGGTTGCCGTTCTCACCAATCCAGCGTCCACAGGATCTGTTCGACGATAAACACCTGAACGAGTCTGGTGGCATGGCTCAAGTGACAATGCCCGACGGTCAGTCGGTCAAGGTGCCCATGCTGCCGTTCGAAATGGACGGCCAGCGTTTCGGTACGCGTTTGAACGTACCGCAATTGGGTAGCCATAGTGATGAGTTGTTGGCTGAACTGGGTTACACCGCTGCCGATGTAACGGCACTGCACGGTGCTGGTGTCATCAAGTCTCAGGCCTGAGCTCACTCAGGGTGGCCGCCGCTTCGAGCAACGGTTAAGGTAGCCTCTGCGCAGCCCGGAGCTGGCGCCGTCCTGAAGTTTTGTCACGAGCGAACATGAGCAAACAATCCCTATCGGAAGACGAATCCTCCACGCCTGCTGCCGAAGGTGGTGTAGCGGCCGTGGATCGCGCGTTCGCGATCCTCGCGGCGTTTGATGTCGGCAGCAACAGCCTGCCACTGGCGGAAATCGCCCGGCGCACGGGGCTGTATAAAAGCACCATCCTGCGCCTGATGAGCTCGCTCGAGCGTGCCGGTTTCATCCGTCGCCTCGGAGACGGCCAGTACGCCGTCGGCCCCGAACCATTGCGGCTGGCGCAGGTTTATCAGACGTCGTTCCGCCTGCGGGATGTGATCTACCCGTTGCTGGAATCCCTGTCGCTAGCCAGCGGCGAAACGTCTTCGTTCTATGTGCGAGAAAACGACAGCCGTGTGGTGCTGTTTCGCGTGGAACCGAAACGCGCGGTGCGTGTTGCCCTGCATGAGGGAGCGCGATTTTCACTGAATGTGGGCGCATCGGGAAAAGTCCTGCGGGCTTTTGCCGGCACATCAGACCCGATGCTCAGTATTGTCCGCGAGCAATTCTGGGCGACGTCCTTCGGCGAGCGCGACGCCGAGACCGCAGCTGTGTCGGTGCCGGTATTCAACGCGGCTTATGACCTGACCGGAGCGATGACCTTGTCCGGCCCGGCAGAGCGTTTCAGCCAGGAAAAAGTGGCGACAGCGTGTGGGTTGTTGCTCGAAGCAGCGGCCAAGGCGACCCTCGCGTTAGGCGGGGACAATCGGGAGTTGCTTAAAGCCCTTGAGCGCGCAGCCCCGCAGGGTTAACAGTCCTGAAACCTCAAAGCCCGGTCGGTGACCGGGCTTTTTGTATTCAGCTTTCGGCTTTTTTCTCCGCCGTTGCCAGTTCCTTGAGTCGCTGGTCGATCAATTGGCACTTATCCGGCAAGTCTTTGGCGGCGGTGCCCAGATCCATTTTCTGCAACTCGTCGTTGATCTCCTTGGCCTTGGCCGGGTTCTGCTCGGTGAGCCGGGCCACTTCCCGGGCCACTTCCCGGGCCAGTTGTTCGCGCTTGGCAGTGGCTTCGTCGGGGGTGGGCCCCTTCGCGGGCAAGCCCACAGGTTTTGTGAACGCCACAGAAACTGTGGGAGCGTGGCTTGCCCGCGAAGGCCGCGCCTCGGTGTCCGGGGCTAACCACCATGACAGCAGCTCGACTTCTCCTGTTCCTCATATTTGTCGTGATGCCGCACCCACTCCATGATTTCCTCTTCGTTGCGACCTTTGGGCGTCAAGTCGAGGTAGTTGTAGGCGCCGACCAGCATGTCCAGGCCCCGGGCATAGGTGGAGTAGGTATGGAAAATTTCGCCGGCGTCATTGCGATAAAACACGCTGAGACCGGGGAGTTCTTCCTCGGAACCGTCGGTTTTTTCGTAGTTGTATGTAGCCTTTCCGGCGGCGACCTCTTCGGCTCGGGCGGTGACGCCAAAGTCGTAATTGAAATCGCAGCCTTCGGACGACACCCAGTCGAACTTCCAGCCCATGCGCCGTTTGAAGGCCTGGAATTCGGCGAACGGTGCGTGGGAAACCGCCACCACTGCAACGTCGTGGTGGGCCAGGTGCTGGTTGGCGCCGTCGATGTGATCGCTCAGGTACGAGCAACCGGGGCAACCCTCGTCCCAGCCCTCGGCGAACATGAAGTGGTAGATGACCAACTGGCTGCGCCCCCCGAACAGGTCCGCCAGTTTCAGTTCGCCGTCGGGGCCCTGGAAGTGGTAGTCCTTGTCGATTTTCACCCAGGGCAGGGCGCGGCGTTCGGCGCTGAGTCTGTCCCTTTCCTTGGTGAAGGCTTTCTCGCGGGCCAGGTGCTGTTTGCGGGTGGCGAGCCATTCTTCCCGCGACACGACGGGATGATTCTGAATGTTCATGGTGTTTTCTCCTGCGTGGGGCGGGGAGGTGACTTACACAGCCTAGTCGTTTGGCTTGCATGGATTTCGACATGCCGCCGGTCGGTCGTCAGCAAATGCCCGTCTGATCGACAACAGTATTCCCGGCAATGATCACCCGTAGCAGGTGCCGGACGAGCAGGCTCGCTCCCACATGGGACTTGTGTTGCAGTCAGCCTTGTTTCGCCGCTTTCAGGCACTTCAAGTCGCTGAAGTCCTTCTTCACACCTTCAACTTTCTTCAGTAGTCGTGCGCGCTGGTTCGGCGTGCTTTCAGCCATCAGATCCACGAACAGCGAGCGTGCCTGGGTCTCGGTGTTGGCAAAGGCCTGACGATAGGCGGGTGTCCACAAGCTCTCGCGATTGACCAGAAGTGTCTCGATGCGTTGTGGGAATTGGGGGCTCTGGCGTTGCGCAACAGCCGCGCTGAACTGCTTCTGCCAATGGACCCGGTTGGCAAGCCACTGGGTGTTCTGCTCACCCAGGGCGTTGGACCATGTGGTTACCCGCTGTTGCTGGGTAGCGTTCAGTGGCCCGAGCCAGTCGTTCAGGCGTTTCTCCATGCGCGCCCCGCGCTCCTTGATCTGCTGGTCGAGGGAGGGTTTGAGATATTCCTCCTGGCGTTTGCGCTGGTCCTTGGCAAAGGCATCGTTCATCTCGGCAACTTGCTTGTCATCCAGCCCTTGCAGCAACTCGATGGCCGACGGGGTGATTTCACGCGCGGTCTCGGCGATCGCCTGTTCGGCTTCGCGGGCGCGGGCCTGCAAGGCGGCATCGGTGACCTGGTTGGTGGCGATCATGGTTTGCAGGCGGTCCAGCCAGTCGAGGTAGCCGGGCAATTGGGTGGTGCAGTGCCAGCTCAGGTGTTCCTTCAGGCGTTCGATCAGCCAGCTTTTTTGCTCGCCGTTCATGTCCAGGTAGTCGCTGAGCGTCCACGGGATAATCACGTCGAGATTGCGGTAGGCCAGGCCCACGCGGCTGCACGCGCCGAGGGCGAGGGTAACGGTCAACACAACGGCGATATGTTTGAACCAGCGGGACATGGGCGGATCCTTGCGAAAGCCAGTCTTCGGGGGCTGATTCTCATGTGAACCCAGGAGGAGTCCGGCAGTTCAGCCGATCAATAGAACGCGTGTTCGGCCTTGAGTGTAACCAGTCCGTCGCATTGGCTGTTGTGCCCGGCATAGGCCGAGCAACCGCTGCCGCTCAGGTTGGAGTCACTGTAGATCAGGTCGAGGTCGATGCCCATGAACGGGCGGGACAATTTCAGCGACCAATCGGTAAAACTGCCTACATACCCGCCATCCACCGCCACTGGCGTATTGAATTGGTGGGTGGTGTATTTAAGGCTGATGCCGACACCGAACGGTTGATTGCCGCTCAAGTCAGCGAACAGGGTGTTGTTCTGTTTGTCCGGGTCATTGCTGAAGGCGATGCCGAAACGGCTGCCGAGCAAGGTCAGGCCGCCGAACAGTTCCTGGCTGGCAGGGGTCGTGACTTCGGGGTAGCTGTAGCGGATCAGGCCTACTTCGTAGCCGAGGGTTTGGTCGAAGGGTTGCTTAAAACCCATGTAGGAATCGATCTCGAGGTCTTTCCCCGGGCTGATGCCCATGCTGGGCGACCATTGGCCCACATAGAAACCACTGTCGTGGCTCAGGTCCAGGCCGCCGTGGAACGAGCCGACGGCCGAGGGTTTGACCAGGCCTTGGGCCATGCTGCGGGTGGGGGTGGTGCCGAGCTTGAGGTCGAAGCCCCCCAGCTCACGCTGAAAGATTTGTGCGTGTGCTACAGAGCAGGCCAACAGGCTGGCGAGCAATGCCGATAGATAGAAAGGTTTGAACATGCGTCACTCCATGAACAGCGAGGACAGGCTGGCGGGCCCGCTGAAACGCTTGATCCAGACGTGTGCAAGGATACCGGCGAATGATCGGCAATGAAGGCCGTTCGTCGATTTCCAAAGGATTTGATGGTGTGGCGCAGGGGAGTATCGAGGGTTCCAGTCCAAGCGCTTCGAAGCTCAAAGCGCTTTGGGACCAGGTGACGCGAGGGGATTACTTTTTGCCCAAGGTGATCTGCTTGGACGGGCCGAACGTCTGGCCGCTGACGCCTTTGGCAATTTGCTGGATTTCACCGCCGGACTTGAGGAACGCAGCGATCTGGCTGTTGATCGACTCGCTGGTTTCGACGGCTGGAGCTGGCTTTGCTTTGCTGGTGGATGCTTTTACGCGCATGGCGGCCATTAACCTGTAGAAAATTAACTTGGCCAGGCATCGTACAGGAATTGCCTGATAATTGCTTGGCAAATATCCCCTCGGCATATTCCTGAGGACGGGGTAATTAGTCACCGGCCAATATTCGAAATATGCACCTAAGCCGCTGTTTTAACTAAGAACATTGCCTGGAAAAATACCGCGTCACGCTTGCCTGGGCATGGCGTAAATGCCCGGAACGGCCTGACGAGCGGCCAGGCGTTGGATGAAACCCCGGGAAAATTAAGGGTTTCAGAGGATTTTCTCGCGCCACCGGGCCGGCTGCCGAACGCGACGCTTAAAACCGGGTAGAATGCCGCCCACGCAATGAGGGTATTGGACATGGCTTTAATCGGGCGTTACAACAGTTTGCAAGTGGTTAAACACACTAACTTCGGTTTATATCTGGACGGTGGCGCGGATGGCGAAATCCTTCTGCCTAATCGTTATATTCCAAAAGATATTCCTACCGAAGATGAAGACTGGCTCAACGTTTTTATTTATCTGGACAGCGATGACAAACTCATCGCAACTACTGAAAAACCGAAAGTTCAAGTCGGTGAATTCGCCAGTTTGAAAGTTGTTGAAGTCAACAGCATCGGCGTATTCCTGGACTGGGGGTTGCCGAAAGACCTGTTGCTGCCGTTCTCCGAAGAGAAGCGCCAGATGACGGCGGGCGAGTATGTGGTGGTGCATGTCTATCTCGACAAGCACACCCGTCGCATCACCGCGACCGCGCGTCTGGACCGCTACCTGGACAAGACCCCGGCCAACTACACCGCGGGCCAGGAAGTGGATCTGCTGGTGGCCGAAGCCACGGATATGGGCTTCAAGGCCATCATCAACAACAAGCATTGGGGCCTGATCCACAAGAACGAAATCTTCAAGTTCATGCGCGCCGGTAAAGAAGAAAAGGGCTTCATCAAGGAAGCTCGCGCCGACGGCAAGATCAGCCTGAGCCTGCAACCGGTCGGCCAGGAAGCGGCCACCAGCCTGAACTCGAAGATCCTCGCCAAGTTGCGCGAAAACAATGGCAGCCTGGCGGTGAGCGACAAGAGCGATCCGGCGTTGATCAGCAGCCTGTTCGGTGTCAGCAAGGGCAACTTCAAGAAGGCCATTGGTGCGTTGTACAAGAATGGCCAGATTGTCATTCATGCCGATCGCATCGAACTCAGTTGATGCGCTGACAAGACAGAGGGCCAGGATGGCGCAAGCAGAGAAGTAGAGGTCTCTGGCGGGCGGCATTTTCTGGCCTTCTGGTTAATAATCGACAACATGATTCATTGCCCCGGTGATTTCTTTTCAACGAGAAGGCCGGGGTTTTGCTTTTTATTCTGCCGAGTCTTTGCCATGGATTGTGTCTTCGAGGTGTTCCGGTGAGCGCCACCCGGCGCAGCGCCGACGGGTTTGCCCTGCAAGTGATGGTCGGGTTGTGCCTGGTCTGGGGCGTTCAGCAGGTGATGATCAAGTGGGCGGCGACTGATATCGCGCCAGTGATGCAGGCAGCCGGACGTTCCGGTATGTCAGCGTTGCTGGTCGGGCTGCTGATCTGCTGGAAGGGTGGCTGGAACCAGGTGGGTGCGACCTGGCGTGGCGGTCTGTTGGCCGGTGCCTTGTTCGGCCTGGAGTTCTTCTTCATTTCCGAAGGCCTGCAACTGACCACGGCGGCGCACATGTCGGTGTTCCTCTACACCGCGCCGATCTTCACCGCATTGGGTGTGCACTGGTTGCTGCCCAGTGAGCGATTGCGGCCGCTGCAATGGCTGGGGATTGTCCTGGCCTTTATCGGGATTGCCATTGCGTTTGCCGGCGGGGTGTCCTGGGACAACCTTGATTACCGCATGTTGATGGGCGATGCCTTGGGGGTGCTGGCGGGTGCCGCCTGGGGTGCGACCACGGTGGTGGTGCGCGCCTCGCGACTTTCGGAAGCGCCGGTGACCCTGACGCTGTTCTATCAGTTGATCGTCGGCTTCTTCGGCTTGTTGTTGATTGCGCTGCTCAGCGGCCAGATCACTCATGTCAGCCTGACCAGCGTGGCGGTGGCCAGTGTGCTGTTTCAGGGTGTGGTCGTGTCGTTCTTCAGTTACCTGATCTGGTTCTGGCTGCTGCGCCGTTACCTGGCGGCCAACCTCGCGGTGTTTTCGTTCATGACGCCGTTGTTCGGCGTCACCTTCGGTGTGGTGCTGCTCGGCGAGGAGCTGAGCCTGAACTTCGTCATCGGTGCCGTGCTGGTATTGGCGGGCATCACTTTTGTCAGCGCCGAGCAGTGGTTGCGCCGTCGTTTGCGCAAAGCCCTCGGGTAGCATTGACCGGCGCGAGCAACAGACTGCCGGCGATCAACAAGCCGCAGCCGGCGACCACCAATGCCGGTTGCAAACCGCCACTGAAATGACTGCTCAGCGCCGCCAGCAATGGCCCGCTGAGCTGGCCCACGGCAAAGCAGGCTGTCAGCAGGCCGGCATTGCGCTGGGTGGCATGGGGCGCCAGTTCCCGGGAGCGTTGCATCACCAGTTGCATGCAGGCCAGGAACGGCGTGCCGCACAGGATCACACCCAACGCCAGGCCTGGCCCGTTGCCCAGCAGGCAGGCGAACACGCCAGCGGCTTGCAGCCATAACGTCGCCATCAGCCAGTGACCCGTGGCGCCGGGTTTTTGCCGCCGCAGACTCACCAGCACCACGCCGATTGCCGCCGCCAAGCCAAAGCATGGCCAGAACAGGTCGGCCTGCCATTGGCCATGGAATTGCGCGTTGGCCATTTGCGACAAAAAGGTCGCCGGAATGATGTAGCCCAATCCATACAAGGCATAGATCCAACCCAGGCGAGCGATGCCTTGATTGCCCGACGCGCTGGCGCTGGGCGCAGCAGTCGCGGTGCCCCCCGGTTGTGGCAGGAACGGCAGGATACCCAGCAGCATCACCAGTCCTGCGGCGGCGTACACCAGCCACAAGGTGGCGGAAGTCTGGCCCAGCAGATTCGAGCCCAGGGCCAACAAACCTGTCAGAAAAATCCCCAAACCCGGTCCAGCGAAGACCAGGGCGCCGAGCCGAGGACGACCGGCCTCTGCCGCGAGTGGCTGGCTCAGGGCGGTAATCATCACCAGCACCCAGGCGCTGGCCACGCCGGTGCCGAAGCGCAGCAGCAAGTGCGACCAGAAACCATTGGCCCAGAACGACGCCAGGGTCAGCAGCACGCAGAGCCACAATCCGCCGAGCAAGCGCCGGCGCACTTGCGCGGGACGCCGGGAAAACATGGCGTCCACCGCACCAATGAAATAACCGAGGTAGTTGGCGGCGGCAATCAGCCCGGCGGCGGTCAGGTCGATCTGGCCTTCGCTGAGCAGGTGCGGCAGTTGCGGTGTCAGGGCAAAACGGCCGATGCCCATGGCCATCATCAGGGCAACGAAACTGGCGGATAAGCGGATCAGGGGAGACATGGTCTGGATTCCGTCTGGAGGATCAATGACCGTCAGGCTAGGACTGATTGACTTTCTTTAAAAATGAATAATAGTGAGTAACTTGTTCTTTTTTGGAGAATGTCGTGGAATTCAGCCAATTGCGCATCTTCCAGGCAGTGGCGGAAGAAGGGTCCATCACCCGGGCCGCCGAACGGCTGCATCGAGTACCGTCGAACCTGTCGACCCGGCTCAAACAGCTGGAAGAGCAACTGGGCGTCGAACTGTTCCTGCGCGAACGTCAGCGCTTGCAGTTGTCGCCTGCGGGAAAAGTCCTGCTGGACTACACCGCCAGGCTTTTTGCCTTGCGCGATGAAGCCAGTGCGGCAGTGCAGGGCGGGCAACCGGCGGGCGACTTCGTGCTCGGCACCATGTACAGCACAGCGGCGATTCATCTTCCGGGGCTATTGGCGCACTACCACCGTTTGTATCCGGCGGTGAACCTGCAAGTGCAATCCGGCCCCAGCGGTGAATTGCTCGAAGGCCTGCTCACCGGTCGACTCGATGCGGCGCTGGTGGATGGCCCCCTGGAACTGGCCGGGCTTGACGGTGTGCCCTTGTGTGACGAGCGCCTGGTGCTGATCAGCGAGGCCGACCATCCGCCAGTGCGTAGCGCGCTGGATGTGGAGGGGCGTTCGGTGTTCACCTTTCGCCAGGGCTGCTCCTACCGCATGCGCCTGGAGGCCTGGTTCGCCCATGACCATGCGGCCATGGGCCGGGCGATGGAGATCGAGTCCTACCCGGGGATGCTGGCATGTGTGATTGCCGGTTCCGGCGTGGCGCTTATGTCGGAGTCGATGCTCGCCAGTCTGCCGGGTCGTGAGAGTGTGGCCGTGCATCCGTTGGCCGAACCGTTCGCCAGTGCTACCACCTGGCTGATGTGGCGCAAGGGCATGGTCGGGGCCAACCTGAATGCCTGGATCGAGCAGCAACAGGTGGTTTTTCCGCCGGCACGAGTGCGGGCACAGGACATTGCCTGAACACAGGCTGATTGTGATGGATTCAGTAACAGATCCTTGTGACTTTGCGCGAGCATTGCGTAGGACTTCGGACTATTATCTGTACGAAGGGGCTACAGAACTTTGGCCGCTCGGCACTACCCTGAAGGGGGCACCATGAAAGAGAAAATCCAAAACTGGCTGCATGACCTGGGCGTGGCTCTCGGTTTGATCGAACCGCCTCTGCAACCCGTGCCTGTTCGTACTGATGACGAACAACGTCGGCGCCAGCAGCGACGCCGGTAATGGCAGATATCATCTGACAGGTGAAAGGTTTCCCGTGGCGAGGGAGCAAGCTCCCTTGCCGCTTCGTGTACGTTTGATCACCAGCCTTAGTACCGCCCGATCTCCAGCAAAAACCGGCTCAAATCATTCGCCGTCCTGGCGGTCTTGAGCATCCGGTCTTCCTCTACCGTAAACGCCGTGACACCCAGTTCATCTTCCAGATGGAAGATCAGCTCTTCGATATCTTTTTTATCCAATCCCAACTGCGCC
Organism: Pseudomonas sp. GL-R-26; assembly: GCF_019947365.1. Taxonomy (NCBI): domain Bacteria; kingdom Pseudomonadati; phylum Pseudomonadota; class Gammaproteobacteria; order Pseudomonadales; family Pseudomonadaceae; genus Pseudomonas; species Pseudomonas sp. GL-R-26. The sequence goes on along the minus strand of NZ_JAGYGI010000017.1, from coordinate 61,009 downwards.
AGGCTGGCGTTGTCGTCGAAGTCATCCCGGCCTTCCAGCAGGCGGCTGATGTAGCGATGTACGACAGCACGAAGGGCAGCTTCTTTCATGATCGTTCTTCGAGGAAGTGGGTGTAGTTCTTCCTGCCGGTGCAGTTCCTGCCGTTGAGTACAGCAGGCTTTAGGCGTGTGAGCGCTGCCATTCGTCAATCATGCTGCGCAAATGTTCCCCGGAAAAACTGCCGAAATGCCCGCCATGCACCGTGCGGATCGATAGCGCGTGCAAGCGTTGCAGGCTGCGGGCGTAGTCATCGAGGTTGGAGTGGTAGGCGTCTTCGATCAGCGGGCCGTCGTAGATGATGTCGCCGCTGAACAGGGTCTCGGTGGCGGCTTCGTACAGGCAGATGCCACCCGGTGAGTGTCCCGGTGTGTGCACGACCTGCAACACCCGATTACCCAGGTCCAGCACATCCCCATCTTCGACAAACCCCGTGGCCGGTGCGGCCTTGACCCGGTATTCGGCGTAGCACAGCGGGCAATCGGGGTGCGCCTCGAACATGTCGTCGCCGACGAAGGCTTTGCTCAGGTCGTTGTCGCCATCGGGGGCGGCGAGAATGTCCGCCTCGGCCGGGTGCACCAGCCGTTCAGCGAATTCGTGATGACCGGCGATGTGATCGAAATGGCAGTGGCTGGCCACGGCCACCAGCGGCCGTTCGGTGATCCACGGCAGTTGTTCGCGCAGGCTGACCAGCCCCGAACCGCTATCCAGCAGCAGGTCTTTGTTACGGCCCTGGATGTGCCAGAGGTTGCAGCGGTAGAAGGGGCGGATGTACGGCTCGTGAATCAAGCGGATGCCGTCGCTGAGATGTTTGACTTCGAACCAATGATCGCGGCTGACGATCTTCATGAGCAGTTTTCTCCAGACGAAAAAAACGAGTGCGGCAACCGACGCCACACTCGTCGAAGAAAGCATCAAGTCGTTATGTTCAGCTTAGGCCGCGCTGGCCACAGTCACCGGGCGACGGGACAGCAGGCTGACTGCAACAAAGCTCACCAGGCCTACACCGAGGCTGTAGTAGATCGGGGTATTGGCATCCAGACCATCCTTGAACATGAACAGCAGGGCAGTGGCGAAGCCCATGCCCATGCTGGCGATGGCGCCGGCGGTGGTGGCACGTTTCCAGAAGATCGCACCGATCAGCGGGATCAGCATGCCGCCTACCAGCAGGTTGTACGCCAGGGTCAGGGCGCTGATCACGTCGTTCACGACCAGAGCGATACCCAGCACCACAATACCGGTCAGCATGGTGACCAGGCGGTTCAGGCCCAGGCTCGACTGTTTACCGCCGCGCAGTTTCGGCAGCAGGTCTTCGGTCAGGGTGGTGGCAGCGGCCAGCAGGCCAGCGCTGGCGGTGGACATCATGGCGGCCAGTGCAGCAGCAATCACCAGACCACGGATACCGTCCGGCAGCGACAGTTTGACGATGGCGGCGAAGGCGTTGTTGACGTTATCCAGATCCGGGATCAGCACGTGAGCGGCCATGCCGATCAGGGCGCAGGCCAGACCATAAACGATGCAGTAGATACCGGCAGCAGTACCGGCAACCTGAGCCACTTTAGCGGTCTTGACGGTGAACACCCGTTGCCAGATGTCCTGACCGATCAGGATCCCGAAGAAGTAGATCATGAAGTAGGTGATGATGGTGTCCCAACCGATGGTGGTGAAGCTGAAGGCGGTTGCCGGCAGTTTCAATACCAACTCATCCCAGCCGCCAACGCGGTACAGGCAGATCGGCAACAGGATGAACATCAGGCCGACTGTCTTGATCACGAATTGGACGATGTCGGTCAGGGTCAGGGACCACATGCCACCGATTGCCGAGTAGATCACCACGACGCCACCGCCGAGCAGAACGGACACCCAGAATGGCAGGCCGAACAGCACTTGCAATACGGTGCCGATCGCCAGGATCGAAACCACGCCGATCATCAGCGCGTAGGCCAGCATGATCACCGCGCTCGCGGAGCGGGCCATCGGGTTGTAGCGTTTTTCCAGGACCTGGGTAACGGTGTAGATCTTCAGTTTCAGCAGCGGTTTGGCGAGGAACAGGTTCAGCGCCACGATCCCGCAACCCAGGGCCGCACATAGCCAGAAACCGGAGATGCCATGCACGTAGCCCAGACGCACGGTGCCCACGGTGGACGCGCCGCCCAGGACGGTGGCAGCCATGGTGCCCATGTACAGGCTTGGGCCGAGGTTGCGACCGGCGACCAAAAAGTCTTCGTTGGTCTTGGCCTTGCGCATGCCGTAGTAGCCGAGTATCAGCATCGCGGCGGCGTAGATGAGTACGACGAATAAATCCAAAGCCATTGTTGCGTGTCTCCGATTGTCTTTTTTATGTGAGGCTGAAAATCAATCCCTGTGGGAACATCAATTCCTGTGGGAGCGTGGCTTGCCCGCGAAGGGAGCGCCGCGGTCCACCAGGCAGACCGCGTTATCGTTCATCGCGGGCAAGCCACGCTCCCACAGGTAATGTGTTGACCACAGGTAATGCGTTGAATCAGGCGGCTTGACGCATCGCCGGTTTAGCGAGCGAATCCGTGCTCTGGCTGCGTGAATCGTTCGGACCGAACACTGCGCTCGACTCCGGGAACAGGCTCAGCAGCGCCAGGTACACCAGCGAGGCCAGGCCCAGGGTCACCGGCAAGCTGATGTCGATACCACCGGCCATTTCGCCCAGTGGCCCGACAAACTGACCCGGCAGGTTCACGAAGCACAGGCCGACGGCCGCGCTCGGGATCCAGGCACCCAGGCCACGCCAGTTCCAGCCGTGGGTGAACCAGTAGCGGCCACCTTTCTCGCCGCGGGTGAACACTTGCAGGTCATCCGGGCAGTAGAAGCCGCGACGCACCAGCAGGCCGATGATCATGATCACCATCCACGGGGTGGTGCAGGTGATGATCAGCACGGCGAAGGTCGACACGCTCTGCACCAGGTTGGCCGCGAAGCGCCCGATGAAGATGAAGGCAATCGACATCACACCGATCAGCAGCGTGGCCTTGACCCGCGACAGCACCCGAGGGAACACGCTGGACATGTCCAGGCCGGTGCCATAGAGCGAGGTGGTGCCGGTGGACATGCCACCAATCACCGCGATCAGGCACACCGGCAGGAAGAACCAGCTCGGCGATACCGCCAGCAGACCACCGACATAGTTGTTGGCCGCGATGTAGTCCGGTGCCTTGATCGCCACGATGGTCGCGGTGGCCAGGCCGAACAGGAACGGGATGAACGTCGCGATCTGCGAAATCACCACCGCCGCCATGATGCGGCGCTTGGAGGTGTCACGCGGAATGTAGCGCGACCAGTCGCCGAGGAACGCACCGAAGGAAATCGGGTTGCTCATCGCCACCAGCGCAGCGCCAATGAACGCGGCCCAGAAACCGGGTTGCCCCATGTTGACGGTGCCGGCGTAGTTCGCATCGAAGGGACCGGCGAAGGCGAAGATGCCCAGCAGGAACAGCAGGCTGGCACTCCACACCGCGATCTTGTTGACCCACAGCAAGAAGCGAAATCCATAGATACATACGGTCAATACCAGGATCGCGAACAGACCGTAGGCCAGGCCCAGGGTCAGGTCGGTTTCCGGCAGGCCGATCAGGCGTTTGGCGCCTCCGATCAGCGCATCCCCCGAACTCCACACCGAGAGCGAGAAGAAGGCGATGGCGGTCAACAGCGACAGGAACGAACCGACGATCCGCCCGTGCACGCCGAAGTGCGCCCCGGAAGATACGGCGTTGTTGGTGCCATTGATCGGGCCGAACAGGCCCATTGGCGCGAGGATCAGCGAACCCAGCAATACGCCCAGCACAATCGCCCAGACGCCCGCCTGGAAAGACAGGCCGAACAGTACCGGGAAGCTGCCGAGGACGGCGGTTGCAAAGGTGTTGGAACCCCCGAAGATCATCCGGAACAAGTCCGTCGGACCTGCGGTGCGTTCGCTGTCCGGGATCTGTTCGACCCCGTAGGTTTCAATTTGCGTAAGGCTTTGGTCGTTGTTGTTGTTGTTGTTATTCATGATCAGCTCCGATCATAAAGGCGCGCTCATCGTGCGTGAGCGTCACCTGTGTTGGCTAAGGGGTTGGCAGCCCTTCCGGCATCGCGGACAAATGTTCGTGGCAGGCCAGCCATAGGCCTTGTTGTTCTTGGCCAGACGCTTGTTTCTTGAAAACAATCGTCTCGCGCTCCTGGCTGAAGTGTTGCTCCCCTTGCATGCGCAACTCGGTGGCTACGTCATGGATGAAAATCGCCACGTCACCCTGCAGGCTGACGAAAGCGTTGCTTGAGGTGCACGAGAGCACCTCGAAGCCATCCTCAGAGCGCCAGCCGTCCCACATCGCCTGATAGGCGTCGCGCGACAGCAGGGGCTGTTCGAGGGTGTAGAAGACGAAGCTGGCATTGGCGCTGAACGCGCCGAAGTAGGCTTCGCGATCGTTACGGGCAAAAGCGGACACCAGATCGGCGGCGGCTTTGAGCACCTGATCACGTTCGTTCATGACCAATCCTCAGCGGTGGACTACGCCAGGCAGTACGCAGAGCATTTCGTACAGCAGGTTGGCGGCCAGCAGCGAGGTGTTGCCGGAGGTGTCGTAAGCGGGCGAGACTTCTACCAGATCGCAACCGACCAGGTCGAGGCCTTGGCAGCCACGAACGATCTCGATTGCCTGAATGGTCGTCAGACCGCCGATTTCCGGGGTACCGGTACCCGGTGCCCAGGCAGGGTCGATGCCGTCGATGTCGAAGCTGAGGTAAACAGGACCGCCGCCGACTTTTTCGCGGACTTCAGCCATCAAAGGCTCCAGCGATTTGTGCCAGCACTCTTCAGCCTGAACCACACGGAAGCCCTGGTTGCGGCTCCAGTTGAAGTCGTCAGCGGTGTAGCCTTGGGCACGCAGACCGATCTGCACGACACGGTCCGGATCCAGCAGGCCTTCTTCAACGGCGCGACGGAAGGTGGTGCCGTGGGCGATCTTCTCGCCGAACATGTGATCGTTCACATCGGCATGGGCGTCGATGTGTACCAGGCCGACCTTGCCGTGCTTTTTATGGATGGCACGCAGGATCGGCAGGGTGATGGTGTGGTCGCCGCCCAGAGTCAGGGGGATCACATCGTGTTCGAGGATGTTGTCGTAGGATTCTTCGATGATCCGTACGGCATCCAGCAGGTTGAACGTGTTGATCGCGATATCGCCGATGTCAGCAACCGACAGCGAGTCAAACGGGGCAGCACCGGTGGCCATGTTGTACGGGCGGATCATCACCGACTCGGCGCGGATTTCGCGAGGCCCGAAACGGGTGCCGGGGCGCAGCGATGTACCGATGTCCAGTGGCACGCCTACGAAGGCAGCGTCCAGGCCGGCAGCGGTATTCAAATGGGGGAGTCGCATCATGGTGGCGATGCCGCCGAAGCGCGGCATTTCGTTGCCGCCCAGTGGTTGGTGAAGAATCTTGTCCACGGGTAGGGCCTCATCGTCGTTGTTTTATTTATGTCGGTTGCGCCATTCACGGGAGTACGGGCGAACCTTGTGGCGCCGATTCTGCAAAATGTAGTGGCCGGGAAGAATCGCTACGGGCAAATACTTAGTTCAGATTTTTCTAAACTAATGGCTGGGACAGCGATAGACTCACGGACATCCGCAGAACCAATGTGGCGAGGGGGCTTGCCCCCGTTCGGCGGCGCAGCCGCCGTAAATCACGTTGACGCGGTTTGCCTGATGCATCCCGGATGACGGGTTTGGGGCCGCTGCGCAGCCCAACGGGGGCAAGCCCCCTCGCCACAGTGATGTGCATTCCACCTAGAGCAGCGTGTGACCTTTGTATTTGGAGTGTCTGATGGCCAACGCTTTACCCGACCTGAAACTATTGCGCATCTTCGTCAGCGTGGTGCGCCATCAGGGGTTCGCCAACGCCCAGCAGGAGCTCAATCTCTCGACGTCGGCCATCAGCACCTACATGAGCCAACTTGAAGCAGCCCTCGGCCTGGTCCTGTGCCATCGCGGCCGTGGTGGTTTCAGCCTGACCAGCAAGGGCGAGCTGTTCCATCAGGAAACCCTGCGTCTGCTGGGCGAACTCGAAGGCTTCGAGCAGTATGCCGCCGCCCTTAAGGGCGAGTTGCGCGGCACCTTGAACCTCGGAGTGATCGACTCCACCGTCAGCGACAAGGCCCTGCCGTTCGCCGAAGCCATCGGTGCCTACAGCCAGGAACACCCGGCCGTGCACTTGCACCTGTCGGTGATGAGCCCTTACGAATTGCAACTCGGCGTGCAGGACAACCGCCTCGACCTGGCCATCGGTGCGTTTTCCACGCGCATGAGCGGTCTTGTGTACATGCCGCTGTACCGTGAACAACACTGGTTGTATTGCAGCACGCGGCATCCGCTGTTCAACGAACGGCGCATCCCCGAGCAAGTCATTACCCAGCAGCGCATGGTCGGTCGTGGCTACTGGAGCCAGGCCGAACTGGCACGCCACGGTTTCAAGCACAGCGCCGCGACGGTAGAAAGTATGGAGGCCCAGTTGATTCTGGTGCTGTCCGGCGCCTACATCGGCTACCTGCCGGAGCACTACGCCCAGGCCTGGGCCGACAAGGGTGACCTGCGAGTGTTGCTGCCGGCGACCTTTGGTTATCAGGCGCCGTTCTCGATGATCGTGCGTCGGGGGCGTAGCCGCGAGCCGCTGATCCAGACATTCCGCGACTTGCTTAAAGCCCAACTGAATCAGGCCTGAGAAGATGTCCAGAATCCAGTGCCCGCGCTGCCTGCGCCCGCAAAGCCACTGCCTTTGCCCATTGATCCCCAGCCTCGACAGCCGCACCCGGGTGTTGCTGTTGCAGCATCCGAGCGAAGTGAATCATGCGTTGAACACCGCGCGTCTGGCGGCGCTAGGGTTGAAGAATGCCGAGTTGATCGTCGGCGAGGTGTTCGAGGATTTGCCGACGCTGTTGAACCAGCCGGGGTATCGGGCGCGGTTGCTGTTTCCCGGCGAAGATGCCCAGCCGATGCAGGCTTGTGCCGCGACGGACGAACCCTTGTTGCTGGTGGTCCCCGACGGCACCTGGCGCAAGGCGCGCAAGATGCTGCACCTCAATCCGCTGTTGGCGGCGTTGCCGAGGGTGACGCTGGCCGAAGGCGGCGTGTCCCGCTATCGCTTGCGCAAGGCGCCGGGGCCGGGAGCGTTGTCGACGTTGGAGGCGATTGTGCAGGCGCTGGAAACCCTCGAAGCGCCGGCAACGTTTGCGCCGTTGCTGAAGCCGTTCGAGGCGTTGATCGAGGGGCAGATTGCGGCGATGGGGGAGGAGGTTTACCGCAAAAATCACGAACAATGATGAATTGTGGCGAGGGGGCTTGCCCCCGTTCGGCGGCGAAGCCGCCGTAAAAGCGGTTGATGCGGTTTGCCTGATACACCGGCGAGAATGGTTTGGGGCCGCTGCGCGACCCAACGGGGGCAAGCCCCCTCGCCACAGAGATTGAGTCAGGCTTACCTTTCGCGCATCGCCTCGGTCCGCGCTTTCAACACCGGTTTAAGCAAGTAATCCAGCACCGTTTTCTCCCCGGTAATAATGTCCACCGTCGCCACCATCCCCGGGATGATCAGCAGCGGTTTCACATCCCCGCCCAAATGGTTTTTGTCGGTACGCACCTGAATCAGATAGAAGCTGTTGCCCTTGTCGTCGGTGATGGTGTCGGCGCCGATCAATTCCAGCTTGGCGCTCAGGCCGCCGTAAATGGTGTAGTCGTAGGCACTGAACTTGACCATGGCTTTCTGGCCCGGATGCAGGAATGCAACGTCCTGTGGCCGCACCTTGGCTTCGATTAGCAGGTTGTCTTCCAGCGGCACGATTTCCACCATGTCACTGCCGGGCTGGACCACGCCGCCGATGGTGTTGACCTTCAACACCTTGATGATGCCGTGTACCGGCGAGACGACGGTGGTGCGGGTGACACGGTCGTCGATAGCAATGCTTGAGGCTGTGATTTTCGACAGGTCGGTGCGTTTCTCGTTCAGCTCTTTGGCGGCTTCCGAGCGGAAGGTTTGCTCCGACTCGTCGATCTTGCTTTTGATCTCGTTGATCGCCGATTCCGCCCGGGGAATCGCCAGGGTGGTGGCGTTCAGCGAGCCGCGAATCTCCACCGCGCTGCGTTTGAGCCGCAGGATTTCCACCGGTGACACCGCACCCGTGCCCACCAACGGTGTGGACATGTTCATCTCTTGTTGCAGCAGCGCCAGGCTGGAACTGAACTGCCCCTGTTTTGAGCGGAACTCTGCAAGTTCCTGGGTTTTTTGCCGAAGTTGCTCGCTCAGGGTGCGCTGCTCGCTGGCCAGTCGACGTTGCCGCTGGTCGTACAGCGAGCGCTCGTCTTCGGCCACTTGCGGGGCCTTGGCGATCACTTCTTCTGACAGCTTGAACGGCCGGCCCTCGGCCTCGGCCGAAAGCCGTTCGACCTGCGCGGTCAAGGCATAGCGATCGGCTTCGCTTTCGCCCTTGTTCGACAGGTAGCGGGTGTCATCCAGGCGCAGCAAGGTGTCGCCCTTGTTCACCATTTGTCCTTCACGGACGAAAATTTCAGTGACGATGCCGCCCTCCAGGTTCTGGATCACCTGGACCTTGCTCGAGGGAATCGCCTTGCCTTCGCCCATGGTCACTTCCTGCAACACGGCGAATTTGGCCCAGACCAGCGCACTGACCACCAGCCCGGCGGCCAGCCACACGGTGATTCGCGACCAGCGCGGTGAGTCCTGCAAGGAGGCGCCGGCGGTTTCCGGCATGAACTCGGTCTCGGCACTTTTGTTGAAACTGTCGAAGTAGCCACGGGATCCTTGATCGGCAGACATGGGCTACTCCTAGACGGCCGCAGAGCCGACACGGCCCTTGCGCAGTGCATCGATGACTGCTTCTTTCGGACCGTCGGCGACGACCCGTCCGTTGTCCAGCACCACCAACCGGTCCACCAGGCTCAGCATCGAGGTGCGATGGGTCACCAGCAGGATGGTTTTGCCTTGGACCCAGCCGTGAAGTTTTTGCCGCAGGACGTCTTCGCTGCTGTTGTCCATGGCGCTGGTGGGCTCGTCGAGCAGCATGATGGGCGGGTCGAGCAACATCGCCCGGGCCATCAATACGGCTTGGCGCTGGCCGCCGGACAACAGTTGCCCGCGCTCGCCCACGGGCCGGTCGAAGCCTTGCGGGTGCTGTCGGGCCAGTTCGGTTACGCCGGTCATTTCCGCCACTTCAAGCATGCGTGAGTCACTGATGTAACGCGCGCCGAGGGTCAGGTTGTCGCGCAGGCTGCCGGCCAAAAGCGGCAGGTCGTGGGCGACGTAACCGATTTGATGGCGCAGGTCGGCGACGTCCAGTTGCCGCAGGTCCAGGCCATCGAGCAGCAATTGGCCTTCATCCGGTTCGTAGAAGCCCATCACCAGTCGCGCCAGGGTACTTTTGCCTGAGCCGCTGCGGCCGATGATGCCGACGCGCTCGCCGGGTTTCACACTGAAGCTGACATTGGCCAGGGCGGGAGAGCTCTGGCCGTTGTAGTGGAAGGTCACGCCGACAACATCCAGCGCGCCTTGCAGTTGGGTGCGCTCCAGCGGCCGTTGCCTGGCGTCGCGCTCCTGGGGCAGGCCCATCAGTGCGTCGGTGCTTTTCATGGTCAGTTGCGCTTGCTGGTAGCGGGTGATCAGGCCGGCGATCTGCCCCAGTGGTGCAAGCACCCGGCTGCCCAGCATGTAGCTGGCCACCAGGGCACCGACGCTGAGGTTGCCGGCGATGATGCTGTAGACCCCGGCGACGATGGTTGCCATGCCGGACAGTTGCTGGATGAACAGCGTGCCGTTGGTGGCGAGGGCCGAGAGGTTGCGCGCGTGGCTGTCGAGGCGGGTGAGGGCGCCGTGGGTGCTTTCCCATTTGTGCTGGCGTTCGCTTTCGGCGCTGCAGGCCTTGAGGGTTTCCAGGCCGCTGAGGGTTTCGATCAGCAGTGCCTGGCGTTCGGCGCCGAGGCTGAGGCTTTTCTGTACGGTATCGCGCAGGCGCACCTGGATCACCATGGCGAAGATGATGGTGATGGGAAACGCCAGAATCGGGATCACCACCAGCCAGCCACCGAGCAGGCCGATCACCAGCAGCATCAGCAAGCAGAAGGGCAAGTCGATCAGGCTGGTGAGGGTCACGGCGGTGAGAAATTCCCGCAGGCCCTGGAAGTCATGAATGCTTTGGGCGAAGCCGCCGATGGTCGCCGGTCGCGCTTTCATCGCCATGCCGGTGATGCGCTCGAACAGGGTGGCCGACAGGATCACATCGGTTTTCTTGCCGGCGGTATCGAGCAAGTGCGCGCGCACGACCCGCAGCACCAGTTCGAAAGCGGTGCCGATCAGCAGTCCGATCGCCAGCACCCACAAGGTCGAAGTGGCCTGGTTCGGCACCACGCGGTCGTAGGTCTGCATCACGAACAGCGGCACCATCAACCCCAGCAGGTTGATCAGGAAGCTCGCCAGGATCGCATCGCTGTACAGCCATTTCGACAGCTTCAGCGTATCGCGAAACCATGCCTGGACCCGAGGTACCAGCGGCGAGCGCAAGTCTTCGAGTTCGTGGCGTGGCCGGGCAAACAACGCCTGGCCACTGTAGTGTTCGGCCAGCTCCTCGGGGCTGAGCCATTGTTCGCCGCCGTCGGCTTCGCTGGGCAGGATCAGCACCTTGCCGTCCTCGCCATAACGGCGCAGCACGGCCGTGCGGCCGTTGTTGAGCAACAGCAGCACGGGCAGGTTGAGCGCGGAGATGTCTTTGAGGTCGCGGCGCAGCAAGCGCGCCTGCAAACCGGCCCGGGCCGCTGCACGAGGCAGCAGGTCCAGGCTCAGGCGTTGGTGTGCCATTGGCAGCCCGGCACTGAGGCTGGCGCGACTGACCGTCGCGCCGTGGAGTTTGCAGAGGATCAACAGACCGTCCAGAAGCGGGTCATCGAAGCTCAGGCGCGGATCGACACCAGTGTTGCCGGGTTCCATGCTGGTCAAATTGATTGCTCCCGTTGCTCTACGGCAATTGACAGATATCTGCGTATCACACTGTAGGAGCTGCCGCCGGCTGTGATCTTTTGATCTTGTATGCTCAAAAGCAAAGTCAAAAGATCGCAGCCGGCGGTAGCTCCTGCACGGGTACTTCGTTATTTCATTTCAGGCAGACGGGCTTCGTTTTTCACTTCGGTCTGGGCGATCGCGTCGGCGGGCAGTACGACCCGTTGCTTGCTCAGCAACTGGCCCATGTTCGCCAGGACACGGTACATCGAGAACTCTTCGGTGTAGCGCACTTCGGTGTAGCGACGGTTGGCGTTGTAGAGCTCGTTTTCACTGTCGAGCAGGTCCAGCAGTGTCCGTTGGCCGAGGCCGAACTGATCCTGATAGGCGATGCGTACGCGCTTGCTGGTGTCGGCGTATTCACGGGCGGTCGGGGTTTGTTTCTTGGCATTGACCATGGCGTTCCAGGCCAGGTGAATGTTCTCGTTGAGCTGGCGCAGGGCATTGTTACGGATGTCCATGGCCTGGTTGATCTTGTGCGCGTCGGAGGCCAGGCGCGCCTTGTCGCTGCCGCCGCGGAACAGGTTGTAGTTCATCACCACGCCGACTCGCCATTCGTTGTCGTGGCCTTCATCCCCCTGCACGTTGTTGTTGGCGCCCACTGCCGCCTCGCCGTCTAAACGCGGGTAGAACGGCGACTTGGCGACTTCGTACTGGCTTTCGGCTGATTGCACGTCGGCCTGGGCCGATTTCAGGTAAGGGTTGTTTTCCACCATGCTCTGCTGGGCTTCCGGCAGGGAGGCAGGGACTTCGCCGCGAATCGACGGCGGGGCTTCCAGTTCATCGGGCATGCGCCCCACGACGGCATAGAAATTCGACTCGGCATCGGCCAGATCGACTTCGGCAGTGTCGAGGTTGTTTTCCGCCAGTGCCCGGCGAGCGCTGGACTGGTCGGCATCGGCGTTGCTGCCCACGCCGCGCTGGGTGCGCAGTCCGATCTGGTCGTTGACCCGCAAGTGCGCTTGCAGGTTGTTCTTGGCCAGTGTCACCAGTTCGCGGCGCTTGAGGACATCCAGGTAAACCTCGGTGGTGCGCAGGGCCAGATCCTGAGCCGTACCCTGAGCGTAATAGGCGCGCGAGTTGACCACGCCTTTGGTGCGTTCGACTTCATTGGAAGTGTTGAACCCGTCGAAGAGCATTTGCCGCAGGCGCAATTCCGACTGGGTGTAGTTCAAGGTTTCGGTGTTGTGCCCGCCGGGGGTGAGCGCCCGGGTATTGGTGTTATCGCTGTACCCGCGCCCGTAGGCAGCATTCAAATCAACCGATGGATAAAAGCCCCCTTTGGCGACCTTCACGTCCTCATCCGCCGACAGTCGGCTGTCCACACGGGATGCCAGTTCCGGGTGAGTCGCAATGGTGCTCTGGATCGCTTCGGTCAGCGTCATGGCCTGAGCCTGGGATGAGCAGGCCATGGCCAAAAGAACCGCGCTGCAGAGGGGGGTTAATAGGCGCATGTACATCTCCCTGATTCCTGATGGTGCTTATCCGTCGCCAATTATTTGACGACATTTATAGGTAAAGTTGTTTCACATCTTTAACACAAGAGCTAAGAACATTTTGAAGCGTAGCTAAGAAATTTTTTTCATAACGCTTATGCCAAAAAAAACTTATGCGCTCTGCAAAATCCAGCACATTGTTCAACTCGAAAACCCTTGTTTTACGAGCTCTAGGGCGCTCATCGAGGGCTTGAGGAAAGTTCCAATCCACTTATCGACAAAGAGCGGAGAAGTGCTGGAGGGGAGGGACGCGAGCGATCTGGTGGTGACGGTTTTTTGTCACTCGAGTGATTCAAGATCGTTACGCATCGCTCACAGGCAACGTTGTTGCGCACAGGGATCCGATGCCATTGATTGCAGAGGGGTTTTCCCGAAATCGTAAACAGCGCCGTGAGCGACTGGCTGGGCGAGATCGGTGCCGGGGCCACGGCTTACTCAAGTAAACCGGCACCCGGAACACGATCCGCCAGACAACCCGCTCGAGCCATGAGCACGTTCTTCGCACAATCAAGGTGCCGACAGCGGTTGGCAGCGGAGGAAGTGCACATGGCAACGCTCATCGGAATCGTCAGTAAGGTCATCGGTCAGGTGTTCGCAGTTGCGAGCGACGGCACCCGGCGTGCTTTAGTCGAAGGGGACAGGCTGTTCGCTGGCGACCAACTGACCACTGGCGCTGAAGGCGCGGTGGCGGTGCATCTGCAAAATGGCCAGGAACTGACCCTCGGGCGCGACAGCAGCATGCAGATGACACCGCAGTTGCTCGCCAATCAGATTCCCCATGTGGACTCGCCTGAAGCCCTGACGCCGAGCGAAGCGCAACTGACCGATGTCGAACAGCTGCAAAAAGCCATTGCGGCGGGCGACGACCCGACCCAAACCGCTGAAGCCACCGCTGCCGGGCCTGCCACGACTGCCGGTGTACCGGGTGGCATCGCGGGCAGCGGCCATAGTTTTGTCCTGCTCGAAGAAGTGGGCGGGCGTGTCGATCCGATCATCGGCTTCCCCACAGCCGGGTTCAATGGCATTCCCGAACTTCCCGAAGAACGCCTGAACGCTAATCCGGACAACGCTGTAGCGGCCGATGCCCCTGTGGTTCCGCCGGTGGTTGTGCAGGTACCGAACAATCCGGTCACCTTCGAAGGCCTGTCGGCGCAGAACGGCGAGCGGACCGTCAATGAAGCCAACCTGGCCGACGGTTCGGCGCGGAACGAAGGCTCGTTGACGCGAAGCGGCACCTTCACCATCAACGCGCCAGACGGGCTGACCAGTCTCAGCATCGGCGCAATCAACTTGATCAGCGGCGGCGTGGCGGCAGGTTTCCCGCAGACGATCACCTCCCCGCTGGGCAGCACGCTGACCGTCACCAGTTACAACCCGGCCACGGGCGTGGTCAGTTACAGCTACACCCTCAACCGTGCCGAATCCCAAGCGAGCGGCGAGGGTACCAACAGTCTTGTCGAACACGTCACCGTGGTGGCCATTGACAGCAATGGCGACAGCACTACCGGTACGCTGGATATCAGCATCATCGACGACGTACCGAAAGCAGTCGATGACAACAATGGCATCGCCTCGGAAACCCTGCTGACCCTCAACGGCAATGTGCTGACCAACGATGTGCAAGGCGCGGACCGGGTGCCGCTCGGTGAAAACAGCGGCCCGATCACCCCCGGCACCTTCACCGGCACCTACGGCACCCTGGTGCTGAATGCCAACGGCACCTACACCTACACCCTCAACACCAGCGATGCGGATTTCAAGGCATTGCACGGTGGCGGCGACGGCACCGAAACCTTCACCTACACCCTCACCGATTCGGACGGCGACAGCAGCACCGCGAACCTGGTGCTGCAGATCCACAACAACGATGACCCGATCACGATTGGCGGTTTGAATACTGGGGGCGGCGAGTTGACCGTCTTCGAGAAAAACCTCAGCGACGGCAGCGCACCGGATGCCACCGCGCTGACCCAGAACGGCACCTTCACCGTCGCCGCCCTCGACGGCGTCACGACCCTGACCGTGGGCGGCATTGCCGTGGTCACTGCTGGCGTGGCGGCGGGTTTTCCGCAATCGATCACCACCCCGTTGGGCAGCACGCTGACCATCACCGGGTTCAACGCGGCGACCGGCGTGGTGAGCTACAGCTACACCCTGAACGATAACGAAGCCCACCCCAATGCCAGCGGCGCCAACACCCTGCCTGAACAGTTCGCCGTGACCGTGGTCGACGACAACGGCACCACCGCGACCGGTTCACTGGACGTCAACATCGTCGACGACCTGCCCAACGCCGTGGGCGACAGCAACGCCAGTACCGCTTCGGAAACCCTGCTGACGCTGAACGGCAACGTGCTGAGCAACGACGTGCAAGGTGCCGATCGGGTGCCGCTCGGTGAAAACAGCGGCCCGATCACCCCCGGCACCTTCACCGGCACCTACGGCACTTTGGTGTTGAATGCCAACGGCACCTACACCTACACCCTCAACACCAGCGATGCCGATTTCAAGGCATTGCATGGCGGCGGTGACGGCACCGAAACCTTCACCTACACCCTCACCGATTCCGACGGCGATAGCAGCACCGCGAACCTGGTACTGCAAATCCACAACAACGATGACCCGATCACGATTGGCGGTTTGAATACTGGGGGCGGCGAGTTGACCGTCTTCGAGAAAAACCTCAGCGACGGCAGCGCGCCGGACTCCACCGCGCTGACCCAGAACGGCACCTTCACTGTGGCCGCGCTGGACGGCGTCACGACCCTGACCGTCGGCGGCATCGCCGTGGTCACTGCTGGCGTGGCGGCGGGCTTCCCGCAATCGATCACCACCCCGTTGGGCAGCACGCTGACCATCACCGGGTTCAACGCGGCGACCGGTGTGGTGAGCTACAGCTACACCCTGAACGATAACGAAGCCCACCCGACCGCCAACGGCACCAACACCCTGCCTGAACAGTTCGCCGTGACCGTGGTCGACGACAACGGCACCACTGCCACGGGCAGCCTCGACGTGAACATCGTCGACGACCTGCCCAACGCCGTGGACGACAGCAACGCCAGTACCGCTTCGGAAACCCTGCTGACGTTGAACGGCAACGTACTGACCAACGATGTGCAAGGCGCCGACCGCGTAACTGTTGGTGAAAACGCCGGCCCGGTCACCCCCGGCACCTTCACCGGCACCTATGGCACCCTGGTGCTCAATGCCAACGGCACGTACACCTACACGCTGAGCACCAGCGATGCCGACTTCAAAGCCCTGCACGGCGGTGGCGACGGTACCGAAACCTTCACCTACACCCTCACCGATTCGGACGGCGACAGCAGCACCGCGAACCTGGTGCTGCAGATCCACAACAACGATGATCCCGTCACCATCGATGGCCTGAGCGTCACCGGTGGCGAGTTGACTGTCTTCGAGAAAAACCTCAGTGACGGCAGCAACCCAGATGCACCAGCCCTGACCCAGAACGGCACCTTCACCGTCGCCGCCCTCGACGGCGTAACGACCCTGACCGTCGGCGGCATCGCCGTGGTCACCGCTGGTGTGGCGGCGGGCTTCCCGCAATCGATCAGCACCCCATTGGGCAGCACTCTGACCATCACCGGGTTCAACGCGGCGACCGGCGTGGTGAGTTACAGCTACACCCTCAACGATAACGAAGCCCACCCCAATGCCAGCGGCGCCAACACCCTGCCTGAACAGTTCGCCGTGAACGTGGTCGACGACAACGGCACCACTGCCACGGGCAGCCTCGACGTGAACATCGTCGACGACCTGCCAAAAGGCGTGTACGACAGCAATGCTTCAACGGCCTCGGAAACCCTGCTGACGTTGAACGGCAACGTACTGACCAACGACGTGCAAGGCGCCGACCGCGTGACGCTCGGCGAAAACGCCGGCCCGATCACCCCCGGCACCTTTACCGGCACCTACGGCACTTTGGTGTTGAATGCCAACGGCACCTACACCTACACGCTGAACACCAGCGATGCGGACTTCAAGGCGTTGCACGGCGGTGGCAATGGCACCGAAACCTTCACCTACACCCTCACCGATTCTGACGGCGACAGCAGCACCGCGAACCTGGTGTTGCAGATCCACAACAACGATGATCCCGTCACCATCGATGGCCTGAGCGTCACCGGTGGTGAGCTCACCGTCTTCGAGAAAAACCTCAGCGACGGCAGCGCACCGGATACACCAGCCCTGACCCAGAACGGCACCTTCACCGTCGCCGCCCTCGACGGCGTAACGACCCTGACCGTCGGCGGCATCGCCGTGGTCACTGCTGGCGTGGCGTCGGGCTTCCCGCAATCGATCAGCACCCCATTGGGCAGCACCCTGACCATCACCGGGTTCAACGCGGTGACCGGCGTGGTGAGTTACAGCTACACCCTGAACGACAACGAAGCCCACCCGACCGCCAACGGCACCAACACCCTGCCTGAACAGTTCGCCGTGAACGTGGTCGACGACAACGGCACCACTGCCACGGGCAGCCTCGACGTCAACATCGTCGACGATCTGCCAAAGGGCGTGTACGACAGCAATGCTTCAACGGCCTCGGAAACCCTACTGACGTTGAACGGCAACGTACTGACCAACGATGTGCAAGGCGCCGACCGCGTAACTGTTGGTGAAAACGCCGGCCCGATCACCCCCGGCACCTTCACCGGCACCTACGGCACCCTGGTGTTGAATGCCAACGGCACTTACACCTACACCCTCAACACCAGCGATGACGATTTCAAGGCGCTGCACGGCGGTGGCAATGGCACCGAAACCTTCACCTACACCCTCACCGATTCCGACGGCGACAGCAGCACCGCCAATCTGGTGCTGGAGATCCACAACAACGACGCCCCAGTGGTCCTCAACGGCCTTGACGTGTATGGCGGTGAGCTGACGGTCTACGAGAAAAATCTCAGCGATGGCACCAGCCCGGATACACCGGAGCTGACCCAGAGCGGTACCTTCACCGTGACCGCCCTCGATGGCCTGCAAACCCTGACCGTGGGCGGCATCACGGTGGTCAGCGGTGGCGTGGCCGTCGACTTCCCGCAAACCACCGTCACGCCACTGGGCAGCACCCTGACCATCACCGGTTTCAGCCAGGGCGTGATCAGCTACAGCTACACCCTCAACAACAACGAAGCCCATCCGACTGCCGATGGCGCCAACAGCCTGGCCGAGAACATCAACGTCGTAGCCACCGACAGCGATGGCGACAGTGCGACCGCGCAGATCAACGTCAACATCATCGATGACTTGCCAAGCGCCAATCTCGACGCGGATTCGGTGCAGGAGGGCGGCACGGTCAGCGGCAATGTGCTGGACAACGACATCGGCGGGGCTGATGGTCCGGCTGTCACTGGGGCGGTGGTCGGTGTGCGTGCCGGTAGCGACACATCAACCTCGGCCATCGGCGGGCTCGGTGACCACATTGCCGGCACCTACGGTTACCTGACCCTCGATGCCAACGGCAACGCCGTTTATCACAGCACGCCTAACGCAGTAAGCGGCCCCGGCGCGGTGGATGTGTTCACCTACACGGTGCGCGACTCCGATGGTGACGAAAGCACCACCACCATCACCATCGACGTCTACAACAGTTGCCTGAAAGCTGTTAGCGACAACGATGTCACGGTTTTGGAAAAAGCCCTCGATCTGAGCCAGGACGGCCAGGACCTGGTGGCCGGTACGGTCACCGGCAGCGATCCGACCAACACTGGTGAAACCGCTTCCGGCACGCTGGTGGGCTCGGTCACCCATGCCGTCGGCGCGATCACCTACGCTCTGGTCGGCAGCGATGTCGGGGCATACGGGCAGATTCAGCTCAACGCCAACGGCACCTACACCTACACCCTGACGACGCCACCGAGCACCACGCCGCACGCCAATGACGGCCCGAACGTGATGCACGAAACCTTCAACTACCAGGCCACCGATTCGCTGGGCAACATCGTCACCAGTACCATCGTGGTGAACATTGTCGATGACGTGCCTAAAGCGATGAACGACAGCAACGTCGGCACCGCTTCGGAGACAGCTTTAAGCCTCAGCGGCGATGTGTTCGGCAACGACGTGATCGGCGCGGATAAAGTCGCCACCGGCCCGGATGCCGGCCCGGTCACCCCAGGCACCTTCACCGGTACCTATGGCACCCTGGTACTCAATGCCAACGGCACCTACACCTACACGCTGGATCCCGATAATGCGGACTTCAAAAACCTGCATGGCGGTGGCAGCGATACCGAAACCTTCACCTACACCCTCACGGACGCCGACGGTGACATCAGCACCGCCAAACTGGTGCTGAACGTCTACAACAACGACGATAAGGTCACCCTCAACGGCCTCGACGTGTATGGCGGTGAGTTGACGGTCTACGAGAAAAATCTCAGCGACGGCACCAGCCCCGACACGCCGGCCCTGACCCAGAGCGGCACCTTCACCGTGTCCGCCCTCGATGGCCTGCAGACCCTGACCGTTGGCGGCATCACGGTGGTCAGCGGTGGTGTTGCAGTCGGTTTCCCGCAAACCGCCGTCACGCCACTGGGCAGCACCCTGACCATCACCGGTTTCAGCCAGGGCGTGATCAGCTACAGCTACACCCTGAACGATAACGAAGCCCATCCCACGGCCAACGGCACCAACAACCTCATCGAGAACATCAACGTCGTAGCCACCGACACCGATGGCGACAGCGATACCGGGCAGATCAACGTCAAGATCGTCGACGACCTGCCAAGCGCCAAACCAGACTCGTCGTCGGTAGTGGAGGGCGGCACGGTCAACATCAGTGTGCTGGGCAACGACGTCAGCGGCGCCGATGGTCCGGCGACAGTGGTCGGCGTGCGTGCCGGCGGCAACACCTTGACCTCGGCCATTGGTGGGCTGGGCAACCAGATCAACGGTACCTATGGCTACCTGACCCTCGATGCCAACGGCAACGCGGTGTATCACAGCAACCAGAATTCCGTCGGCGATCCGGGCGCCACTGACACGTTCACCTACACCGTGCGTGATTCCGATGGCGATGAAAGCACCACCACCATCACCATCGACGTCGCCAACAGCATCATCAAGGCCAACCCCGATAGCGACGTGACGGTCTACGAAAAAGCCCTCGACCTGAGCAAGGACGGGCAGGACCTGGCCGCCGGTACCGTCACCGGCAGCGACCCGGACAACACGGGCGAAACCGCGTCCGGGACCTTGGTCGGTTCGGTCTCGGGTGCCAGCGGCGCGCTCAGCTACACCCTGGTCGGCAGCGCCTCCGGCACCTACGGACAGATCCTGATCAACCCCGACGGCAGCTACACCTACACCCTGACCTCGGCACCGAAAACCTCGCCGAACGCCAACGACGGGCCGAACAGCCTGAGCGAAAGCTTCACCTACAAAGCCACCGATGCACTGGGCAACAGCAGCACCAGCACCATCGTGATCAACATTGTCGATGACGTGCCCAAGGCGGTGGCAACGGATCGCTCGGTGGCGGCGGTGGAGATCGATTCCAACCTGCTGATCGTGCTCGACGTCTCCGGCAGCATGGTCGACGCTTCCGGTGTGTCGGGGCTGTCGCGGCTGGATCTGGCCAAGCAGGCCATCAGTGCGTTGCTGGATAAATACGACGACCTGGGCGATGTGAAAGTGCAGCTCGTCACCTTCAGCAGCAGCGCCACCGACAGGACTTCGGTGTGGGTCGATGTCGCGACCGCGAAGACACTGCTGGCCGGCCTCACCGCGAACGGTGGCACCAACTACGACGCGGCTGTGGCGACCATGCAGACTGCGTTCAACACCTCGGGCAAACTGACCGGTGCGCAAAACGTCGGCTACTTCTTCTCCGACGGCAAGCCCACCACCGGTCAGGAAATCGGCACCACCGACGAAACCGCGCTGAAAGCCTTCCTCGATGCCAACAACATCAAGAACTATGCGATCGGCCTGGGCAGCGGCGTGAGCAACGCCAACCTCGATCCGCTGGCCTACGACGGCATCAGCCACACCAACACCAATGCGGTGGTGGTCACCGACCTCAACCAACTCAACTCGGTGCTGTCTGGCACCGTGGTCGGCGCACCGGTCACCGGTTCGTTGCTGGGTGAGGGCGGCTCGTTCGGCGCTGATGGCGGTTTCATCAAATCCATCGTGGTCGACGGCACCACCTACACTTACGATCCAAAAGCCCTCAGCGGCCAGGGTTCGTTGACGCCAAGCGGCGGCACCAACCACGGCACCTTCGACACCGTGAACAACACGGTGAGCATCGCCACCAACAACGGCGGCACATTGGTGATCAACCTCGACACTGGCGATTACAACTACACCTCGCAGAAAACCACTGCGGTGGTGATCACCGAGAACATCGGCTTCACCGTCAGCGACAACGATGGCGACCTCGCCAGCTCGATGCTGACCGTGAAAGTGATCCCCAACGCGCCTCCGGTGGCGGCGGACGACCACGTCATCACTAACGATCTGTCGAGCAACATCGTGGTGCCGGGCGAGCTGTTGCTGGCCAACGACACCGACCCCAACGGGGATACGCTCAACGCGACGCCGACCACCTTCAACACCGGCTGGGCAGCGAAAGGCGCGGACTTCACCGGTAGCGGCACGATCGGCTTCGCCGGCACCGACAACATCGCTGCCAACCAGAGTCTGGCCAACGTGCGCAATTCCTTTGCGGCCAACGCGGCGACCATGACGGCGCTGTTGGTGGTCAGTGGCTATCTCGACGGGGTGACCAACTCCAATGCCAACGATGAAGACCTCATCACGGTCAAACTAAAACAGGGTGAGACGCTCAACCTCGACCACAACCTGGGTGCCGGGCACATCACGATGGAGTATTCGCTCAATGGTGGGGCGTTCCTAAGCATCGCCGATGGTGGCACCATCACTGCAGGCGCGGATGGCACCTACCAGATCCACGTGACCAACATCGCCAACACCAGTGGTGGCAATAAGAATGGGGCAGAAAACTACGACCTGACCATGACCGTCAATTACGCCGGAGCACACGAAGTCACCACGGACTACCACGGCACCTACACCGTCAACGACAACCACGGCGGCAGCGACTCGGCCAACCTGACCATCAGCTATCAGGACGGTCACACCCTCACCGGCACCAGCGGGGATGACATACTGGTGGCGGGCACGGGCAACAACATCATCAATGCCGGCGACGGCAACGATGTGCTCACTGCCGGTTCCGGCAACAACGAGCTGCATGGCGGTGCCGGCAATGATCTGCTCTTCAGCGGCCCGGGCACCGACATCCTCGATGGCGGTACGGGCATCGACACGGCAAGCTATGCCCACGCCACCGCCGGGGTGACGGTCGACCTCAGCCTGCTGGGTGGGCAAAACACTTTCGGTGCCGGCACTGACACCCTGACCGGTATCGAAAACCTCATCGGCTCGAACTTCAACGACACTCTGACCGGAGACGCCACCAACAACGTGATCAATGGCGGCCTTGGCAACGACATCCTCAGGGGCGGGGACGGCGATGACTTGCTGATCGGTGGCCTGGGCAACAACACCCTGACTGGCGGGACGGGGGCGGATACCTTCCAGTGGCTCAAGGGCAACAGTGGCCATGACGTGATCACCGACTTCACGCCCGGAACCGACAAGCTTGACCTGTCGCAACTGCTGCAAGGGGAAAACGGCACCACGGCTTCGCTGGATGACTATCTGCACTTCACCGTCACCGGCAGCGGGCCGTCGACAGTGACCAGCATCGACGTCAGCGCCATGGCCGGCGCCGCGCCGAACCAGACCATCGACCTGGCCGGCGTCGACCTGGCCAGCCACTACGGTGTAACGCCAGGGGCGGGAGGGGTGATCGCAGGCGGGCATGACACGGCGACCATCATCAACGGCATGCTCAACGATCATTCGTTGAAGGTGGACACCGTGTGACCTGAAACCCGCTAAAAAAACCCGCCACCCTGGGAAGGGAGCGGGTTTTATTGCCCGGGACAAAGGTCGATGTCCGGTCAATGGTTACAGTACCTCGATGTACCCATCATCACATCGGCTCTGGCGCCCCGATCAACCGCCCCATGGCCCCGAATACACACAACTCCCTGATCGCTTCCAGTTCCCCGCGTGTCTCGACCATCTCGGCAATCAGCGGCAAATCAATGCTGTGGGTCGCGCGAAAGATCGCGTCGATGAACATTCGCTTGTCAGGCTGCTCGTCGATGTTGCGAATGTAGGCTCCATCGATTTTCAGGTACGCCAGGCCCAATTGGGTCAGGTTGCCGATCTGGCTGAAGCGCCCGCCAAAGTGTTGCAGGCCGATTCGATAACCGGTCTTGAGCAATGTGCTGCAAAGGTTCTGTAGCACTTCGGGGGATGGCAACTGGCGCTCGTCGATTTCCAGGGTCAACAGCGGCGCCAGTTCGGGAAGGGAGTCGAGCAGGTCGAGGATTGTTCGCCATTGCACTGGGTCGCGCAGGGTGCTCCCGGACAGACTTAACGCCAGGGGCCTGCGGTTGACCACCAGGTCGTCCAGCGTGGCTTCGAGCATTGCCAGGTCGAACCGTCCGGACCAGCCGAGACGCTCGATCCACGGCAGGAAATGCCCGGCGGCAATCGCCTCGCCCTGCGGGTCGAGCAGGCGTGCGAGCACTTTGTGATGCAGCACCTGGCGGGTGTCGGCGCATTGCACGACGGGCTGGAAGTACAGCTGCATTTTGCCTTCGGTCAAGGCATCGTCGATCCAGGTGCGCCAGTCGTGCTGGGAATGATTCGGTGCCGTGTCACGATGGCTCAAATGAACCCAAGGGCGTTCGGGATGCTGCCGGGACTCCGTCAGCGCCTGATCAAGGCGCAGGAGAACGGTGCTGATCGGCTCACCGGGGCGGTAGGCGACAACGCCCAGATGGGCGACCGGCATGCAATCGCTGGCACCGGTCAGGCGCAGGTTCTCCAGGCTGACGCTGATATCGGCGGCCAGGCGCGCGGCACTTTCAGCGTCCAGGCCCGGTGTCAGCAGGCTGAATTCGCCGCCACGATTACGCGCCGCCAGCCAGGTTCGACGCTCCGGCAATTGAGTCAGGCGCTTGAGCAATTCGCCGACGGCAGTGATCAGCGTGTCGGTCCGTTGGCCACCCAGGCGCTGGTTGAGGCCATTGAGGTCGTTGATTCGCAACATCAGCAAATGACCATCGCGGCTCTGTTCGCAAACGCGTAAATGGTCGGCCAGTTGCTCGTCGAGCAGGCGCCGGTTGGCCAGGCCGGTGAGGCTGTCCAGATAGGATTCGGCCCGCAGTTTTTCGCTGCGCGCAGCCTCCTCGACGAACAGTGCCTTGAGCTTCTCGACCATCTGGTTCATCGCCAGCACCACCCGTTTCAGTTCAGGTGTGCGCGGCAGTTTCGGCAGGCTGAGAAACTCGCGTTTGCTGATGGCCTCGGCCTGCCGGACCATGCTGTCGAGGGGGCGAAATTGCCGGCGCAGCATCCATCCTCCAATGACGGCGCTGAACAGCCCGCACAACAGCAACCAGATCAGGCTACCGAGGGTGCTGTCCCAGAGCTTGGCCAGGGCGAATTGCGGATTGCTCAGCACTTCGACCCGTGCCAGTTGTTCCCAGCCGCGCATGATCAGGGCATCGCCACCCTCCGGGCGCAGGTCGACCAGGTTGACGAACCAGTCAGGCACACCGTCGATTTTCGTCGGTGTAGTGCGCTCCACCAGGGTTTGCTGATCCTTGAGCCTGATGACGCGGATGCTGCTGAAATAGCCGCTGTCGAAAATCGAACTGACCATCAGCTCCATCATTGCCGGGTCATCGACCTGTGCCGTCAGCGACAGCCCCAGCGCGGTGGCCGCGTCCTGGGCGTGGGCGCGCAGTTGGCTGAGTGTTTGTTCGCGGGAGCTTTCCAGACTGGCAAAAAAACTGCCGCTGAACGCCACCAGCAGGAACAGGCAGATGGCTAGGAACAACTGTTTACGCAGTGTCATGCATCGCTCCTTGCAAAGGCGGTTAGCCGTCGCCGACGTCGAACCCTTCGGCCTGCATCTTTTTCAACACCTCCTGCCAGCGCGACAGCTTTTTCGAGTCGCTGCTGCGCTGGCCGCCGTTCTTGCCCGGCAGGTACAGGCCTTCGGCGTTGAAGGCGTACACCGGTAGCAAGTCTTTGCGTTGGGAGGCGGGGCGGATATCGCCGATCAGGTTGTCCAGCACCAGTGGGTCGCTCGTGGGGGTGCTGTAGAACGTCAGCACCATGTGGGCCTGGTTCTGGCTCAGGGCCTTTACGTAGGTGATGCGCAGTTTTTCGCTGGGAATACCGAGTCGGCGCAGGCTGAAATACTTCGCCAGCGCGTAGTCCTCGCAATCGGCGGCGCCCTTGATCAGGGCTTCAACGGGCGTGGCCCAGTAATCGGTCTGTTGCCAGATGCGCGTGTCGTCCTGGAAGTTCAGCTGCTGATCGAAGAAACGGTTCACCGCGTTGAGCTGATCGCTTTCGGGCGCGCCGCGTGCACTTTGCAGCATTTGACTCCACGCCTCGATCCGGCCACGCGCCGGTCCGAGCGGGCCGTAGCGTTTTTCAACGGTTAGCAGAATCTGCGCAAAATCCCAATCGGCCCGGACCCCGTTGAATAGAGTCAGTAGCAAACCAGCCAGCAGTAACCAGCCGCCGAGCCGAAGTCGGAGCGTTGGCCATCCTGGACTACGCAGACTGCGGGCCATGTCTGGCTGCTCGAGTGTAGATGGGTGAAGTTTAGGTGGAGTTTTTGCAGGGGTAGGGCAGGTCGTCGGACGGAACTCGCCACAAATGGCCAATGTAGACTTCAGGATTTGCGCAGGGTTTTCTGCTTGAGGATGTAGATCGTCACGAGTACCGCACTGGTCAGCATGAAGCACCGTGCCCAAACCAGCGGCACCAGGTAGCAGGAGAGCAGGATGCTCGCCCACATCAGGCCAATGGCGTAGACCTTGCCCCTGAGTGGAATGCCGTTGCCATCGAGGTAGTCTCGAATCCACGGGCCAAGCCGTGGATGCTCGACCAGCCATTGATAAAAGCGCGGCGAACTGCGGGCGAAGCAGGCGGCCGCCAGTAGCAGGAAGGGCGTGGTGGGCAATACCGGCAGGAAAATCCCGATCACCCCCAGCGCCACGCTCAGCCAGCCGATGGCCAGCAGCACGTAGCGCAACATCAGGGGGCGGTTGCCTATGGGGTTGTCCATAGGCAGAACCTTAGTGGTGGCGAGGCTTGAGAATCGCCGGTTTTTCGTCTGGCGCGTTGCACAGCAGGTACAGCGCGGTCAGGGCTTCCGGGATTTGAACGATCATGTCGTCCATCAGGTTGGCATCCTTGGCGATGTCTTCGAACTCCGGCTGCTCGTCGAACAGGCCCGAACCGACCATGATCGGCAACAGCATTTCGCTGACTTCTTCTTCGGCGCTTTCGAACCAGGCCGCTTCGCGCAGGAATACGCCTTCCATGAAGCCGATGCACCAGCCGCGCAGGTCGGAGTCATCCGGGTCATCGCCCAGGTCCAGGTCGCATGGCAGTTCGAACTCTTCATCGGAGGCCAGCTGGCGAGCGATGTGGGCCTTGAGGCCGAGCAGGGTGGCTTCGATCTCTTCGCGCTGGGCTTCACTGCTGTAGTGCGGCTCCTCGGCGAAGAGGGCATCGATCCACTCACGATCAGGAACGACTTCGGAACAGATCGACAGCGCGGTGAGGTAGCCGTGGGCGGCCACGTAGTCCAGCGCCTCGTCATGCAGTTCATCAGCGTCGAGGAAGACTTGCAGGCGGGTTAGTTGCTCAGCGAAGGACATTAAAGGACTACCTTGGGGAATGTTCGATGCGGGAATTCTAGGCCTTCTTGAGCGCTTGGGCCAGCCGCACGGCATATTTGCACCGTATTCCCTGTAGGAGCGAGCCTGCTCGCGATAGCGGTGGTTCAGGCGAAATCAATGTTGACTGTAATGGCCTCTTCGCGAGCAGGCTCGCTCCCACAGTTTGGCATTGCATGGGCGGAGTCTTATCAGCGGTGCCCTTTGCCGGACGGGGCTCGGGTATACTCGCGCGTTTTGTGATGCCCTGCTGGCGTTACGGCTGAAATGTAAAGCGTCATGCAATGCGCACTTACGATTTATCGGTGCAGCGTCGCGGGTTCTGAACCAGCCTTGCAGGGATGTTTCGGTGATTTTTGGAGTTTCTATGCTCGAACAGGCTCAACGCGTCCTCAAGGACATCTTCGGCTACGACAGTTTCCGTGGCCGCCAGGGTGCAATCATTGAGCGCGTGGCCAATGGTGGCGATGCCCTGGTCCTGATGCCTACCGGTGGCGGCAAGTCCCTGTGCTTCCAGGTCCCGGCGCTGTTGCGCGAAGGCCTGGCCGTTGTGGTCTCACCGCTGATCGCGCTGATGGACGATCAGGTCGCCACCCTCGAAGAGCTGGGTGTGGCAGCCGCCGCGTTGAACTCCACCCTCAGCGCCGAGCAACAGCGCGACCTCGCCGTCCGCATCCGCCGCGGTGAAGTGAAGATGCTCTATCTGGCGCCGGAACGCTTGGTCCAGCCACGCATGCTGTCCTTCCTGCAGGGGCTGGACATCGCCCTGTTCGCCATCGACGAAGCACACTGCGTATCGCAATGGGGCCACGATTTCCGCCCGGAATACCTGCAACTGGGCCAGTTGGCGGAAATGTTCCCCGACGTGCCACGCATCGCCCTGACCGCCACGGCCGACAAGCGCACCCGGGAAGAAATCGTCACCCGTCTGCACTTGCAAGACGCCGAGCGCTTCCTGTCGAGCTTCGACCGGCCGAACATCTTTTATCGCATCGTGCCCAAGGAACAGCCGCGCAAGCAGTTGCTGGCGTTCCTCGCCGAGCGCCGTAGCGATGCGGGCATCGTGTATTGCCTGTCGCGCAAGAAAGTCGAGGAAGTCGCCGCGTTCCTCAGCGAGCAAGGCTTCCCGGCGCTGCCGTACCACGCCGGCCTGCCCAATGATTTGCGGGCCTACCATCAGAAACGCTTCCTCAATGAGGAAGGCCTGATCATGGTCGCCACCGTGGCGTTCGGCATGGGCATCGACAAGCCCAACGTGCGTTTCGTCGCGCATCTCGACTTGCCGAAATCCCTTGAGGCCTATTACCAGGAAACCGGTCGCGGCGGCCGTGACGGCCTGCCGGCGGATGCCTGGATGGCCTACGGCCTGCAAGACGTGGTGATGCTCAAGCAGATGCTGCAGAACTCCGAAGGTGACGAGCGCCACAAGCGTCTGGAGCAGCACAAGCTCGACGCCATGCTCTCGCTCTGTGAAGAAACCCGCTGCCGTCGGCAAACGCTGCTGGCCTACTTCGACGAAGATATGCCCGAGCCCTGCGGTCATTGCGACAACTGCGTCGACGGCGTGCAGACCTGGGATGCCACTGAACCGGCGCGTCAGGCACTGTCGGCGATCTACCGCACCGGTCAGCGCTACGGCGTCGGGCACCTGGTGGATGTATTGTTGGGCAAGGACAACGAAAAAGTCCGCAGCTTCGGCCATCAACACCTGTCGGTGTATGGTGTTGGCAAGACGATGGCGGAGGGCGAATGGCGCTCGTTGTTCCGTCAACTGGTGGCCCGTGGTCTGGCGGACATCGACCTTGAAGGCTACGGCGGCCTGCGCCTGAGCGACAGTTGCCGGCCGCTGCTCAAGGGCGAAGTGACCCTGGAGTTGCGCCGCGATCTCAAGGCGCAAACCGTGGCGAAAAGCAGCAAGAGCCAGGCGAGCCAGCTGGTCCGTGGCGAGGAGCGCGAACAATGGGAAGCCTTGCGCGCCCTGCGTCGCAAGCTCGCCGAAGAACATGGCGTGCCGCCGTACGTCATCTTCCCCGATTCGACCTTGCTGGAGATGCTGCGCAGCCAGCCGACCTCGCTGGCGGAAATGGCCACGGTCAGCGGTGTCGGCGCGCGCAAGCTGGAGCGCTACGGCGAGGCTTTCCTCGAAGTGCTCGGCGGCCAGGTCGAGGCGCCGAAACCGGTGGCCGACGTGCGTCACGAGCTGATCACTCTGGCACGGGCCGGGATGACGCCGGTGCAGATCGCCGGTCAGTTGCAGTGCTCTGAAAAGAACGTCTACACCATGCTGGCCGAAGCGATTGGCAAGCAGCAGTTGTCGTTGGAACAGGCGCTGGATCTACCCGAAGACCTGATGGGTGAAGTCCAGGACGCCTTCCTCGACGGCGAAGGCGAGTTGCCGCCGGCTTCCGAGATCGCCGCACTGTTTGAAGGCAGGGTGCCGGAAGGGGTGTTGTACTGCGTTCGGGCGGCGTTGCAGTCGGAATTCGAGATTTGAGACATCTGTAGTGCTGATGTAACGATTCACTACAGATCAAGCCTTGCCTCAAGTCGAGGCTCATGCTTAGCTGACTAATAATTAGTTTTTATTTATTTCAGTCTAATCATGAGTGTTTTATGCCGTTAACCGATCAACACCGCTTTGGCATGCAATTGGCCCAGATGTCCCGTGGCTGGCGTGCCGAACTGGACCGCCGACTGGCGGGCATGGGCTTGTCCCAGGCGCGCTGGCTGGTGCTGCTGCATCTGGCACGATTCGAAGAAGCACCGACCCAGCGTGAGCTGGCACAAAGCGTTGGCGTCGAAGGTCCGACCTTGGCCCGTTTGCTCGACAGCCTGGAAAGCCAGGGCCTGGTGCAACGCCAGGCGGTGCTGGAAGACCGTCGTGCGAAGAAAATTGTGCTCTGCGCCCCGGCGCGTCCCCTGATCGAACAAATTGAAACCATTGCCACGCAACTGCGTCACGAACTGTTCGAAGGCGTCGATGAGGCGGATTTGAAGGTGTGCATGCGGGTTCACGGGCACATCCTGGGCAACCTTGAAAAGTCTTGAGGCATAACCGAACGCCAGGCTTCTGAGAGACCGCATTGGGCAGGCTATAAGAACTACTCGGCAATATCGTGTTCGTAACGGATGTACGAACCCGTGCGGATGGTTTCTGTAGATCTCAAGGATGCTCATGCTCAAGTGTTGGCGATTGGTTTTACGCGGTGTTTCTCAGTGGTTGCTGGCCGGGGGCGCGGTCACTTACTCGGCATGGGCGCCTGCGCTGGGCCTGGGTGAAATCACCCTGCATTCGGCGCTGAATCAACCGCTGCGTGCCGATATCGCACTGGTGGATGCCGCAGGCCTGGAGGAGAACGAACTGTCGGTGAGCCTGGCAACGGCGGACGAGTTCAGCCGTGCCGGGGTCGACCGGGTATTTTTCCTCAACAACCTGAAGTTCACCCCGGTCCTGCGTGGTAATCGCAGCGTGATTCAGGTGACCTCCGGCAAACCGGTCAGTGAACCCTTCCTGAATTTTCTCGTGCAGCTTAATCAGCCTAATGGGCGATTGCTGCGCGAGTACACGGTACTTATCGATCCGCCGGGCGCGCCAGGGGTTGTTCCCGCCACCGATGAAGCGGTTTCCAGCTCCCCGGCGTCCGCATTCCCCAATGTTCAACCGGTCGTATCGCCGTCCCCCGTGGCCAGAACGACGCCAGAACCGGACGTCGCCATGGTTGATCCTGCTGTCGAGCAACTGGCCGCCAGCACCCTGCAAAACCACGAGTTGCAAACCACTGTCGATGAGCTCAACGCGAAGCTTCAAGGCCAGGATGAGCTGATCGCCGGCCAGAAAAAACAGTTGGCCGAGCTGCAAATCCAACTGGCGGAGCTCAAGAAGGTAAAGGCGCAACCCATTACATCCGACGCAGTGGCGCCAGCCCCCATCAGTGCTGAAAACCCCGGAATTGGCTGGCTACCAATCGCCAGCGTGTCGGCGCTGATAGTATTGCTGGCGCTGGGCTGGTTTGTTCGCCACCGACGCCAGCAGCATCAGACCGCAGTGTCAGAGGCGCTGCAGTCGGAGCATGAACCGCTGGCTGAGCTCTTTACCGAGCCAGTGATGTGGCCCCCCGTCGTGCAACCATCCACTGCGCATCGCGACGGGGTGCCGGCCAACGATGAGCTTGAGCGGGTCGACAACCGTCATTTCATCCCGGTCGCTGCTGCCGTGGCGGTGGTTCCGGGTCTGGCGATATCCGGTGAATCCGCCACTGACGATGAGTACCGGCTCAATCTGGAGGAGCTGTCCATGGCGTCGAGTTGGGACGCGATCAACCCAAGCGAGAACCCGCAGCCGGCAACTCTGGCCATGATCGAGCCTGGGTTCGAATTGGAGGTGCAACTCGCTCCGCCATCTCGTCAGCCTCCGGTCGGGCTATCATAGCGGCGTCGTCAAACTCTGGAGTCACGTCCCATCATGACCGTCAGCAAACCGGAAATCATCATCACCTATTGCACGCAATGCCAGTGGCTGTTGCGTGCGGCCTGGCTGGCCCAGGAACTGCTCAGCACCTTTGGTGATGACCTGGGCAAAGTCTCCCTGGTGCCGGGCACCGGCGGGGTCTTTCATATTTACTGTGACGCTGTGCAGATCTGGGAGCGCAAGGTGGACGGTGGCTTCCCCGAGGCCAAAGTGCTCAAGCAGCGAGTCCGCGACCAGATCGACCCGAACCGCGACCTGGGACACAACGACCGCACTCAGTGAGACGTCGCCTCGGCTGCAACGGCTTTCTTGCTTGTGCCACTTGAGAACCGACTGGACGCCACAATCGCCACAATGATCAGCGCGCCCCCCAGCAACATGCGCAGGGTCGGGTTTTCGTTGAACAGCAGCCAGGCGACGGTGATGCCGTAGACCGGCTCCAGGGCGAACACCACTGCGGCGGTGCGTGCCTTGATCACTGCGAGGCTGGCGACGAACAGGCTGTGGGCGATACCGGTACAGAACACACCGAGCAGGCCGATCCACAGCCAGTCGATGGCGCGCACTTCGCTCAATTGAGGCGCTGCCACTGGCAGCAGGCACAGGGCAACCACCACGTTCTGGCACAGCGCCGCCTGTACCGGCGGGACTCGCCCGGAGCTGGCACGGTTGGTCAGTGACAACAGGGCGAACAACAATCCGGAACCCACGGCCCACAGCAGGCCGGTGGTGGCGCCGCTGGCCAGGTCAAAATCAGGCGTGACCAGCACCAGCCCGACACTCACCAGCAGCACCAGCACAATTTCATTGGCGCGAATGCGCTCGCGGAAGATCAACCCTTCGAGGATCACGGTAAAGGCCGGGAAGCTGGCGAAACCGAGCGTCGCAATCGCCACGCCTGCGACTTTCACGGCAATGAAGAAGCTCACCCAGTGTCCGGCCAGCAACAGGCCGCTGAGCAGCAGCCGGCGCCAGTCCACGGCCTCAAGTTTCTGCCAGCGCGTCTGGCTGGCGAACCGTGCAAAAAACGTCAGCGCGAGCACGGCAAAGGCGGCACGGCCGAACACGATGATCGCCGGGGACGCGGCGGCCAGTTTGCCGAACACGCCGGTCAGGCCGAACATCAATGCGCCTATATGCAAGGCGCCAAGGGCGGTACGGGGAGTCATTGCAATCCTTAACGACAAACGAACAGAGGCCTCATTGAAGCGCGTAATGGCCCATCAAGTCTGTCGGCAAACTCGCGTTATTTGTCGCCACCCTCGCGCCGCAGTTTTCCGGGCGATGCCCCGAACTCGCGCAGCACCGCCGCCGCGAAGGCACTCTGGGAGCTGTATCCGACGCGGCTGGCAATTTCGCCGATGGGCAGCGCCGAGTTGCGCAGCAAGCCCACCGCGATGTTCAGGCGTCGGCTGCGGATATAGTCCATCGGCGTTTGCCCGCATTCGGCCACGAACCGTGCATGCAGACGGGCACTGGAAAGGCCGGCGACCCGGGCCAGGTCGGCCACTTGCAGCGGGTATGCCGCGTACTGATCGATGTGCGCGTCCAGCGCCGCATAGGGCAGACGCCGACCGCCGACGGCTTCGGGCCTGACGTTGTTGAGACTGGCCAGCAACAGCACCGCGCCTTGTTGAGCGATCAGCGGATCATCCACCGGACTGTTCGCCAGCCAACTGACCAATTGGCTTTGCCCGGCATTCAGGGGCAGGCGCCCGGCGTTGTCGAGCAGGCGTCGGCTGGGCTCGGCGTGATCGCCCAACGACTGGGCAACCCATTGTTCGCTTGGCACATCCAGCACCAGGCAGCGGCTGCCATTGGCGCTGCCACACGCGTGATGCGCTCCGGAGGGCACCACCACGAAACTCTGCCGGACCACCTGGCTGCCACGCCCGTCGACCTCGAAATCCAGGGCGCCAGAAAGCCCGAACACCAGTTGCGCGTGTTCGTGGCTGTGGACGATCAGGTCGTGGCTGTATTGGCGAAGCGTGAGGATCGGTCTCATCGCGGGTCTCCCGGCTCAGGGCGTCAGTCTACACCGAGCGGGCCTGCAAGCGCTGTCACAGGACTGACTTGACGCTGTCATGGACCATTAACCGGCTCGGGGCAGACTTGGCAAAACTTGCCAGAGGGTTGCCCATGACCAGCGCCGAGCTCGCCAAACCCACCCGTAAGCAACGCGTACGGACTTTATGGATTTCCGACGTGCATTTGGGCACCCGGGATTGCCAGGCTGAACACCTGTCGCAGTTTCTCAAGGGCTATCACGCGGACAAGATCTACCTGGTCGGCGACATCATCGACGGCTGGAAACTGCGCGGCGGCATGTACTGGCCGCAAGCGCACACTAACGTCATCCGTCGCCTGCTGACCATGAGCAAGCGCGGCACCGAGGTGATCTATGTCACCGGTAACCACGACGAATTCCTGCGCCGCTATTCTAAGCTGATTCTGGGCAACATCCAGTTGGTCGACGAAGCCGTGCACGTCACCGCCGACGGCCGACATCTGCTGGTGATCCATGGCGACCAGTTCGATGTGATCACCCGTTACCATCGCTGGCTGGCGTTTCTCGGTGACTCGGCCTACGAATTCACCCTGACCCTCAACCGCTGGCTCAATCATTGGCGCGCGCGATATGGCTACGGCTACTGGTCGCTGTCGGCCTACCTCAAGCACAAGGTAAAAACCGCGGTCAGCTTCATCAGCGACTTCGAAGAAGCCATCGCCCATGAATGCGTCAAGCGCGAGCTGCACGGCGTGGTGTGCGGGCACATTCACCATGCCGAGATTCGCAAGGTCGGCGAGGTGGACTACCTCAATTGCGGCGACTGGGTGGAATCATGCACCGCGCTGATCGAGCACTGGGATGGTTCGATCGAGTTGTATCGCCTGGCGGATGCCCAGGCGCGCGAGGCGCAGTTGAAGGCGGCCAGGGTTACGGAGTTGGCTTGATTGATTTGTTTTTTGTGGCGAGGGGGCTTGCCCCCGTTCGGTGGCGAAGCCGCCGTAAACCTATAAGTGCCGATCTATCGACGTTCCGTGGTGAATGGTTTTAGGGCTGCTGCGCAGCTCAACGGGGGCAAGCCCCCTCGCCACAACGGTCGCCATAGGTCATGAGGCTGGCGATTACTCTTCCATCGCCGCCTTGTAGATCGAGTCCCTGGGGTGCGCAAACAACCGCTCCATCATCGGCTCGAAAAAGCTCAACGGCAGCGTGTCGTACGCCGGGTCAAACGCGGCCGCATCGTATTTGGCGCAGAATTCGGCGGTCGTCTGGTACTGCGGATGGTCCTGGAATTGCTCACGCAGATGCCGGTCCATGCCCAGGTGATGGAAGAAGTAGTAGCCCTGGAAAATCCCGTGCTTTTCCACCATCCACAAGTTCTCGGCGCTGACAAACGGCTTGAGGATCGCCGCTGCGATGTCCGGGTGATTGTAAGTACCCAGGGTGTCGCCGATATCGTGGAGCAGGGCGCAGACCACGTACTCTTCGTCGCGGCCATCACGCCAGGCGCGGGTGGCGGTTTGCAGGGAGTGGGTCAGGCGATCCACCGGGAACCCGCCAAAATCACCCTCCAGCAACTTCAGGTGCGCCACAATCCGTGCAGGCAATTGTCTTGCGTAGGCACTGAAGTCCGCGGCGATAATTGCCCAGTCCTCCTGTGTGCCGTCCTTCAAGTGGGTGAAGCGGGCATTGGCATTCATCGGCAACTCTCTTGTGACGCAAGTCAGCTAGAACGGAACGCGCCCCAGGACCATGTCCCGGTACATGACAAAATCACCGAACAGGCTATAGAAGGGGTGTTGGAAGGTTGCCGGGCGGTTCTTCTCGAAGTAGAAATGCCCGACCCAGGCAAAGCTGTAGCCTGCCAGTGGCAGGGCCCACAATAGCATCCAGGCTCCGCGACCAATGGTCAGCGTCAGAATCAAGATAACCAGGGTCGTGCCGATAAAGTGTAAACGGCGGCAGGTGCTGTTGCTGTGCTCACTGAGGTAGTAAGGATAGAACTCAGCGAAGCTGTTGAATCGTTTGACGTTTTCCACGACAGCGATCTCTGTGGTTATTGTTCTTGCTGCAAGTTGTTCTGCGGGTAGCTTAATTGAGTCTAGAGTGATCAATGGCATCAGCCAGTGACAATAGGCGCCACTTTAGTATCCTTCGGTCAATAGCCGTAGCACTCGGCCACCATGTAAGAAAACGCCATGAGCGAACGAACGACTTCTGCAAGCTGGGCGATGGGGATTGTCAAAGCGCTGGAGATGGACGGCCTGGATTGCCGGGCTCTGTTCAAGCAGCTGGGGCTCGACTACGCGGCACTGGATGATCCGGACGCACGCTTCCCGCAAGATTCCATGACACGGCTGTGGCAGCGCGCGGTCGAGCTGTCCGGCAATCCGGCCATCGGCCTGAACATGGGCAAGGTGGTGCGACCGGCGCAGTTTCATGTGACCGGCTACGCCTTGATGTCCAGCCAGACTTTGGCCGAAGGCTTTCAGCGACTGGTGCGCTATCAGCGGATCATCGCCGAAAGTGCCGACCTGAGTTTCCAGCTGCTGGAAGAAGGCTATGCACTGATTCTGACGGTGCATGGCGATCATCTGCCACCGACCCGGCAAAGCGCCGAAGCGTCACTGGCCTGTGCCTTGGCGCTGTGCAGCTGGTTGACCGGGCGTACGTTGCAACCCCGCAAAGTGTTGGTGCAAGGCGCCGAGCCGGCCAACCTGGAACCCTATAGACAAGCCTTCCATGCACCGCTGGTGTTCAACGCGCCTTACGATGCGCTGATTTTCGAACGCGCCGATATGGAAGCGCCGCTGCCGACGGCCAACGAGGCCATGGCATTGCTGCATGACCGCTTTGCCGGCGAGTACCTGGCGCGCTTTTCCGAAAGCCGCGTGACCCACAAGGCGCGGCAGGTGTTGTGCCGCCTGCTGCCCCAAGGCGAGCCCAAGCGCGACACCGTGGCGCAGACGCTGCATCTGTCCCAGCGCACCTTGCAACGGCGCTTGCAGGAAGAGGGCACGAGTTTTCAGGCGCTGCTGGACGATACCCGGCGCGAACTGGCCGAGCAGTACCTGGCGCAACCGACCATGACCTTGCTGGAAATTGCCTACTTGCTGGGGTTTGCCGATCCGAGCAACTTTTTCCGTGCTTTTCGGCGCTGGTTCGATGCCACACCCGGCGAGTACCGGATGCGGCTGTTGCAAGCACCTGACGCGGTCAATGACGCCAAAATGCCGGAATACAAAGCACAAACACCGTAATGATCTCCAACCGGCCCAGCAGCATGCCGAACGAGAGAATCCACTTGGCGGCATCCGGCAGGGTGGCGAAGTTGCCCGCCGGACCGATGGTCTCGCCGAGCCCCGGGCCGACACCGGACACGGTACTGGCCGCGCCGGTGAGGGCGGTCATCCAGTCCACGCCGAGCAGCGACAGCAGTAGCGCAATCACGCAGATGGTGATCGCAAAGAAGAACGAAAAGGTCAGGATCGAACGCACAATTTCTTCGTCGAGGCGGTGACCGTTGTACTTCTGCTTGATCACCGCCCGCGGGTGAATCAGCTGGTTAAGGTTGGCCTTGAGCAGGATATAGGCCACCTGGAAGCGGAAAATCTTGATCCCGCCCGCGGTCGAGCCGGAGCAACCGCCGACAAACCCCAGGTAGAAGAACAGCATCAGCGAGAAATTGCCCCAGAGGCTGTAGTCCCCCAGCGCAAAACCGGTGGTGGTCACCACCGACGTCACATTCAGCGCCACATGCCGCAACGCCTCCAGCCAATGCAGCTGGGTAGTCCACCAATACCAGGTGCCGAGCACCAGCCAGGTCACCAGCAGCATGCCGAGCAGGCCTTGAACCTGTTCATCCTTGATCAGCGCCCGACGGTTACCACGCAACGTGGCGACATACAGTGTGAACGGCAGGGCACCGAGAATCATGATGACGATCGCGACCCAATGCACCGCCGGTTGCGGCCACTTGGCCAAAGACTGGTCGGAGGTGGAGAAGCCACCGGTGGAAATCGCCGACATCGCGTGGTTGATGGCGTCGAACAGGCTCATCCCGGCCCACCAGAACGCCAGGCTGCCGACAATGGTGATGCCGACGTAGGTCGCCACGATCAGCCGCGCCACCATGTGCGAGCGGGGCATGACTTTTTCCGAGCGGTCCGACGATTCGGTCTGGAACAGCCGCATGCCACCGATGCGCAACAGCGGCAGGATCGCCACCGCCATGCCGATGAAGCCGATGCCGCCGAGCCAGTGCAGCAACGAGCGCCACATCAGGATGCCGGGGGACATGGTGTCCAGGCCGCTGAGTACGGTTGCGCCCGTGGCGGTGATGCCGGACATGCTTTCGAAGAATGAATCGGTGTAGCTGATGTGCTGGGTCAGCAGGAACGGCAGCGCGGCGAAGATGCACACCACCAGCCAACTGCTGACGGTCAGCAAGTACATGTCCCGGGGGCGCAGGTGAATGTGTTCGGGGCGCCCCGGAATCACCAGCGCCAAACCGGCGACAAAGGTGATCATGCTGGCCCAGAGGAACGACGGCAGATCGCTGGTACGGTCGAAAATGACCAGCGTGGCCATGGGTACGACCATGGAGATCGCCAGCGTTATCAGGAAGATGCCGATGATGAAACCAATGATCCGTAAGGTCGGCAACGCCATGAGGTCCGCTCGGCTGATAGTGGAAAGGGCGCCATTCTACCTGCGAGGCAGGGCATGTAAACCGGCACTGCTGCGGCAGTTACCGCTAGAATAGCCGCACAAATTTTTCAGGAGGTGGCCGATGCAGGCTCTCGACGCTTTGCTCAACCGTGTTTCCGTTCCACGACTGATTGACCCTGCACCCACTGCCGAGCAGCGCGAGGTGCTGTTTGGCGCCGCCATGCGCGCCCCGGATCACGGTCACTTGCAGCCTTGGCGTTTCCTGACGGTGGAAGGCGCGGCGCGTGAGCAAATGGGCGAGTTGCTGGCCGAAGCGGCGAAACTGCAAGACAGCGAAGTCGGCGAAGCGGCCATCGACAAGGCGCGCAATGGTCCGCTGCGGGCACCGTTGGTGGTAGTTGTGATCGCTTGCGTGCAGGATCACGTCAAGTATCCGAAGTCCGAGCAGTTACTGGCGGCGGGCTGTGCGGCCCACGGGATTTTGCTGGCGGCCTATGCGCAGGGCATCGGCGCGGTGTGGCGTACCGGTGACCTGGCTTACTCGGCCCATGTGGCCAAGGGCTTGGGTTTGGCGGAGGGGGAAGAGGTGATTGCTTTCCTGTATCTGGGCACACCGCAGAAAGAACCGCGAGTGGCCGAGAAAGTCGATCTGGCCGAATTCGTCAGTGCCTGGCCGGGTAAGGCCTGACACCCCACATTGGATCAGGGCTGAACCACGGCCCCCGGCACCAACGGCAATTCCAGGCTGGCAATGAACCCGCCTTCCGGGTGATTGGCCAGCACCAGGCTGCCGCCATGGCGCTCCGCCGCTCGGCGGGCGATGGCCAGGCCCAGGCCGTGTCCGGCTGCGGTCTGCCCCGGGGCCCGATAGAACGGCTCACCGAGCTGGCTCAAATATTCGACACTGACCCCCGGTCCGTGATCGCGCACGGTCACGACGATCCGCTCACCCTGGCGCAGCGCCTGCATTTCGATCGGCAGGCCACCCACCGGATTGAAACGCTGGGCATTGCGCAGCAGATTGTCCACGGCCCGTTCGATCATGGTCGGCCATCCCTTCATATTCAGTTGCGATTCGGCTTCGAGGTGGACGAGTTGCTCGGGTGAACCGAGTTGCGCATCCTTTTGCAGGGTATTGAGCAAGGCGTTCAGGTCCACCTCTTCTGCACTGGCGTTATCGGAGTCGACCCGCGCCAGTACCAGGATTTCGCTGATCAGCGCTTCCAGTCGGTCGCACTCGCGGGTCAGGCGCGGCCACAGCTGTTCCCGCTCCTGAGGGGTGGCCCGTTCGGCCAGTGCCAGCGCGATACGCAGACGGGCGAGGGGCGAGCGCAGTTCGTGGGAAACATCCCGCAGCAGTTGCCGCTGACTGCCAATCAGGCTTTGCAAGCGCGCGCCCATGCGGTTGAAGTCGTTGGCCAGGACGCCGAACTCATCGCGACGGTTGGCCAGCTTGACCAGGCTGTTTTGTTGATAGGTGGTTTGTCCCAGGTCATGCACCGCGCCGCGCAGACGGCTGAGCGGGCGAGTGATGGAAAAGGTCACCAGCAGGCTGAACAGGGTCAGCACCACCAGGGCGATCCCCAGCGCACTGAGCGGCCAGAGCAGGCTTTCGCGGTGCCAGGCGTCCAGTTCCGGGTGCGGAATGCGGTAGATGAACAGGTAAGTGTCACCGGTTTTTTCGCTGGTGAATTCATCGGTCAGACGCCGCCATGGCAGGCGCCGGTCCTCGTTGTTCTGGCGGGCCTCAAAGGCCGCCGCACGTTTCGGGAACGTGCCGCGCACAACCGGATCGCCGCTTTCGTTAAGCACCTGAACGTCGATGTGATACTGGCGTTTGCGTTGCTGGAGAATGTCCTGGGCGGCGTCTTCGCCCTGGCTTTCGTAGGTTTGCGTCCACTCTTCGGCCAGCGTGTTGAGGCCCGGGTGGCGGCTGAGAATCCAGGCGTCCTGGTTGAGCATGTGCCCGAGCAGGATGGAAAGCCCTGCAACCAGAGCGATGGCCAGCCAGAAGCTGGCCAGGATACGCCAGAACAATGAACGCACGGAAAATCCTCGAACAAGCGCAACTAATGTGGGAGCGAGCCCGTGGCGAGGGGGCTTGCCCCCGTTGGGTCGCGAAGCGGCCCCGGCATTTCAACGTTAAACCGCATGTAACGGGTTTACGACTGCTTCGCAGCCGAACGGGGGCAAGCCCCCTCGCCACACAAGCTCGCTCCCACAGTGAATTGTGTGGTGCCAGACCCAGCGGTGAAAAACCGTTGGGTCCGGGGTTAGCGCATTATTGCGCCTTTTGCGGTTGTTGCGCTTTCCAGGCCTTGAACTCGGCCCACTCGGCGCGGCGTTCAGCCTGTTTTTTCTGGATCTCGTCGAATTTCTTCTGTTGATCCGGTTTCAGCAAGGCGCGCACGTCCGCTTCAGCCTTCTTGTGGTTGGCGGCCATCTCGTCCTTCATGGCTTTCTGGTCGGCTGGCGAGAGCTTCTCCAGGTACTTCTCGACCAGTTGCTTACGCTCGTGCATCTGTTCGCCCATGATCTTGCGGATCTGCTCGCGCTGTTCGCGGCTCAGGTCCAGTTCACTGTACGGGCCTTTGCCGTGCATGCCGTGCATCTGACCGCCGTGGCGCGAACCGTCCATCGACCCATCCATCGGGCCTGCGCCTTCAGGCATGGCCATGGCAACGGTCGGCAGGGCAGCAGCGAACATCAGAGCGATAAGAGTCTTGCGCATGGTGTATCTCCTTGTCTCGTTCCCGGTACGTTCCGGATGAGTACAGATTACGCAGATCAAGGTCAGCGGCGGTCAGCGGAGGGTAAAGCTTGGGTAAAGACGATTTCCCGCCGACCTGACAAACCCTACAGGGATCAGAGGCTGTAGTAGTAGCCGCGACTGCGCAGGGCGACGATGCGCGGTCGGCCATCGGGGTGTGGGCCGATCTTCTTGCGCAGGTTGCTGACGTGCATGTCCAGGCTGCGGTCGTACAGGGTCAGCTTGCGGCCCAGGGCGATCTGCGCGAGCTCCTGTTTGTCCAGGGGCTCGCCGGGTTGCTTGAGCAGGGCTTCGAGCAGGCGGCTTTCGGAGACGGTGAGGGTGAATTCCTGTTCGTCGATGCTGACCACGCCGCGCACCGGGCTGAAACACAGGTCGCCCAGTTCCATCTGGCTGGACACCGCTGCCGGGTGGCTACGACGCAGGACTGCGCGCAGGCGGGCGGTCAGTTCCCGTGGGTCGCAGGGTTTGGCCAGGTAATC
Source organism: Pseudomonas sp. GL-R-26 (assembly GCF_019947365.1). Classification (NCBI taxonomy): domain Bacteria; kingdom Pseudomonadati; phylum Pseudomonadota; class Gammaproteobacteria; order Pseudomonadales; family Pseudomonadaceae; genus Pseudomonas; species Pseudomonas sp. GL-R-26. The sequence goes on along the minus strand of NZ_JAGYGI010000017.1, from coordinate 20,170 downwards.
GTCGGCGCCGAGTTCCAGGCCGAGGATACGGTCCAGGGGCTCGCCCCGGGCCGAGAGCATCAACACCGGCAAATCCGGATGATCGCTGCGCAACTGCTTGAGCAGTTCCAGACCGCTGCCATCGGGCAGCATCACATCGAGCACCACGGCCGCCGGGGCGGTTTCGGCCAGTGCACGGCGTGCGCTCTGGCCGTCGTGACAGGCACGCACCTGAAACCCTTCCTGGCTCAGCCAACTGCTCAGGAGCTCACACAGCTCCTGGTCATCATCAATAAGTAACAGCTCGCTCATGACTCACTCAATTTAGCCATTGTCGACGTTTTCGACTTGCTCCACTGGCGAAGATACCGCAGAGCAGAGCCAATAGCGCTACCCCGGCGCCAATGACGAACCATTGTTGCTGGTCGGTCAGCAGGCGCGGCAGGGGACTGCTGGCCTGGGCCTCCTTGAGTTGCAGCTTCAAACGCTGGTTCTCCTGACGCAACCGGGCCAGCAGCGGGCTTTCGCGTTCGCCATCGACAGTTTGCAATTGCTTGTTCAGTTCTTCCCGTTGCCGTTCGCTTTCTTTCAAGCGTTGCTGCAGCTCGGTGATCTGGCTACCGGCGCTCAAGGAAAGCGGCGTCGAGTTACCACCCTCGGCGGATTCTTCACCGTGGGCGGGCGCCACGATCGACAACGTGACCAACATCAGGCACAACGGACCCTTGCGCATGGCGACTCCTGGTTCCAATACGAGTATTGGGAAAGTTGTCGGCCGGCAAACGAGAATAATGAGCGATTGAGAACGCGATGAACCGATATGGTTCACCGCGTGGGGGCATTTGAAAGAAGAAAGTTACGGCAGGACTTGCTTGAACGGCTTGACCAGAACGTTGGCGTAGACGCCTGCAGCGATGTACGGATCGGCGTCGGCCCAGGACTGGGCGGCGCTCAGGGAATCGAATTCGGCAACGATCAGGCTGCCGGTGAAACCCGCCGCGCCCGGATCATTGCTGTCGATCGCCGGGTGTGGGCCGGCCAATACGATGCGACCTTCGCCCTTGAGCACTTGCAGGCGCTCCAGGTGTGCAGGCCGTGCGGCCAGGCGGGCTTCCAGGGAGTTGGCGACGTCTGTGGCAATGATTGCGTAAAGCATGTCAGTCCTCGGTTTTTGGCGTTGTGGTGTCGGCATCGTGCAGATGGCGGGACAGGTAGATGCCCTGGCCGACCAGGAACAGTAAAGTCATGCCCAGGCTGCCGAAGACCTTGAAGTCGACCCAGTAGCTCTGGAAGGTGAACGCGACAAACAGGTTGGCGGCACCGCAAAACAGGAAGAAGGCGATCCAGGCGATGTTCAGGCGCGTCCAGACCGGCTCCGGCAAGGTCAACGCGTGGCCCATGATGCGTTTGATCAGCAGGCTGTCACCGACGAAGTGGCTGCCGATGAACGCCAGGGCGAACAGCCAGTTGACCACCGGGGCTTTCCACTTCAGGAACGTCTCGCTGTGGAACGCGAGCGTCAGGCTGCCGAAGACCAGGCAGGCGATCAGGGTCAACCACTGGCTCTTCTCCAGCTTGCGCTGCTTGATGAACAGTGTGCCGTAGACCACCAGGGAGCTGACGATCAGCATCGCGGTGGCGCTGTAAATACCGCCTACAGTGATCTCATGACCGGCGATGTCGACGACCCGTGGGTCGATTTTGAAGACGATGAAAAACAGCAGGAGCGGGATGAAATCGATGAATTGTTTCACAGTGGCAGCCAGAAGCAGGATGTGGCGGCATAATAACAAACATATGGGCGCGCGATAGCGCCAGCTGATTTGAGGTTACAAAGCCCTGTGAATGTTGATTTGCACTGCCATAGCACGGCCTCCGATGGCGCCCTGGCGCCTGCGGTTCTGGTGGCGCGGGCGTTCGAGAAAGGCGTGCGAGTCCTGGCCTTGACCGATCACGACACCCTCGAGGGCCTCGACGAGGCCCGGCATGCGGCTACCGCGCTGGGGATGCAACTGGTCAACGGCGTCGAATTGTCCTGCACCTGGGGCGGCGCGACCATTCATGTCCTGGGCTACGGTTTTGACGTGAACGCCGCGCCGTTGGTCGAGGCCATCGCCAGATTGCATGATGGCCGCTGGCTACGCTCCGAGGAAATCAGCCGCAAACTGGCGCTCAAAGGCATGCCGGGGGCGCTGGATGGCGCCCGGGAGATCCAGCAGGAGCTGGGCGACAGCGGTAACGCGCCGGCCCGCCCGCATTTCGCCGACTGGATGGTGCGTGAAGGTTTCGTCAAGGACCGCGCCGAGGCGTTCCGCAAATGGCTGGGCGCCGGCAAGTTGGGCGACGTCAAGCAACACTGGCCGACCCTGGAAGAAACCGTCGAAACCCTGCGTGCGGCCAAGGCCTGGGTCAGCCTGGCACACCCGTGGCACTACGAATTCACCCGAAGCAAGCGTCGTCGTCTGATTGCCGACTATATTCAAGCAGGGGGCCACGCCATCGAAGTGGTCAATGGTTACCAGCCTGCCGAGCAAGTGGGCAGCCTGGCCATTCTGGCCCGCGAATTCGGTCTGCTGGTCAGCGCCGGCAGTGATTTTCATGGCCCTGGAGGCTGGTCGGAGATCGGTGAATACCGGCCACTCCCGGAGGATCTGCCGCCGCTATGGTGTCGATTCAAACATGACCCAGTTATTGCCGCCGTCTGAACAGGTAGAGAATGTGAGTCAATTTTTCCAGATTCATCCGGAAAACCCGCAAGCGCGCCTGATCAAACAGGCAGTCGAAATCATCCGCAAGGGCGGGGTGGTGATTTATCCCACAGACTCTTCCTACGCCATAGGTTGCCAGATCGGCGACAAGGTGGCCGTGGAGCGCGTTCGGCGCCTGCGACAGCTGGATGAAAAACACAACTTCGCGTTGATCTGCAGCGATCTGTCGCAATTGGGCCTGTTCGCCAAGATCGACACCGGCACGTTCCGCATTCTCAAGGCCCATCTGCCGGGGCCGTATACCTTCATTCTCAACGCCACCCGCGAAGTGCCGCGGCTGTTGTTGCACCCGAAGAAACGCACCATCGGCCTGCGTGTGCCGAGCCACCCGATTGCCCTGGCGTTGCTGGCTGAACTGGGTGAGCCATTGATGAGCGTGACCCTGATCATGCCCGGCGATGAAGATCCGTTGAGCGACCCGCACGAAATGCGCCAGTTGCTCGAACACCAGGTCGATCTGATCATCGACGGCGGTTTCGGCGGGATCAAGGCGTCCACCGTGATCAGCCTCGCCGACGGCGAGCCGGAAGTCATTCGCGTTGGTTGCGGCGACCCTGCGCCGTTCATGGTCGAGGCCTAGATGTCCGCAGTAGAACCCGTCGACAGTCAGGCCGGAGCCCAGCAGGAACTGCCCTTCGCCATGGTCTATGGCCAGGCGGTCATGGAAATGCCGCTGGACCTGTACATCCCGCCGGATGCCCTCGAGGTCTTTCTCGAGGCGTTCGAAGGCCCGCTCGACCTGTTGCTGTACCTGATCCGCAAACAGAACATCAACATCCTCGACATCCCGGTGGCGGAAATCACTCGCCAGTACATGGGCTACGTCGAACTGATGCAGTCGGTGCGCCTGGAACTGGCCGCCGAATACCTGGTGATGGCCGCGATGCTGGCCGAGATCAAGTCGCGGATGCTGCTGCCACGGGCCGAAACCGTCGAAGACGAAGAGGAAGACCCGCGCGCCGAACTGATCCGCCGCTTGCAGGAATACGAGCGTTTCAAGGCTGCCGCCGAAGGCATCGATGGCCTGAGCCGCGTCGGCCGTGATGTGGTGGTGCCCAAGCTTGACGCTCCGGAAGCCCGGGCGCGCAAGCTGCTACCAGACGTGCGTCTGTCCGAGTTGCTGCTGTCGATGGCCGAGGTCTTGCGTCGTGGCGACATGTTCGAAAGCCATCAGGTCAGCCGCGAGGCGCTGTCGACCCGCGAGCGCATGAGCGATGTGCTGGAGCGCCTCAAGGGCGGCGGTTTCGTGCCGTTTGTCGAGCTGTTCACCGCTGAAGAAGGGCGCCTGGGGGTGGTGGTGACCTTTATGGCGATCCTTGAACTGGTCAAGGAATCCCTGGTCGAGCTGGTGCAGAATGAGCCATTTGCCGCGATCCACGTGCGAGCCCGAGCCGAATAACGAGTCGAAACATGAACCTGACTGAACCCCGTGATCTGGCACCCTTGCTTGAAGCCTTTCTGTTGGCCTCGGGAAAGCCGCAATCTTTGGAAAGCCTGTTCGAACTCTTCGAGGAAGGCGAGCGCCCGGAACCGCCGGTCTTCAAGAAGGCCCTGACGATTCTCGCCAAGTCCTGCGATGGCCGCGCCTTTGAACTCAAGGAAGTGGCCTCGGGGTATCGCCTGCAGATTCGCGAGAAGTTTGCGCCGTGGGTCGGACGTCTGTGGGAGGAGCGCCCGCAGCGTTACTCCCGGGCCATGCTGGAAACCATGGCGCTGATTGCCTATCGCCAGCCGATCACCCGTGGCGAAATCGAAGACGTGCGGGGCGTGGCGGTCAACAGCAATATCGTCAAGACCTTGATGGAGCGCGAGTGGATCCGCATCGTCGGCTACCGCGACGTGCCCGGCAAACCGGCGATGTTCGCCACCACCAAGGCGTTCCTCGATCACTTCAACCTGAAGAACCTCGACGACCTGCCGCCGCTCGCGGAACTGCGCGAGCTGGAGCCCGATCCGGTGCTCGACTTCGACGACGCCCCCGTACCCGCCGGGCTGCAAGAGTTGGCCGACGCCAGCGCCGAGCCGGAAGAGCCCAAGGAAGAGACCAGTTTCCATACGCTGTTGCTGGAACTGGACAGCATGGAGGAGGGGATCAAGACCGACTTCGACGACTTGCTTCGTGATGGCGCGTCGCCTGAGTTCGATCCGGAACAGTCGGTCATCGAGCCAGAAGTCGAAGCGGCACAGCCCGAGCCTGAACCGGAAGGCGAGCCTGAGCCGGAAATTGAACCGGAGCAAGAAGACGACATCCTCGGCGTTGCCGAAGCCCGGGAAAAACTCCTGGCCGCCGTTGCCGCCCTCGAACAGCCCAAACCCGAGCCGGAGCTTTCGGACGAAGAGGCCGAGGCCCGCGCCCTGGCCGAAGCCATCGAAGCCGAGCGTCACCAATTCGAAGACTGATACGAATCTTGGGAACTGTGGAGATCCATTGTGGGAGCGGGCTTGCTCGCGAAGAGGGCGTGTCAGACGACATCTTTGTTGGCTGACCTGCCGCCTTCGCGAGCAAGCCCGCTCCCACAGGGGAATTGTGTTCACCGCAAAGCTACGAACCACCGGCCAGCGGAAAAACAAATAACCTTGCCTTGATCAGCTAGTCTCTGATGCGCAAACGCCCTCATGCGCGTATGATTCGCGACCCTTCGGCGATCCCTTCGCCCAAGTACCCAGTTTTCAGACCACACCGGGAGGTGCCCAGATGAGTATCAAAGACCAGCAAGACGACCAGCCAATCGGCCCAGCAGGCGAAAAACTGCAGAAAGTCCTCGCCCGTATCGGCGTCGGCTCGCGCCGTGACGTGGAAGCCTGGATCAGCCACGGCCGCATCAAGGTCAACGGCAAAGACGCCACCCTTGGCCAGCGCGTCGACATGCACGACGCCATCACCATCGATGGCAAGGTGATCAAGCGCGAAGAGGCCGCCGAGTCGGTGCGCCGCGTGATCATGTACAACAAGCCCGACGGCGAGATCTGCACCCGTGTCGATCCGGAAGGCCGTCCGACCGTGTTCGACAAGATGCCGCGCCCTAAAGAGGGTCGCTGGATCAACATCGGTCGCCTGGACATCAACACCACCGGTCTGCTGATGTTCACCACCGACGGTGAACTGGCCAACCGCCTGATGCACCCTTCCTACGAAATGGACCGTGAATACGCGGTACGTGTGCGTGGCGAAGTCGATGACGAGATGATCGAGCGCCTGAAGGCGGGCGTTGTCCTTGAAGATGGCCCGGCCAAGTTCACCGACATCAAGCAGGCGCCAGGTGGTGAAGGTTTCAACCATTGGTACCACTGCGTGGTGATGGAAGGCCGTAACCGCGAAGTTCGTCGCCTGTGGGAATCCCAGGGCCTGGTGGTCAGCCGTCTGAAGCGCGTGCGTTTCGGCCCGGTGTTCCTCAACTCCGACCTGCCGATGGGCCGCTGGCGCGAAATGAGCCAGTACGAAGTCGACGTTCTGAGTGCCGAGGTCGGCCTGACGCCGGTCGCAATGCCGCAGATGAACGCCAAGAGCAAAGACAAGCTTGACCGGATGCAGCGCAAGTCGTCGCGTCCAATGGCCAAGACCGAGCGCGTGCGTACCCTGCGTCCTGCCACTGGTGCAGCCTCCGCACCTGCCGCGCCGCGTGCCAGCCGCGAGCCGCAGATCGAAGGCGAACGTCCAGGGCGCAAGCCTGCTGCCCGTCAGGACGGCGAACGCGGTCCACGCACGCCACGTCCGGCCAATGGCCGTACCGAGCGTGGCGAAGGTCGTGGTACGCCGGTAGCCGATCGCCCGGCCGACACCAAGCGCCCGGCCAAGCCTGCGCCTAAGCGTCCGGGGATCAAACTGGTCGACAGCGACACGCCATCGGGCAAGCGCCGTGGCGCACCGGCCGGTTCCGGCCAGCGTCCGGGCTTCGGTCGTCGCAAGCCGGAGTGAGGCAGCGGTAAGCTTCGAGCTGCGAGCGAAAAGTAAAAACGCCAACCTTCGGGTTGGCGTTTTTTTTTGCAGTCCCTACCAAAATCGGTCAGTGAAACAGGCCCGCTACCCTCTCCATAAATGGGGCATTTCACCCACCCAGCCGGGGGTTTACCACCTAATTTGAGGAATCTTCCCTCCCACACCTTTCTCTCGCTTGAAGCACTCAAAAACAGCCTGTTAATTCATTTGAACTTTTTCTTCGCTTTATTGAAATGGCTCATTAGTTGCACCACCCCCTGGTACTCGCACCGCTGTAGTCCCGGACATCATGGAGACGGCGGGGCTTGCCGGATTCGGCATGACGCGAGGGGTGAAAAATGAAAGGCGCGACACCAACATGCAGCTCCATCGCCTCTTATGAGGAGTTCCTATGAGTTCCATGATCAAGATTGGCATCGTTGATGATCACCCGCTGTTAAGGGATGGGGTCACAATGGCACTGAAGAAAGTCGCTGACTTTCAGGTGGTCGAGCAGGGGGCGTCTGCCGAGGATGCCCTGGAAATTGCCGCTCGTTTTGCTCCGGATGTTTTGCTGATGGATGTAAATATGCCGGGCGATAGCTTTGCTGCCGTGCGAGCGATCTCAACTTCTTCGCCCGCAGTTAAAATTTTGATGCTGACGGTATCCGAGTCCATCGAGGACGCCTATACCGCCCTCGAGGCGGGTGCGCAGGGATATGTGTTGAAAGGCATAAGCGGTCGTGAGCTTGTACAAGCCATCAGAAATGTTGCCGGTGGTGAAACCTTCATTACACCCAAGCTTGCCAGCAAGCTGTTAAGCAATTTCGCAAAACACGCGGCTGATAAGCAAAAGGTCGAACTGACCCATCGCGAGGAACAAGTTATCCGGGAGGTATCGAAGGGCCTGACTAACCGCGAGGTTGCTATCAAGCTCGAGCTCTGCGAGAAGACCATCAAGCACTACATGACGAATGTCATGTACAAGCTACGCGTTCGTAACCGGACGCAGGCAGTCGCAGCAGTGAGACGGCATTGGGAGAGTGACCATATACCTGGCTTATGTGGTGTTCTTCAACGCCGCGACTTGAATGACAACGGTAAGACAAGTAACGGGCGATAAGCGCTTGCGGTTACTTGAGTGCAATGATCATTTTGGTACGGGTGATCAGATTTTGAACTGCGCCCTGGCTTTGGTTCCGGCATGGGGCGCCGATTCAATGATGAATATTCCGCCGAGGGATTCGACGCGATAGCGCATGCCTACAAGGCCCAGATGGGTTCTACCTCGACCAGGCACATTTGGTTTTTCGGTTGGAATTCCCACTCCCGCATCCTCGACTTGTACTTCCAGTAACCCTTCGCAGTGAGAGGCGCTGAGTTTTTGGCCTTTTCCTCCGGCGTGAATATAGGCATTGTTCAACGCTTCCTGGGCGAAGCGGTAAATACAAATTTTATGCGCTATCGGTACATCGTCAGGAAGAGTATCAAGCTCCAGTTCTACTCGCGTCTCGGTTCGCTCTTCGTGCCGCTCGGCAAGCAATACCAGCGCATCGTGCAGGGTCAGTTCATTGACTTCGGGAAGTGCCAGGCCGAGTGATATTTCCCGCACTTCGTTTAAAGCATCCTCGCCGGCACGCCTGATCATTTCGATGACCTCCCCATCCGAGGCGCCTTGTGAATCTTCGAGTTCTTCAAGGCGAAGGAGAATAAGTGACAACAGCTGAGCAGGACCATCATGAAGATCTGCCCCGATCCGCCGAAGAGTGAGTTCATTGATTCTGGAGAATTCGCGATTGGCTGTAGTGACTTTGTGCTGAAGGGCGGCATTGTTTGAGTGCAACTTGGCTTGCTCATCCATTCGCCATTCAAGTGCTGTTTCATGCTGCTTTATTATCTTGTCATCACGCCGAACGATAAAAAATAACAACAAAAGCATGGCTGTCGTTGCTGCACCAACTATCGCCCATACTTTCTTGCGAACATTATTGATTTCGCGCTGTAACGCTTCCGCGGTTTCGTAGAACTCTCCAACCGCAACAATCTTTCCAGTAACCGTTTCTCGCAGTGGAGCAAAAATTTCATAGAGCGGAATATTCAGACTTCGCTCAAAAGCATCCTCAGTATCATCTTCAAAATCATTGTCCAGTTCTGTATAGATCTTGCCTGTCAGCGCCTGTGAGATCTCCTCTGTCGGAAAAGTTTTCTGGACCGTGGACTTGTCGGTGCTGTAGACAATCGTGCCGTCTGGAAGCCAGATCTTCACCGAGACCACATGCGTACTCAATGAGGTGCTGGACAGCAGGTGATCAATAGTCTGAATGGTTCCATCGGGGAGTTCTTTGGCAGTGGTCAGTCCCTGGACGAAAGGATCGAGAAAGTTCTGCATATAACGCGCGCCAGTCTCTGCCGCCGTTTGAATCGTTGCATCTTCGATACTCTGGCTTACGAGCTTTCCAACGAACGTCATGGTCAAGCCCAGAATGATTGTGGCGCAGATGACGAACTGGGTTGAGCGGCTTGAATGGCGCAGTTTCGCACGGGGAGGCTGTCTCCCTGGCACTCCGCCACTGGACGCTTGGCCAGCCTCTGATCCGACCAAGGTCTGATCCGATTCTTCGACCAAGGTCTCAGAATTTGATTGGGCTTTTGTCTCTGTACACATCCGGGTAGCCCCTCAATACTCATTTTCAATGGAGTGTAAAGCTGGCGTTTGAGGTTGAAGTCGGGAGGCGCGATGAATAATTTAAAAAGATTCTCGATCCATCTGGATAATCGCTATTTCTGGCAACAACAGCCGGGGGTTATTACCAATAGTGTGGTCGGCCATTCGCACCCTGGCATTCAAGTCAAACTCGGTTCATTTGAAATCTCTGTTGAGAATACGCTCCAGTACAACAGTGCGGGTGTTCCACTCAATCAGAACCAAACCTATGGTTCCAATGGTTTCCTGACTCCGCCACCCAGCGTGCGGAGCCAGTCTCCAGTACATACTAGTCAATTCGTAGTCGATGCCAGTTTTCTCATGGATAAAAGGCTTGTTGACGAAGCCGCATGGACGCAGAACCGTGCCATCACCCCTCAGGAAGTCCCGGAATATGGCGATCTTCGCGAGCATATTCCGGCCAATGCCTTTGTTCTCTGGATGTGTGGCATCTGTGACAAGCCCCCTACACCTGAGAGAGCATCATGTACAGATGCATAGAGCCCCGATACGTGACGGGGCCGTTAGCAAGTTGCACCTTCTATTCAACCTGGGTTCATGGGCCGTCGCCTCCTTGAGGCGCAATACCAGCCTGTAAATACGGTTGTCATGGGGAATTGATCCTCAGTCGAGTTCTGCTGATTGCTTGCAATTCAGTAGGGGCTCGGTGCGGCCGTGGTACCAGGTCCCGTCGTTCAAATTTCGGTTTCATTTATGGGGTTCAGCACTAAACCACGCGTTTGCAGCCGTGTTTTATGCGTGTGGTTTCCTGACTAGTCAAGCATCGAGGAAACAGCCATGGCCAGCTTCATCAAGTCCGATCTTGAGTTCATTCTCGAACAAATTTTCATCGCTGAACGGAATGCGGCAGGCGCGAGTCTGGCTGACATGCTGCCGAACGTAGAGGTACCCTTCGGCCTGCGCACTGTCTCCGGCATCGACAACAACCTGGCCAATCCCCAGTTCGGCGCCGCCGACAACTTCTTCCCGCGTATGACGACGCCGGTGTTCAATACCGCGCAGGTCCAGCCGGTCGGCTTCTTCGGCCCGGCCGATCCTGGCGGAACCACACCGACCTCCTACCTGCAGACCAGCGGTTTCGTCTTCGACTCGCAGCCGCGTACCATCAGCAACCTGATCGTGGACCAGACCGCCAACAACCCGGCGGCAGTCGCGGCTGCAGCGGCCAATCCGGATTCACAGGTCGTCACCAGCCCCGGTCTGGATGGCCTGTTCGGCACCGCCGACGACATTTCCGTCTTCCAGATTCCTAATATCACGCCGGACGCGGGCCTGACCGCGCCCTTCAATGCCTGGATGACCTTCTTCGGCCAGTTCTTCGATCACGGCCTGGACCTGGTCACCAAAGGCGGCAGCGGCACGGTGTTCATTCCGCTGCAGCCCGACGATCCACTGTTCGTGCCTGGTAGCCCGACCAACTTCATGGTGTTGACGCGGGCCACCAATCTGCCCGGTCCCGACGGCATCCTCGGCACCGCCGATGACATCCACGAGCAGAGCAACACCACCTCGCCGTTTGTCGACCAGAACCAGACCTACAGCTCGCATCCCTCGCACCAGGTGTTCCTGCGTGCCTATGAACTCAACGCCGTTGGCGATCCGGTGGCCACCGGCAAGCTGATCACCAACCGTGACCTGGGCGTCGATGGGCATTTCGGCACAGCTGATGACGTTGAAATCGGCGGCATGGCCACCTGGGCAGTCGTCAAGGCTCAGGCCCGTGATCTGCTCGGCATCAACTTGACCGATGCGGATGTGTTCAACGTACCGCTGCTGGCGACCGATGCTTACGGCAACTTCATCAAGGGGCCTAACGGCCTTCCTCAAGTCGTGATGATGGGCGCGGATGGCATTGCCGGTACGGCCGATGATGTGCTCGTCGAGGGTAATCGGGCTGCACCCATCAGCCTGACAAACGCCGTGCGCACCGGTCACCAGTTCCTCATCGACATCGCCCACAGCGCCGATCCGACCGGCGGCCTGACGGCCGACGCGGACACCGTCATTGGCGGCCCGCAAGCCCCCGGCACCTACGACAACGAACTGCTCGACAAGCACTACATCGCCGGCGATGGCCGGGTCAACGAGAACATCGGCCTGACCACCGTGCATTCCATCTTCCACAGCGAGCACAACCGGCTGATTGACCAGACCAAGGCAACGGTGCTGGCCTCCGCCGACCTCGCCTTTCTCAATCAGTGGCTGCTGCCTGACGCCCAACTGGCGGCGTTGCCGGTAACGGCGGCCGACATCGCGGCCCTGCACTGGAACGGCGAGCGGTTGTTCCAGGCCGCCAAGTTCGGCACCGAGATGCAGTACCAGCACCTGGTGTTCGAGGAGTTCGCGCGCACCATCCAGCCGCAAGTGGACGTTTTCCTGGCACCCATGGGCAACGACACCACGATCAACCCGGCGATCGTCGCCGAGTTCGCGCACACGGTCTTTCGCTTCGGCCACTCGATGCTGGTGGAGACGGTCGATCGTTTCGATGCCAACTTCAACGTCGTTGGCGACGGCAATCCGGTTGACCCGGGCAATCAACAGACCGGCCTGATCGCGGCCTTCCTCAACCCGTTGGCATTTGCTGCGAGCGGCCCCACCCCTGGGGAGGCGGCAGGCGCCATCGTACGCGGCCTGACCCGTCAGGTCGGCAACGAGATCGACGAGTTCGTGACCGACGCGGTGCGCAACAACCTGGTCGGTCTGCCGCTGGACTTGGCCGCCCTCAACCTGGCGCGCGGCCGCGACACCGGCATCCCGTCGCTGAATGAGGCGCGGCGCGAGTTCTACCACATGACCGGCGACAGCCAGTTGACCCCCTACACGAGCTGGGCCGATTTCGTGCAGCACATGAAACACCCGGAATCGCTGATCAATTTCATCGCCGCCTACGGCACGCATTCAACCATCACTAGCGCTACGACGATGGCGGCCAAGCGCGCCGCGGCTGCGGATCTCGTGCTCGGCAGCGCGACCGCGCCAGCCGATCGTCTCGACTTCCTGCACAGCACCGGTGCCTGGGCGAGCACCGCCGGTGCGGACGGTATTCTGAACACCGCAGACGACGTGACCACCACTGGCCTGGACAACGTCGACTACTGGATCGGCGGCCTGGCCGAGGAGAAAATGCCCTTTGGCGGCCTGCTGGGTTCGAGCTTCAACTTCGTCTTCGAAACCCAGTTGGAAAACCTGCAGAATGGCGACCGCTTCTACTACCTGGCACGCACCGCAGGACTCAACTTCGGCACTGAGCTTGAGAACAATTCGTTCGCCAATCTGGTGATGCTCAACAGCAACGCAACACACCTGCCGGCTAACATATTCCTGACGCCGGCCTTCATCCTGGAGACCGACCCGACGCACCAGTTCAATCAGAGTGTGATTGCCGGGCCGGATGGCATACTGGTCGACAATCCATTGACGCTAGTCAATGAGGCCGCCGACAACCTGCCAGCCAACGCCGACCCCTTTGGCCCATCGGACCACCCGATTGGCTCACCACGTATTGACCATTTCACGCCACTGGTGATTCGCGACAACCCCGCCACACCGGGCCTGGATACCAACTACCTGCACTACACCGGCGGCGATACGGTCGTGCTGGGCGGCACGCCCGGCGACGACATCCTCATTGCCGGCGACTCGGACGACGACACCGTCTATGGCGACGCCGGCAACGACCGCCTCGACGGCGGCTACGGCAACGACAACGTCTTTGGCGGTACCGGCGACGACATCATCACCGACATCGGCGGCAGCGACACCCTGCGCGGCGAGGACGGCAACGACGTCATCCAGGCCGGCAACTCGACCCTCGGCCTCAACAACCTGGTCTTCGGCGGCGCTGGCAAAGACTTCATCATCACCACCGAAGACATCACCATGACCTTCGCCGGCGCGGGCGACGATTTCATCCTCGGCGCCAAGGTCAACCTCGCGCCGACCGGCAACGAAGGCGACGACTGGATCGAGGGCGGCACCCAGGACGGTGCGCCCGGCGATAACATGAGCCCGACCTTGTCCGACGATGTGCCCGGCAACGACATCTTCATCGGCACCGGCGGATTCGATGAAATGATCGGTGAAGGCGGCGACGACACCTTCGTCGCCAGCGATGCTCAGGACAAGATGGACGGCATGTCCGGGTTCGACTGGACCACCTACAAGAATGACAAGTACGGCGTGACCGTCGACATGGTCGTTCCCTTCTTCAGTCCGTATCACGCGGTACCTGATGCCGCGGGCAATATCGTGGGCGCCGTGGCGCAATCGGCCGACTCGGTCTATGACCGGTTCGCGGAAGTGGAGGGCCTGTCGGGGTCGGCCTTCGCCGACTTCCTGCGCGGCGATGAACAAAACGCGGCCATCATCGCCAACATCACGGCCAGGGGCAGCATCCTCACCAACTTCGATCTCGTCAGCGGCCTGCGGGCCTTCGTCGGCAGCGCCGGATTCGGTGCCGACGGTATCGGGGGGACGGCCGACGATCAGTTCGGCGCGGGCAACATCATCCTCGGCGGTGATGGCAGCGATATCATCGAGGGTCGTGGCGGCAGCGACCTCATCGACGGCGACAAGTGGCTCAACGTGCGCATCAGCGTGCGTCAGAACATCGATGGCACCGGGCCGGAAATCGCCACCTTCGACAGCATGACGCCGATGATCCCGCTCATGCTGAACGGCACCTACAATCCCGGCCAGCTCGTCGCCGTGCGTGAAATCCTGCCGGGCGCGGGGGGCTTCGACACCGTCAACTTCCTGGGCCCGATGGCGAACTACACAATCACCGTCAACGATAACGGCACCCCGGCCAACTTTGCCGATGACATCGTCACCGTGACCGACAATGTCGGCAAGGAAGAAACCGACCGTCTCACCAACATCGAGCGGCTGCAGTTCTCCGATCAGTCCATGGTCCTCGTGCCCGGGCTCAACGCTGAGCCGGTGGGCGCGCTGACGGTAGATAACACCGCACCGACCGTTGGCCAGATACTGACCGTGTCGGCGGCAGGCCTCACCGATGGCGACAACGCGGGAGGGGCTATCCACAATTCCATCAGTTACGTATGGCAGTTTGAAGCGGCACCGGGCTCGGGCGTCTTCGAGGACATCATCCTCGGCCCAGGCCGCATCGGTATCGGATTTACAAGAGCGGACGCGCCCACTCTCACGGTGACGTCGGATCTTGCCGGCCTGGCAGTGCGCGTCAAAGGCATCTATGCGGACGATCATGGCGTGACCGAGCAGGTATTCTCGGCGCCGACTACGGCAGTAGTGGCCGCGGCGCCAGCCCCCGCAGTGGCGCCTTCGCTGATTGATCCGCAGACCACTGCCCCCAGCAATGGTGTGCGTTACACGCAATCCGACCTGGCGTTCATCCTTGACCAGATCAAGATAGCGGAACACAACGCGGCGGGTGAGAACATGGTTTCTCTGCTGCCGAACATACGGATGCCATTCGGTTTGCGCACGGTCGAGGGGACGGACAACAACCTGCTCCATCCCGAGTTCGGTGCTGCCGATAATGTATTCCCGCGCCTGACCACGCCGAACTTCCGCCCGGCGGATCCGGTTCCGGCCGGTTTTCCGGGAGCCGGCACGCCGACCTCGTATACGCAGACCAGCGGCTTGGTGTTCGACTCGCAACCGCGCACCATCAGCAACCTGATCGTCGACCAGACCGCCCACAACCCGGCGGCGGTCGCGGCCACCTTCGATCCGGGCGTGGATGGCATCCTCGGCACGCCTGACGATGTCCTCAAGGCCGGTGCGCAGGTGGTTACCGGAACCCGCACCGACGGCACGACGTTCCAGACCTTCTTCGACCCGAACATAAGCCCCGATGCGGGCCTGACCGCGCCCTTCAACCAGTGGATGACCTTCTTCGGCCAGTTCTTCGACCATGGCCTGGACCTCGTCACCAAGGGCGGCAATGGCACGGTGTTCGTCCCGTTGCAGGCGGATGATCCCTTGGTCCTCGGGCCAGACGGCATCGCCGGTACCGCCGACGATCTGCCTGCAAACCTGCGCTTCATGACCGTGACACGGGCGACTATGCTGCCCGGCCCCGACGGCATCCTGGGCACGGCCGACGACATCCACGAGAACACCAACACCACCTCGCCGTTTGTCGACCAGAACCAGACCTACAGCTCGCATCCTTCGCACCAGGTGTTCCTGCGTGCCTATGAGTTCAACGCTTTAGGCGATCCGGTGGCCACCGGCAAGCTGATCGAGAATCGGACTGCCGGTGGCGACGGCATCCTGTTTACCGGTGACGATAGTTTGACTGGCGGCATGGCCACCTGGAAGGTGGTCAAGGCGCAGGCGAGTGCGATGCTGGGCATTAACCTCACCGATGCCGACTTCGACAACGTGCCGCTGCTGCGCACCGATGCCTACGGCAACTTCATCAAGGGTTCGAACGGCTTCCCGCAGGTCGTCATCGGGCTTGGCCCCGACGGTATTGCGAACACGGCTGACGACGTGGTCATCGAAGGCAACCCGCTGGCCCCTATCAGCCTGGCGACTGCCGTGCGCACCGGCCATGCCTTCCTCAACGACATTGCGCACACTGCCGTTCCGGTGGACGGCCAGACCGGCGCGGCACTCCTGCCCGATGTGGACACTGTCATCGGCGGTACACCTGCGCCGGGCTTCTACGACAACGAACTGTTGGACGCGCACTACATTGCCGGCGACGGCCGGGTCAACGAGAACATTGGCCTGACCACCGTCCATTCGATCTTCCACCATGAGCACAATCGCTTGGTCGATCACACCATGGCGGTGGTCCTGGCGACAGCGGCAAGCGGCGATGTGTCGTTCCTGAACGAGTGGCTGCTGACACCTGTCACTGCCGTTCCTGCCGACACCTCGACCCTTGACTGGAACGGCGAGCGTCTGTTCCAGACAGCGAAGTTCGGCACCGAGATGCAGTACCAGCACCTGGTGTTCGAGGAGTTCGCGCGCACTATCCAGCCGATGGTCGATCCGTTCTTCGCACCTGGTCAGGTGTACGACACCGCGATCGATCCGAGCATCGTTGCCGAGTTCGCGCACACTGTCTATCGCTTCGGGCACTCGATGCTGCTGGAGCAGGTCGACCGGCTCGATCCGAACTTCGCCTCGAGCGACATCGGGCTGATTCAGGCCTTCCTCAACCCGCTCGAGTTCGCGGGCAGCGGCGCCACCCCGGAACAGGCGGCCGGTGCTATCGTGCGCGGTGTGACCCGCCAGGTGGGTAACGAGATCGACGAGTTCGTCACCGAAGCCCTGCGCAATAACCTGCTGGGCCTGCCGCTCGATCTGCCCGCCATCAACCTGGCGCGCGGCCGCGATACCGGCGTTCCGTCCCTGAACGCGGCGCGGCGGGAGTTCTATGGGCCCACCGGCGACGCAGAGCTCAAGCCCTACACCAGTTGGGCCGATTTCGTGCAGCACATTAAACATCCGGAATCGCTGATCAACTTCATCGCCGCTTATGGCACGCACTCAACCATCACCAGCGCCCTCACGCTGGCGGACAAGCGCGCCGCGGCTGCGGACCTGGTGTTAGGCGGCGCGACCGCACCGGGCGACCGTGTCGACTTCCTGAACAGCACGGGTGCCTGGGCCAGCACCGCCGGTGCGGACGGTGTTTTGAACACCGCAGATGACGTGACCATCACCGGTCTGGACAATGTCGACTTCTGGGTTGGTGGGCTGGCCGAGGAAAAGATGCCCTTTGGCGGCATGCTCGGCTCGACCTTCAACTTCGTCTTCGAGAACCAGATGGAGAAACTCCAGGACGGTGACCGCTTCTACTATCTGGAACGCACCGCCTCGATGGACTTTGGCGCTGAGCTTGAGAACAACACGTTCTCCACGCTGGTCATGGCCAATACCGACGCAACACACCTCTCGGGCAGGGTTTTCCTGACGCCAGCCTACACTCTGGAGGTCAACCAGGCGAACCAGTACAACCCAAGTCTGATTGCCGGGCCGGATGGCATACTGGTCGACAATCCATTGACGCCAGTCAATGAGGCCGCCGACAACCTGCCGGCCAACGCCGATCCGTTTGGTCCGTCGGTCCACCCGATTGGCTCACCGCGCACTGATTTTCTCACGCCGCTGGTGATCCGAGACAACCCCGCCACGACGGGTCTGGATAGCAACTACCTGCACTATACCGGCGCCGAAACGGTCGTGTTGGGCGGCACGCCCGGCAACGATATCCTCATTGCCGGCGACTCGGACGACGACACGGTCTATGGCGATGCCGGCAACGACAGGATCGATGGCGGTTACGGCAACGACCAACTCTTTGGCGGTACCGGTGACGACATCATCACCGACATCGGCGGCGATGACGTCATCCACGGCGAGGACGGCAACGACGTCATCCAGGGCGGCAACGGCCTCAACCTGATCCTCGGCCAGGCCGGCCAGGACTTCATCGTCACCGGCGAAGACGCGGCCGACACCAGCGGCGGCCTGGGCAACGACTTCATCCTCGGCAGCAAGGCGAACGAATTCGCGCGCGGCGGCGAAGGCGACGACTGGATCCAGGGCGGATCCGCCGATGGTGTTGCCGGCGACAACTTCGACCCATTCGGCAACGATCCGATCAATGGCAACGACGTCTTCATGGGCGATGGCGGACCGGACAACTTCGACGGGGAAGGCGGTGATGACATCATGATCGGCAGCCCCAGCGAGGCGGACCGTTTCATCGGCTTCTCCGGTTACGACTGGGCGACCTTCAAGGACGATCCGGCCGGCGTGACCATCGGCCTCAACTCCAGGCTGCGCTTCTTCGATCAGCCTGCGGTGCCTGGTTCCACCGCGTCGATCCTTGCCCGGTTGGACCTGGTGGAAGGGCTGTCGGGATCGTCCCACGCCGATTTCCTCAGCGGCGATGACTCCACTGCCGACTTGCTCGCCATCGCTGGCGCCAAGGGCAGCGTGCTCACCAACTTCGACCTCATCAGCGGTCTACGGGCGTTCGTCGGCATCGCCGGCAACGGCGCGGATGGCATCGCCGGCACAGCCGACGATAAGTTCGACGGGGGCAACATCGTCCTGGGTGGCGCCGGCAGCGACGTCATCGAAGGCCGTGGAGGCGATGACCTCATCGACGGCGACAAGTGGCTCAACGTGCGCATCAGTGTGCGGCAGAACATCGATGGCACCGGGCCGGAAATCGCCAGTTTCGACAACATGTCACCCCTGGTCCCGCTCATGTTGAACGGCACCTATAACCCCGGCCAGCTCCAGATCGTCCGCGAGATCCTGACGGCGACCGGTCCTGACTTCGACACGGCGCTGTTCTCCGGCAATCTGGCGGATTACACCGTGATTGAAAACGTCAACGGCACCTATACGGTCATCGACAGTGTCGCTGGCAGGGACGGGACCGACACCCTCAGCAATATCGAGCGGGTGCAGTTCTCCGATCAGGCGCTCGTACTCGGCGGTTTGAACTCGGCGCCAGTCGGTGTGTTGAGGATCGACGATCCCACGCCCGCCGTCGGCCAGGTGCTGACGGTCTCGGCGGCAGACATCACCGATGCCGACAATACCGCGACCGGCGGCGCGATCACCGGGCCCATCAGTTTCTTCTGGCAGTTCGAAGCGCGCCCGGGCTCGGGCGTATTCGAAGACATCACCTTCTTTGCCGCCGGAGAGGTCGCGCGCGCGGAGGGCACGACCGTCACGGTGGGCTCGGAACTCAGGATTGCACCACCGGCGACCCTCATCGGCGCCGTGCCGGCTATCCCGGAACTCGTCGTGCCAACCGGACTGGCTCTGCGCGTCAGGGCGGTCTACAAGGACGCCAATGGCGTGCTGGAGGAGGTGTTCTCGGCGCCGACCGCACCGATCACGCCGGCCGGTACTGGCACCGTCAATGTCTTGCCGGTTGGAACGGTGCTGATCAGCGATACGACCCCGACACCAGGCTCGGCCTTGACCGCCACGGATGCGTTCACCGACGCCAACGGGACCACGACCTCGGTGATTACCCATCAGTGGCAGGTGGGGCGCGGTGCGATCTTTACCGACATCGCCGGTGAGACGGGCACAACCTTCACGCCCATCCAGGCACAGACCGGTCAGCAACTGCGTGTCGTCGCGAGTTACACCGATGACCTCGGCACACTTGAGCGAGTCACCTCTGCCGCAACGACAGTGGTCGGTGATGTGTTTGTCGGTACCGCCGGTGGCGACATATGGACCGGCACGGCAGGCGACGACGTGGCCAGCGGAGGTGATGGCAACGACTTCCTGAACGCCTTGGGCGGCAACGACATCCTCAATGGTGACGCGGGCAATGACATTCTCATCGGCGGCAGTGGTGCCGACACGATGGCCGGCGGCGTCGGCATCGATATCTATGAAGTCACTGACCTTGGGGACGTGGTGACCGAACTCGCCGGTGCCGGCGACGACTCGGTCTGGACCTCGCTCGCGAGCTACACCCTGGGTGCCAACGTCGAGAATCTGTATTTCGGCGGTAGCGGCCACTTTACGGCCATTGGCAATGCGCTGGACAACACGCTCGTGGGTGGTGCGGGTAACGACGTTCTCATCGGTGGCGCAGGTGCCGACACGATGGCCGGCGGTGTCGGCAGCGATATCTACGAAGTCACCGATCTTGGGGACGTGGTGACCGAGCTCGCCGATGCCGGCAACGACTCGGTCTGGACCTCGCTCGCGAGCTACACCCTGGGTGCCAACGTCGAAAACCTGTATTTCGGCGGCATCGGCAACTTTGCGGGCAGCGGCAACGAGCTCCAC
>NZ_JAGYGI010000016.1:0-159518 GCF_019947365.1 Pseudomonas sp. GL-R-26 | reverse complement strand
CTAAACAGACGTGCCGACCGCCCCGCTGCAGGCAGGGCGGTCGGCACGTCTGTTTAGTAGCCGTTTTCCGGCAGGCTGGCGATGATCGAGCGGTAGCTGTTCATCCGTTGCTGCTGCACGCGGCCGTCTTCAAGGGCCTTGAGCAGGGCGCAACCGGGTTCGCGGTCATGCTTGCAGTCACGGAAGCGGCAGGTGCCGAGCAGATCGTTGAACTCGATGAAGCCGGCTTCGACGTCGGCACGGCTGACGTGGCCCAAGCCGAATTCGCGGATACCCGGGGAGTCGATCAGCTCACCGCCGCCGGGGAAGTGGAACAGGCGCGCGGTCGTCGTGGTGTGCGTACCCTGGCCAGACAGTTCGGACAACGGACCGACGCGGGTTTCGACATCCGGCAGCAGGCTGTTGACCAGCGACGACTTGCCGACACCGGACTGGCCGACGAACACGCTGATGCGCCCGTCCAGTTGCGTCTGCAATTGCTCCATGCCGTTACCATGATGCGCCGACACTTCCAGCACCGGATAGCCGAGGGTGCGGTATACGGCGAGCAAGGCATTCAGCGCAGGAGCGTTGTTTTCGTCGATCAGGTCGAATTTGTTCAGCAGCAACAGCGGTTTGATGCCCGCATGCTCGGCCGCCACCAGATAGCGGTCGATCAGGTTGGCGTGGGGCTCGGGCAGCGGTGCAAACACGATGACGATCATGTCGACGTTCGCCGCAACAGGCTTGAGCTGACCACGGCTGTCCGGGCGACACAGCTCGGTGTTGCGCGGCAGTTGTGCCACGATCACGCCGATGCCCTGGTTGCCGGCACGCCAGACCACCTGATCACCGGTCACCAGCGCCGGCAGGTTGGCGCGCAGGTGACAACGGAATACCTGGCCGGCCAGTTCGCCGTCGCGGGCCTCGACTTCGACCTGCACACCGAAGTGCGCGATCACCAGGCCGTGCTGTTCCGGGCCCAGATCGCCGCCCTCAAGCGCCTCGACAGCCGAGGACTCGCGTTTGGCGGCGCGGGCAGCGCGTTCGCCCTGAATCTTTTCGATGCGCCAGTTTTGACGACGATTGAGTTGGCGTTTGGCCATGGGTGTTCCGTATCAAGAATGCAGCGATTAGGTAAAACGGCCGCGAGTTTAGCACGCCCGGCTACCGGCCTAGGCTAAACTGCGCAGCATTGCCTAGGAGCCGACACATGCAAAACCCACAGAACCTTATCTGGATCGACCTGGAAATGACCGGTCTGAACCCGGACACCGACGTCATCATCGAAATGGCCACCATCGTCACAGACAGTGACCTGAACACCCTGGCCGAAGGCCCGGTGATCGCCATTCACCACAGCGACGCAATCCTCGCCGGTATGGATGAGTGGAACACCCGTCAGCACGGCGGTTCCGGGCTGACCCAGCGGGTTCGCGACAGCCGCATCAGCATGGCCGAAGCCGAAGCCGAAACCATCGCCTTCCTGGAGAAGTGGGTGCCGAAGGGCAAATCGCCGATCTGCGGCAACAGCATCTGCCAGGACCGTCGCTTCCTTTATACCCACATGAAATCTTTGGAAAGCTATTTCCACTACCGTAACCTCGACGTGTCCACGCTCAAAGAGTTGGCTGCGCGCTGGGCACCGGACGTGCGTGACAGCTTCAAGAAGGGCAGCACCCACCTGGCGCTCGACGATATCCGTGAATCCATCGCTGAGTTGCAGCACTACCGCAAGCATTTCATCAAGGCTTGAAGATGCCCGGCGAGGGCTTCTGTGGCGAGGGGGCTTGCCCCCGTTGGGGCGCGCAGCGGCCCTAAACCAGCCAGCGTGTTCTATCAGGCAAGCCGCGCGTGCTGGTTTACGACTGCTTCGCAGCCGGACGGGAGCAAGCTCCCTCGCCACAGGGTGTGTCTGCCCTCTTTTGGTGCTCCAGCGAAGTCAGTAGACTGCGCGCCTTTCTGCAAGGACCGCCACTATGCTGCTGATGCTCTATCTGATTGCCATCACCACCGAAGCCATGACCGGAGCCCTGTCTGCCGGCCGTCGTGGCATGGACTGGTTTGGTGTGGTGCTGATCGCTTGCGTCACGGCGCTGGGTGGCGGGTCGGTGCGCGATGTGCTGCTCGGGCACTACCCGCTGACCTGGGTCAAACACCCGGAATACCTGGTGCTGACCACGGCTGCCGCCATGATCACGGTGTTCACGGCGCGCTGGATGCGGCATCTGCGTTCTCTGTTCCTGGTGCTCGATGCCATGGGCCTGGTGGCGTTCACCCTGATCGGCTGCATCACCGCCCTGGAAATGGGCCATGGCATGTTGGTCGCCTCCGTCAGTGGCGTGATCACCGGCGTCTTCGGCGGCATCCTGCGGGACATTTTCTGCAACGATATTCCGCTGATCTTCCGGCGTGAGCTCTATGCCAGCGTTTCGTTTGCGGCGGCATGGTGTTACATGCTGTGTATCTACCTGCAATTACCCGGTGAACAATCGATTCTGATCACCCTGTTCGGTGGATTTTTGCTGCGCTTGCTGGCGATCCGCTTTCACTGGGAAATGCCAAAGTTTGTTTATAACGACGAGCAGTGAGTGTTGTGACTCTTACTGCTTCAAGAAAATGTGCGGTAATTATTTAACACTTTATGAACTATTACTTTTTATAAACTGATTTTTCATTTCAGTTTATAGGCTACTTGTAATGGTTGATGCATGTTCAGAGAGTTGCACTGGTAATAGTCGTAATCGACTCATCGAAGAAAAAATCCCGGACTGGCTAATCCAGGCATCAGCTCACAGACGCTTGGCGCTACGTCGAGCGCCTGTCGCCGTTGCTGATTGGTACAGAACCGCATCAGAGGCCTCTCACGCCACCCTGGCTCAAGCTATCAAGACTGCCTGGTTGTCGCAGTCCAGGCTGGATAGAGTGTTCGAGCCGCTTGCCGATGTCCGTCGGTTTGCCGAGCCTTTGCTCCAGAAGGCATTGAAAGATCGTTTTGGTGTTGAGCTGGATGTCTCCCGAACGTTTCTGCGACTCTACCTGCCAACGGGCATTGTGAAGGGGTATCAAGTTAAAACCCTTTCCCTGCTTGATGCCGCTCTGCATAACTTCGAAATGAAAGAATCGGCGGCGAATTACTTTGACAGTGCTTCCTGTTTTATCAGCGAGCCCGATACTCGTGGCCACTTCAATGTACTGTCGATTAATGAGCGAATAGGTATTGATGTTTTTATTTCGATTTGTCGCGACCTGGATATCGGTGGCCAGTACTCACAGCAATTGGAAGCCATATTATTACCGAAGGATGCGGTAGCCAAAGCCGGCCTTGAATACAGAGTCAAAAGCAGTCAAAAGGACGCGTTCAGAGCGGCTGTGTTGTTGGCGCGGATGAACGGGGATATCGGCGCGGATTCACAGGCCTTGCTGCTGCGCCTGCTTGATGGCGTGCGCAGCCCGGCCATGCATTGTTATCAATTGCAGATCATGACGGCCCGGCTGACCGGGATCATGCTGTTGGCGGGTGATCTGGAGCGTTCTTCCAGGGTTGAGCCGCTTTTGGTGTACATACCCGATGATCCACAGCACCCGATCAAGGAGTATCCGTCGACGCTGGCGTTCAAGGCAGTATTGACAGAGCAACTGCGCTCACCGGCCTACCAAAGGTTTTTTGCCCGGTTTATCGCCCATGAGCAGCGCGGGGCATTTTTTGCCGCGCTCGACCAGCAATTGAACGTTGTGAAGTGGCATCCCCCGCAACCAGCAGACCCACGACCTGCCTGGCGCAATACGCCAATTGATAAACCCGTACTGCGATTTCACGTGCATAAGGTTCAGAGTGACCCGTGGCAATGGCTGTACCAGGGCGCGCTCAACAAAATCCTCAACGATGCACGCACCATCGCTGT
Source organism: Pseudomonas sp. GL-R-26 (assembly GCF_019947365.1). NCBI lineage: Bacteria > Pseudomonadati > Pseudomonadota > Gammaproteobacteria > Pseudomonadales > Pseudomonadaceae > Pseudomonas > Pseudomonas sp. GL-R-26. The sequence goes on along the minus strand of NZ_JAGYGI010000016.1, from coordinate 155,634 downwards.
GCCCACGGCGGACGAAGACCGCCAGTCGCGCTGGGCGTTTTGGGACAGTGTGCAGAGGGTGGCATCCATCATCCTTCAGGTCGCCACCCTGGTAGCCATGCCGTTCGTGCCTTTCGCGGGCGAGTTGATGTTGGCCTACACAGCCTATCAACTGTTGGACGAGACCTTCACCGGCATTCTCGATTGGGCCGAGGGACAGGTCGCCGAGGCGGCCGATCATCTGCTGGGCATTGCCGAAAATCTGGCGCAGCTTGCGGCCTTCGGAACGGCGGCGGCCGTGGTTGGCAGGGTTCTGGCGGTCAAGCCATCGGCATTTATCGAGGGGCTCAAACCGGTAATACTGCACGATGGCCGCACTCGTTTGTGGAGTCCCGACCTCGCGCCTTATGAGCAACCTCTCTCGCTACCGACGGGAGGTGCTACGGACGAACTGGGGCTTGAGCATCACGCTGGCAAGACTTTCCTCACGCTTGAAAGTCGCACCTATGAAGTGGCTGTCGACCCTGACAGCAGCGCCTACCACGTGCGCCACCCGGAGCGGCCGAACGCCTATCGGCCGCGCCTGACCCACAACGGCGAAGGCGCCTGGGCCCATGAAGTCGAGCGCCCAATGGAGTGGCAAGGTGCACGACTGTTCCGGCGCCTGGGGCACTCGGTTGCGGAATTCTCCGACGAGACGGCGCGACGCATCCTGACGGTCAGCGGTATCGACGAAGCCATGTTGCGGCACTTGCATGTTCACGCACATCGCCCACCAGCCTTGCTGGAAGATACGATCCGACGGTTCAAACTCGATCAGCGCATTCAGGTTTTTCGAGAGCAAATGCTCAGCTCTGATCCGGACATCCATGCCAAGGCTGAAGTTCAACTGCAAAAACGTTTGTTGCAGATGCAGCAGGTCAGTCTGCCCGAAGGTCAGTCAGGCGATGGCCATCTATTGGAAGCCTTGTGGGACGTCCTTGACGAGCGCGAGCAGAAACATCTTCTGGGTTTGAGCCCGGCACCGGACGACCCGCTACCAGCGCGGCATGTTCGAGCCACGTTGCTGCGTAAGAGGATGGCTCGATGGACAGAGGAATTCCGAACGTCGCTGTTCACGTTTATGGAAGAGGTGTTCGAGTCGGCGGCGGATATGGATACTCAGCAGATGCGCCGGATTTTTCCGGATCTGCCTCGAACCATTGCTCAAGAGCTATGGCGTGAAGCCAGCGCCGCCGAACGACTGCACCTGCTGAACAGGCCGGGAATGCCTCGGCGCATAGCGCATGAGGCGTTGTTTTACTTGCGCGAGTTACGGCTTAACCGCGCCTGTGAAGGGCTTTACCTGCATGCGTTATCCAGCGCAGACACCGACAGACTGGCTTTGCACATGCTCGAGTCCCTGGAAGGCTGGAAAGCCGATATTCGCCTGGAGGTGCGTGACGGGCACTTCGAAGGCTTGCTGCTGGACAGTATTGGGGCGGTCGACACGCCGATTCGTAAAGTGTTGGTCAGGCGGGGTGGGCTATATGAGGCCCATGATGAGCGGGGCGAGCTACTGCACGGCCCCGACGATCTTTTTGGCGCGATCCAGCATGCACTTCCGCAGACATGGCGCGATGCTCTGGACCTGCCGCATGTAGGTCAGGGCCGCGATCTCGAACAAGCGCTCAGGCGTCTTCCCTTGCTGCCTCGCCCTGAAGTGAGGGCACTGTTTGGGCAGCCACCACTGGAGCCTGGCAGTCGCTCTCCCATGCGGCTGGCTATCGGTCGTACCGGTTATCTGCTGGGCGGTGGCGATAGTCCTCCAGCGGAGGCCGGGTCAATCACCCAGCGTCTTCGAAGGCTGTTTCCAACGCTTGACGAAGAGCAACTCGACATCATGCGTCGAGAGCACCTGTCCGGCGATCCATCAGGGGCGGTGGCTCGCCTGGAAGGTGAACTCCTTACATTGGTCAATGACCTGGAGACCTGGGCCGCGGATGTCCCTGCCGTTCACCCGCTGACCGGGACATCCCTGAATGCCGGAGAGGTCGCCGTGCAGCGCCAGCGCCGGACGCTGTTTGCTCAGACCGTGCAGGCGAGTTGGCGTCGGCAGCTCACTGATCACAATCGTTTTGATACCGGCCGGTTTTATTCCAGGCTGGATATGCTCGGCGAGCTACCGAAGGTGACGGCCGACTTCAGCCATGTTTCCGAGTTCCTGCTGATCAATGACAGTCCGTATCTGCTCATGGGCGATTTCCTCGAAAATTTCCCCAACCTGAGGTTTCTGGCCCTCAAAGGTTTGCGACTGGACAGGTTTCCAGGTGCAGCCTTGCGTATGCGCGAATTGGTCAGCCTGAGTCTCGAAGGTTGCCATCTGCGTTTGGACGAGGCGTCCGTGGACGGTCTGGCGCACATGGAGCGACTTGAACGGCTTGACCTGGACAACAACCCGTTGGGGGTGACGCTGCATGTGGGGCACATGAAGGGGCTGGAGGAGTTGCGACTCAGATCAACGGAGTTGACGGTAGTCCCTGAAGGGTTGTTTGACCTGGAAAAACTGCGCTATGCCGACTTGAGCGGCAATCAAATCGTGGAACTGCCGGACGAATTGTTCGAGGTCGAAGACGTGCGCGAGGTCGAATACAACTTTGCTGACAACCCATTGAGTGAGTCGAGCAATATTCGTATTGCTGCATATGCTGAAAACTCCAGTCTCGACAGAAAACTATTGATTCAGGTTGATGATGGAGTTGAGGGTTTTAGTGAGAGTGAATCATCGAGTGATTCCGAGGTTGATGATAGTGGGGTGGGTAGTCCCAGTGAGGTGTCCGATGAGGAAAATTGAATATTGTTGTTTGATGTTTATTTGGGTGGCTAAAGATGCATGGAAACAATGTTTTTGGTTTTGGAAATAACCTGTAGTTCAGTGTCTGGTTTTGTCTTCTGTAGGTGTTTAGGTCGTTCATTTTAGTCGGTTGAAATGACGCAAGCTGTTTGCTATTGGTTGTCAGCGTAATGCGGGTTCTGGGTTTTTTGTTAATGCCAGGGTCTGAATTAAATGACGTTGATAAATAATGAGGCTGACTTATGAGCGATATGAAAAAACCAACAGTGGCGGGTTATTCGACCCAGGGTGAAATTACGATATCGAGCCTGAAAGTAAGATTCGACGCTCCCGGAGTCGAGTCTAAAAGAATTTTTGCCAACGGCAGGATGCAAGTCCGGATCTTGGTATTTGTCGTCGCGGTCAACCAGTCCGGTGCGCCGGTGCCCTTGCAGTATTTTCCGGACTTGATCAGTACACGGCTGATTCGGTTTCATGACGGCCAGCCGTTGGCACAGGACGCCTATGCAGGCGTGCCAGTGCCAGGCTGGAGCGTAAGTGTACTGGAGAACAGATATGCCCATGACATGCCGGGAACGACTCCAGCCACTGGAGGGACTGGCGGAACTACGGGCACCCCGCTTGAGTTCTGGGTGTCATCTTCAGAGATAGGGCAATTGCATATTGCGGCTGAGGTGACGGTGCAGGGCAAGGTCTATAGAAGCAACAATACGGTGAACCCTGACGGTACAATGAATAATGAAAGCATTGTCGTTAGTGCTGAGCGGAGTCCGGAATACAGTCATGAACTGTTTTCCTGGAGGTCGCATGAAATCTTCGGTGCATGGAATGGTGTCCGGTTGTTCCGTTATGACCTTGGCCTGTACTTGGGCGGGCAACAAGTAAAGCTGATTGATTGGGATACTCATCAGTACGGTGAGTCGGGCCGATGGCCGGTCAAGTTTTGCTACACAGGCATGCTTACATCGCTTCGGGGCTCAAGGTCTTTTACGGGGATAATGCTTCCCGTACGAGCAGCAGAAGTTGATGTTGTCGGTGTCAGGTTGCCTGTTATTCAACGCGTCGGAGAACTGGTTGCTTTTAAAGGTATTCCTCCGGTGTATAAATTCAGTCGTGAAGAGCTGAGGCTGGACCCTTTCTTTTTTACCGCGTTGGATGAGTTTGGCAACACTCATCATCTGTCATTGGTTGTTGATATTCAAAGCAATGAGTTTTTGTTGGTTAGAGGTTGAGTCGAGGTTTCGGCGGTTTTTCAGCTTTATGAAGAACCATTCGCACATGACATTTGAAAGGAGTTCAAATGGCTGCTTTAAAACAGGAGAATTTTCATTCTGCGGCATTCAACTTTGAAGGTTTTCTGGCCGGGGGAGTCGATCCCCGTACGGGTATCTATACCTGTTCTCTGACGCTGGGCGAGTTGACCTCCGGAGTCATGAACGGCCCATCCTTGCCGGTCAGGCTTTTCTATAGCCCGCTCAATGGCGGCGATGACGGTTTGGGGCAGGGCTGGTCCCTGGCATTGACCCGTTACGACATCGTCAGTGGCATGTTCACGCTGTCGGCGGGGGAGCGTTACAAGGCGCGGCAGACATCAACGCAACTGGTGTTTGATGAGTTGAAGCTGGAGACGCTCAAAGTTCAGCGCTCCGGTCCAGGGCGCTTTGACGTTGTGCACAAGAGTGGTTTGCGTGAGCAGTTGCGTGTTTATGGCGACAGCGATCTGGCGGTACCAATGAAGATCGTTGCCGCCAATGGTACGGCGATCCTGCTCGATTACACGGCGATCAATGGTGAGCCGGTCCTCGCGGCGGTGCGAGACGAACATCGGACGTTGCTGAGCATCACCCGCACCGCAGGGCAGGTGAGACTGACCCAGAATCCCGGTACTCCATGCGAAGCGACCTTTGTACTGAAGTTGGCTAACGATGCAGTGTCCACCATTCGTTTGCCGGACGGTGGGCTCTGGTCGATGACCTACGAGACCATCAAGGGGCTCGAGTGCCTGACACAAATGACCTCGCCATTGGGCGCCCGTGAGTTGATTCGCTACCAGAGTGACGGCCATCGCTTTCCTCCGGGAGCGCCGGTCCCCGCCATTCCCTATGTGATTTCACACACGGTGTTCCCCGGGCAAAAGCAGCCTGCAATCACGACGAACTACACCTACTCGCGACAGAATTTCCTGGGCTTTGATGACCCGGATATCCGCTGGTCCAAAGACGGCGATACGCTTTACCAGAGCTCGTCGGATTACCACTATGCCTCAACCGAAACGTTGATGAGGGGGCCCGTGGTGCACCGTTCCATCAAGCGAACCTACAACAAATACCATCTGCTGGTCGCGCAAGTGAGGACCTGCAATCAGAAGCTGACGTCCCAATCGATTGAGTACCACCTTGAGCCCGGCAAGAGCTTCGATCGGCAGCCGGCGCAGTTTCGGATGCCCAAGGCCCGGACGCTGCGCTATGACAATCGCAAGACCGGGGCCTCTCGCGAAGAAGTGATCAAGACCGAGTTTGACGCCTGGGGCAACCTGCTCAAACAGGTGGAAGCGAACGGCGTTGTCACCCTTTCGGAGTTTTATCCGGCGGCGGGTGCTGACGGTTGCCCTGCTGATCCTTTGGGTTTTGTGCGTTTTGAAAAGCAAAGAACCGTGCTCCCCGCATCAGGTTTTGCCGATGCCGCGACTATGCTGGTTCGCTTTCGCTACCGTTCGCTCGGGCAGGCCGGGCAGGCCGGTCACGATGTAGTCCTTGAGCAGAAAGTGCTTTATGAGCAGGCGACGGCCGGTGACCTCCGGTGTTCACAGGTCGACCTGATGTATGTCGATCAGCCAACGGACACCCTGCGTCACGGTCTGCTGAAAAAACAGACCACCACCCGTAACGGTATGGCCAATGAAACCGAGTTTTACTACACCTTCAACGATGTCTCGCTCGACCTGAAAACCATTGAGACCAGTTTTGATGGCGCCCGCAAAACATCTACCCTGACGTATTCGACACTCAACGGCTTGAAGTTGGCGGAGCAAAGCGAAGACGAAGGGCAAGTCGAATACACCTACGACGGCCTCGGTCGCGTGCTGAGTGAAACGGTCGCTTCCACATCGGCCTTCGCGGTGACGCGCAGTACGCAATATCAACTGCCGAGCATTGGTAATGTGCCGGCGGCGACGCTGACGACGGATGTCAACGGCGTACAGCAAAAGACCTGCTTCGACGGTCTTGGCCGGGTGATCTCGATCGATGAGCAGGATGCCGATCAATCAACACTGGGTGAGTTTCGCCAGGTTTATGCCACGCGCTACGACAGGCTAGGACAATTGACTGACGAAACGCTGACCGACTGGTGGCCGGGGCAGACGCGAATGCTCAACACTCATTTCGATTTCGATGACTGGGGGCAACTCAAAACCACAGTCCACCCCGATGGTCGCCAGGAACATTGCGATTATGATCCGGTCAGCAGGCAGGAGGCGAAATGGCAGGAGGGCATGGGCAAGTCGGTCACCACCTACAACGCATTCGGAAAACCCGACAGCGTTGAGCTGTTCGATACCGGCGGGCAACGCCAGGGTAAGCATCAGTATGAGTACGACGGACTGGGCCGCAGTGTCGGGCAGACCGACCCGGTCGGCAACCGGACGACTTTCGAGTATGACGTCTTCAATCGCCTGACCCGCAGCGTTCTACCCGATGCTCATGTGGTGCAGACTGAATATGCCGCTCATAGTGATGAGCCCTTGCCCATTGAGGTCACGCTGGCCGGTCGCAGTCTGGGGCAACAACGTTTTGACGGACTTGGGCGCCTGGTTCAGAGCCGTTGTGGCGTCCGGACGACCGATGCCGGATACGAGGCCGGTTTCAGCCAGCCAGCCTGGAAGCAGATGCCCAGCGGCGAGCGGATCGAGTTTCAATATGAGCACCACTTGGGTGGCCGCGTGAAGGAGCGCAAGGCGACCGGTCTGTTGGCCCGTTACGAGTATCACCCGCGACTCGGCGAATTGACCAAGTGCGTCGAGCAACAGCGCGAAACCCGACTGGAGTACTACCGGTCCGGGCGTCTCAAGCGTGAGACCTTGAAGGTGGAGGCGGTCGAGAAGAGCCTCTCCTACACGTATACGCTGCTCGGTCGGCCGCTCAGTTGCACCGATGTGCTGGGTGAGGAACACAAGACTGAATACGACGAACAAGGGCGCCCGAAATCCTTTGCGCAGCCTGCGCTCAAAGCCACGTTTGCCTACAACGCACTGGGGCAACTGTCGACCGTTGATGCACGAGCAACCGATGGCCAGGGTTCGATGGTGACCCGGTTGATCTACGATGATCTGGGGCGTGAAGTCACGCGCACATTCGAAGTGAGTGGTGGCATTACGCGGACCCTGTCGTCGAGCTACACCCTGGCGGGGAAGCTGGCGCAAAAGACCCTGAAGCAGGGAGATGAAGTCGTGCGCAGCGAGCAGTTCTCCTACGACTCGCGCGGCCGGCTTGGCAACTATTCCTGTACGGGCACACAACGACCGCTGGACGCCCAGGGCAAAGAAATCATCCGGCAGCGCTATGTGTTCGACGCCTTCGACAACATCGTGTCCCTGGAAACCGAATTTCCCGGTGGCCGCAATCTCGCGTTGTTCGAATTCAGCGCCAGTGATCCGACCCAATTGACGGGCATTCGCAACAGTCATGCGGATTACCCGGCGCCCGTCGTGTTGCAGTACGACGCCAACGGTCACTTGATCGTCGACGAACAAGCGCGTCGGCTGACTTACGATGCGTTAGGGCGCCTGACTCAGGTGGCGGGTGCCGTCGGGGCGGTGGTACGCAGCTATCACTACGATGCGCGGGATCAATTGGCGGAACTGTCGCAGCCGTCAGGCACGGCGATCCAGCGTTTCTACCGGGCCGGGCGGGCGATCAACGAAATCTGTGGTCCGGACGCCAGCACTTCATTGCGTCAGGACGACATTTTGCTGGGCCAGGACCGCAAGGGCGACGCTGCCGGCGTTCGCTTGCTGGGTATCGATCAGCAACAGACCACGCTGACCGAGCTTCTGGCTGGACAGAGTCGCCATTTGGCCTACAGCCCTTATGGACATCGTCCGGCGGAAGGCGGGCTGTTCAGCCTGTTGCGTTTCGCCGGCGAATCACTCGATCCGCAGACCGGTTTGTATCTGCTGGGTAATGGCTATCGGGCCTACAGCCCGGCGCTGATGCGATTTATCAGCCCGGACAACCTGAGTCCCTTCGGCACCGGTGGCTTGAACCCCTATGCCTACTGCGCGGGCGACCCGATTAACCGAGTAGACCCGACCGGGCACATTTGGCAATCGTTGCTTGGCATCGCCTTGTCCGTTGCCGGCTTGGCTCTCAGTGTTGTCACCCTGGGCGCGGCCACGCCCTTGGCATTGTTGAGCATATCGCTCGCCGCCACATCGACCGCGTTAGCAATTTCCGGGATTGTCGTGGATGAACTTGCGCCGGACTCTGGCGTTGGTGACGCACTGGGCTGGGCGAGTCTGGTCACGGGCGGGTTGTCCGCAGCCTGCGGGGTAGGTGCCTTGGGTCGAAGTGCGGTCAAGGCAGGCAACAGGCTGGCCGGGGCCTACAAGTCGGGGCTGAGCAGCGATCCAAAAGCGGCGGCCAAGGCGATGGCCAGCGGGATGGGAAAGGCCAAAAAAGCCTCGGGCATCGTCAAGGGCAAGGGGGCCAAAAAGGCCGCGAAGGCAGCCCAGGCCGGTGAAAGCGGTCCGAGTACCCCGACGCGGTGGACGCGAACCGGTATTGGTGACGAGTCAATCCCGTCAGACCTGAAGCCGGCCTACCGGGGCGAATGGGAGAAGTTCAAAGGCGGTCTGGATCAGGGGCTTCATCCCAAGCAGGCGGCCGAGCTGATGGATGACCCGTTTTTCAAGAAACTGAGTGGCGCCAATAATCAATGGACGGTGCGCATCGGAGGCAAGGACCGTGTTTCGTTCGCGATCCACGACAGAAGCCACGAAGTGCAGATCCTGCAAATCGGCGGGCATCCCTGATTTGTTTACATTGGCGCAGGTTACAGCGGCGTTGCCTGCCGCTCGGCATGCTGGCGTAGCGCCCACTCCACATGCTCCCTGACCAACTCCGACGGATACTCCCGTCGCGCCTTCAGCGCCTCCAGCACCGGGATCGTTGAAGGCGCATTCCCCAGCCCCACCGCCAGGTTGCGCAACCAGTTTTCGTAACCGGTCCGGCGCAGCGGCGAGCCTTCGGTGCTGCTGAGAAATTTCTCTTCATCCCACATGAACAGTTCCGCCAGCCCGGCATTGTCCAGATTGTGCCGCGGCTTGAAGTCGCTTTCACCGGACGGGCGGGCGAAGCGGTTCCATGGGCAGACGATCTGGCAGTCATCGCAACCGAACACCCGGTTGCCGATCAGCGGCCGCAAGTCTTCAGGGATCGCGCCTTTGAGTTCGATGGTCAGGTAGGAAATGCAGCGTCGGGCATCCAGCACATAGGGGCCGACGAAGGCGTTGGTTGGGCAGATGTCGAGGCAGGCGCTGCACCGCCCGCAGTGTTCGGTGGCGTGGGGCGGGTCGACCGGCAGCGGCAAGTCGACGAACAGTTCGGCGAGGAAGAAATAGCTGCCTGCCTTGCGATTCAAGACCAGGGTATTTTTGCCGATCCATCCAAGACCCGCCTGTTCGGCGATGGCTTTTTCCAGCACCGGCGCGCTGTCGACGAAGGCACGAAAGCCGAACGGGCCGATCTCGGCCTGAATTTTTTCCGCCAGTTGTTGCACGCGTTTGCGGATCAGCTTGTGGTAATCACGGCCCAGAGCATAACGGGAGACGTAGGCTTTTTCCGGTTGGGCCAACACTTTCGCCATTTGGGTGTCGCCGGCCAGGTAGTCCATGCGCAGCGAAACCACGCGCAACGTACCCGGCACCAGCTCTTCCGGGTGCGAGCGTTTGCTGCCGTGGGCGCCCATGTAGTCCATTTCGCCGTGGTAGCCGGCTTCGAGCCAGCGTTCCAGGTGCTGCTCATGCTCGGCCAGGTCGAGGCCGCTGATGCCGACTTGCTGGAAGCCCAGCTCGCGACCCCAGTCCTTGATGGATTGGGCGAGAGCAGGCAGGTCTGTGGTAATAGCGGGCATGAGACGAGAGAAACCGGAGCTGAGGTGCGTATAATTCTGCCAGACATCGGAGCCCGAAGACGCATGCCGCACACTAAAGATGAATTACCCGACGCGCTGTATAGCGCCGCCCAGGTACGAGCACTCGACGCGAGCCTGATTGCCGCCGGCACAGCGGGCTTCGAATTGATGCAGCGCGCGGCGCGAGCGACGTGGCGGGCGCTGGTGCGGCAATGGCCGACAGCGAACGAACTGAGCGTGCTGGCCGGACATGGCAACAACGCCGGGGACGGGTATCTGGTGGCCGTATTGGCCCAGCGTGCCGGTTGGTCGGTGCGGGTGCTGGCGGTAGGGGAACCGCAGCGCTTGCAGGGTGATGCGGCGTTGGCCCATGCCGAGGCGGTGTCTCAAAATGTGCTCATCGAGCCTTGGACGGCACAATCCGGATTGCGCGGCATTGTGCTGGATGCTTTGCTTGGCACTGGTCTGAGCGGCGATGTCCGTGAGCCGTATACCAGCGCCATCGCCGCGATCAATGCCAGCGGGCTGCCGGTTGCGGCGGTGGATATTCCGTCAGGATTGTGCGCGGATACGGGGCGCATCCTTGGTCATGCCGTGCATGCCGACCTGACGGTCACGTTCATTGGCTTGAAGGTGGGGTTGTTCACCGGCGAGGCGGCCAATGTGGTCGGTGAACTGCTGTTCAACGACTTGCACGCTGACCCACAGCTGATAGAAGGCGCTGCTTTCACCGCCCGTCGCCTGACCGCTGCTAACCTGCAGCGTCCAACGGCGCGGGCACAGGCTTCCCATAAAGGTAAGTTCGGCCATGTGTTGCTGATCGGTGGCGACCGTGGGTTGGGTGGCGCGATTCTGCTGAGCGCGCAAAGTGCGCTGCGCAGCGGGGCGGGCATGGTGTCGGTGGCGACTCGCAGCGAACATGTGTGCGCCGCGCTGGCGCGGATCCCCGAGGCGATGGTACTGGGCACTTCGTCGTCCAATCAGTTGATGGGTTTGCTTCAAAAAGTTTCTGTGTTGGTTGTCGGTCCGGGGCTGGGCCAGGCTGGCTGGGGGCGCAGCTTGTTGTCGGCCGCTGCCAATGCACCGCTGCCGCAAGTCTGGGACGCCGATGCGCTGAACATGTTGGCCGAGGAGCGTGTGAGTTTGCCCGGCAATTGCGTGATCACTCCGCATCCGGGCGAAGCGGCACGTTTGCTTGGGGTGAGCACTGCCGACGTTCAGTCTGACCGTCCCGCCGCAGCCCATGCCTTGAGTAAAAAATATACAGCTGTCGTCGTACTGAAAGGTGCCGGCAGCCTGATCGCTCATCCCGATGGGCGTCTGGCGCTGTGTCGTCAGGGGCACCCGGCCATGGCCACCGCCGGTTTGGGCGATGTATTGGCCGGTCTGCTCGGCGCATTGCTGGCCCAGGGCATGGAGCCATTCGATGCCGCATGCCTGGCGGTCTGGCTGCACGCCAATGCCGGCGAGCAACAAGGAAAATTCGGCCGTGGGCTGGCGGCCAGTGATCTGATTCCAGCCATTCGTCAGTTGTTGGAGGAGCAAGCACCGTGTCTGAAGTAACCCTGTACCTGACTGATGAGCAGGCCATGAGCGACTTTGGCGCACGCATTGCCCGAATCACCCAAGGCCATGGCCTGATTTTCCTTGAGGGCAACCTGGGGATGGGCAAAACCACGTTGTCCCGAGGCATCATCCGCGGTCTGGGGCATGTCGGGGCAGTCAAAAGCCCGACCTTCACCCTGGTCGAGCCTTACGAGATCGGTGACATTCGCGCCTTCCATTTCGATTTGTACCGTCTGGTCGATCCGGAAGAGCTAGAGTTCCTCGGTATTCGCGACTACTTCGAAGACGATGCCCTGTGTCTGATCGAATGGCCCGATAAAGGTGCAGGCTTTTTGCCAAAGGCTGACCTGACCATTACCATTAGCCCGCAAGACAGCGGGCGTTCGCTGAAAATTTTATCCCAGGGCTCGCGTGGCGAGGCCTGGTGTGCCGCTTTGGCATTGGAATCCAAATAGATGATGGGGTTAGGTATGCGCTTTCGCGCGTTGGTGGCTGCCGTAGGGGTGTTGTTTTTGGCGGTGACCGTCGACGCTGTGGCCGATTCGAAGGTCAACAGTGTTCGTCTGTGGCGGGCACCGGACAACACACGACTGGTGTTTGACCTGACCGGCCCGGTGCAACACAGCGTCTTTACCCTGACGGCTCCGGATCGCCTGGTCATCGACATCAATGGAGCGACCCTTGGTGCGCCGCTCAACGTCAACACCTCGAACACCCCGATTACCGCCATGCGCTCGGCTCAACGCACGCCGACCGACCTGCGGGTGGTCATCGACCTGAAAAAGGCCGTGACGCCGAAAAGCTTCTCCCTGGCGCCGAACGCTCAGTACGGCAACCGGTTGGTGGTCGATCTGTTCGATAACGCCGCAGACGCCGCGCCTCCTCCGGCGCCGACACCGTCGGTCGCCACGGTGCCCGCCGTGCCGGTCACGCCTGCGGAACCGGCGATCAAGCTGCCGCCGGCTCCGGCCGGCAAACGCGACATCATTGTGGTGATCGACGCCGGTCACGGCGGCGAAGACCCGGGCGCCTCGGGCTCCCGTGGTCAACAGGAAAAAGACGTGGTACTGGCTATCGCCCGTGAATTGCAACGGCAGGTCAACGGCATGAAAGGCTTCCGCGCCGAACTGACCCGTACCGGCGACTACTTCATTCCGCTGCGCGGCCGTACTGAAATCGCCCGCAAGAAAGGCGCCGATCTGTTCGTCTCGATTCATGCCGACGCCGCGCCTTCCGCCGCCGCGTTCGGTGCCTCGGTGTTTGCCCTGTCCGATCGCGGCGCGACTTCCGAGACTGCCCGCTGGCTGGCCGACAGCGAAAACCGTTCCGACCTGATCGGTGGTGCCGGCAACGTCAGCCTCGATGACAAGGACCGCATGCTCGCTGGCGTATTGCTCGATTTGTCGATGACGGCATCCCTGACCTCCAGCCTGAACGTTGGCCAGAAAGTCTTGAGCAACATCGGCCGGGTGACACCGCTGCACAAGCAACGGGTTGAGCAAGCCGGGTTCATGGTGCTGAAGTCGCCGGATATTCCGTCGATCCTGGTGGAAACCGGGTTCATCTCCAACGCCAACGAAGCCTCGAAGCTTGCGGCGTCGAGCCACCAGCAGGCGCTGGCGCGTTCGATCAGCAGTGGCGTGCGCCAGTTCTTCCAGCAGAACCCGCCGCCGGGCACTTACATTGCCTGGCTGCGCGATTCCGGCAAGATTGTGCAGGGGCCGCGTGACCACCGCGTCAACCCGGGCGAGACCCTGGCGATGATCGCCGTGCGCTATCAGGTATCGCCCGCGACCCTGCGCAGCGCCAACAACCTGTCGAGCGATGAACTCAAGATCGGTCAGCACCTGACGATTCCGGGCACTGAACTGGCGGCCAAAGAATGAATCAGGTTGTGAACAGCGGCGCTCGAATCGAGCTGCTCAGCCCGCGACTGGCGAACCAGATTGCCGCGGGTGAGGTGGTCGAGCGCCCGGCTTCGGTGATCAAGGAGCTGCTGGAAAACAGCCTCGACTCCGGCGCCAAACGCATCGACGTCGATGTGGAGCAGGGCGGCGTCAAGCTGCTGCGGGTGCGCGACGATGGCAGCGGCATTTCCGCCGATGACCTGCCGCTGGCCCTGGCCCGTCACGCCACCAGCAAGATCCGTAACCTGGAAGACCTCGAACAGGTCATGAGCCTGGGGTTTCGCGGCGAGGCCCTGGCATCGATCAGTTCCGTCGCACGCCTGACCCTGACCTCCCGAACCCGCGACGCCGATCAGGCTTGGCAGGTCGAGACCGAGGGTCGTGACATGGCGCCCCGCGTGCAGCCTGCGGCCCACCCGGTGGGCACTTCGGTGGAAGTGCGCGACCTGTTCTTCAACACGCCGGCGCGACGCAAGTTTCTCAAGACCGAAAAAACCGAATTCGATCACTTGCAAGAAGTGATCAGGCGCCTGGCCCTGGCGCGCTTCGATGTGGCGTTCCATCTGCGCCACAACGGCAAGACCATCCTCAGCCTGCACGAGGCCCATGATGATGCGGCCCGTGCCCGGCGCGTGGCGGCGATCTGCGGTCCGGGTTTCCTGGAGCAGGCACTGCCAATCGAAATCGAGCGCAACGGCCTGCATCTATGGGGCTGGGTCGGTTTGCCGACCTTCAACCGCAGCCAGGCGGATTTGCAGTATTTCTTCGTCAATGGCCGTGCCGTGCGCGACAAACTGGTGGCCCATGCAGTACGCCAGGCCTATCGCGACGTGCTGTTCAACGGCCGGCACCCGACCTTCGTGCTGTTTTTCGAAGTCGATCCGACCGGCGTCGACGTCAACGTGCACCCGACCAAGCACGAAGTGCGCTTCCGTGAAGGGCGCATGGTTCACGATTTCCTCTACGGCACCCTGTACCGCGCCTTGGGCGATGTGCGACCGGACGATCAACTGGCGGCACCGGTTGCTACGGCCATTGTCCGGCCTACCGGCCTCGAAGCCGGTGAATTCGGGCCCCAGGGCGAAATGCGCCTGGCCGCCAATGCGCTACTGGAACAGCCCCAGGCTCAGCCGTCGTTCAATGCTCCGGCGGGTTCGGGAGCTGGCGCGGGTTATCAGTATCAATACACGCCGCGTCCGCAGTCCGGTGTGCCTGTCGCCGAAGCACAGGCCGCCTATCGCGAGTTTTTTGCGCCGCTGCCCGAGGCCAATGCCGTCGCGCTGCCGGCCGGGCAGGACGATATCCCGCCACTCGGTTATGCGCTGGCACAACTCAAGGGCATCTACATTCTTTCGGAAAACGCCCAGGGCCTGGTGCTGGTGGACATGCACGCCGCCCACGAGCGGATCATGTACGAGCGTCTGAAGGTGGCGATGGCCAGTGAGGGCCTGAGCGGCCAGCCATTGCTGGTGCCGGAGTCCCTGGCCGTCAGTCAGCGTGAAGCCGATTGCGCCGAGGAGCACGTCGCCTGGTTCCAGCGCCTGGGCTTTGAATTGCAGCGCCTGGGCCCGGAAACCCTGGCGATCCGGCAGATCCCGGCACTGCTCAAGCAGGCCGAAGCCAACCGGCTGGTCGCCGACGTCCTGGCTGATCTGATGGAGTTCGGTACCAGCGACCGCATTCAGGCACATCTGAACGAGTTGCTCGGGACCATGGCCTGCCACGGTGCGGTTCGTGCGAATCGGCGCCTGGCCTTGCCGGAAATGAACGGTCTGCTGCGTGACATGGAAAACACCGAGCGCAGCGGTCAATGCAACCATGGCCGACCGACCTGGACCCAACTGGGCCTGGACGATCTGGACAAACTGTTCTTGCGCGGTCGTTGATGAGCCAGTTCCCACCTGCGATTTTCCTGATGGGCCCGACCGCCGCCGGAAAGACCGACCTGGCGATCGAGCTCACCAAGGTCCTGCCTTGCGAGTTGATCAGTGTCGATTCGGCGCTGGTCTACCGTGGCATGGACATCGGTACCGCCAAGCCTTCCAAAGAGCTGCTGGCGCAATACCCGCATCGCCTGATCGACATTCTTGACCCGGCCGAGAGCTATTCGGCTGCGGATTTCCGCCGTGACGCCCTGGAAGCCATGGCCGATATCACCGCGCGCGGAAAAATTCCGCTGTTGGTGGGCGGCACCATGCTCTATTACAAGGCTTTGGTTGAAGGCCTGGCAGATATGCCGGCCGCCGATCCCGAGGTCCGCGCGCAAATCGAAGAAGAGGCTGCACGCCTTGGCTGGCAAGCCTTGCACGAACAATTGGCGGTGATCGATCCGGAGTCCGCGGCGCGAATACATCCGAACGATCCCCAGCGATTGAGTCGAGCACTGGAAGTTTATCGTGTCAGCGGTCAAAGCATGACCGCCCTACGATTGCAACAATCTGTGCAAAGTACTGAAGCAGCCGCTTCGGGACACCAACAATTGCCCTATACTGTCGCGAACTTGGCCATTGCTCCGGCAAATCGTCAGGTACTTCACGAGCGAATTAAACAAAGATTCACTTTAATGTTGGAACAGGGATTCATTGACGAGGTCGTAGCCCTGCGTAATAGAGGTGACCTGCATGCCGGGATGCCGTCTATACGTGCAGTAGGCTACCGCCAAGTCTGGGACTACCTGGATGGCAAGCTGACGTCAGCCGAGATGCAGGAGCGTGGAATCATTGCCACGCGCCAATTGGCGAAACGCCAGTTCACCTGGCTGCGCAGTTGGACTGATCTGCATTGGCTGGACAGTCTGGATTGCGACAATCTGCCGCGCGCCTTGAAATACCTTGGGACCATCTCCATATTGAGCTGAGTCCTTGCAATTGCCGTCTATCCTTGGGGGTGTGGCGGCCAAAGCCATCTGATTACCTATTTTTTATATTGAATCCTTAAAGGAGTGCGGCACATGTCAAAAGGGCATTCGCTACAAGACCCTTACTTGAATACTTTACGTAAAGAGAAAGTTGGGGTGTCCATCTACCTGGTCAACGGTATCAAGCTGCAAGGCACGATCGAGTCTTTCGACCAGTTCGTTATCCTGCTGAAAAACACCGTCAGCCAGATGGTCTACAAACACGCTATCTCTACAGTGGTGCCGGTTCGTCCAATTCGTCTGCCTAGCGCAACCGAATCAGAAGCAGGTGATGCTGAGCCAGGTAACGCCTGATAGGAGTCTCCTTTGTTCTTTGAGCGCCACGGTGGTGGTGAGCGAGTAATCCTCGTTCACTTGGATGGACAGGACCCTGAGGCGCGCGAAGATCCGCAGGAGTTTCAGGAATTGGCTAATTCGGCGGGTGCCGAGACCGTCGCGTTTTTCAACGTGCCGCGTCATCGGCCAACCGCCAAGACCCTGATTGGCAGTGGCAAGGTCGAGGAGCTGCGCGACCTGGTCAAAGCCGAACAGGCCGATCTGGTGATTTTCAATCACATCCTCACACCCAGTCAGGAACGTAACCTCGAACGTGTTTTCGAGTGTCGCGTGATCGACCGTACCGGTCTGATTCTCGATATTTTCGCCCAGCGCGCCCGTACCCATGAAGGCAAGCTCCAGGTCGAACTGGCCCAGCTTGACCACATGAGCACCCGGCTGGTTCGTGGTTGGACTCACCTTGAGCGCCAAGGTGGCGGTATCGGTATGCGTGGCCCGGGTGAAACCCAGCTGGAAACCGACCGCCGTTTGCTGCGGGTTCGCCTGCGGCAGATCAAGGGTCGGCTGGAGAAAGTGCGCAGCCAGCGAGAACAGTCGCGCCGTGGCCGATCGCGTGCGGATATTCCTACCGTGTCCCTGGTGGGGTACACCAACGCCGGTAAATCCACGCTCTTCAATAACGTGACGAAATCCGACGTCTACGCAGCTGACCAATTGTTTGCCACGCTGGACCCGACCCTGCGTCGTCTGGATATAGACGATCTGGGGCCGATTGTCCTGGCGGACACTGTGGGTTTCATTCGCCACTTGCCCCACAAACTGGTCGAAGCATTTCGGTCTACCCTCGAAGAGTCGAGCAACTCCGATCTGTTGTTGCACGTGATCGATGCGGCCGAACCAGATCGCATGTTGCAGATCGAGCAGGTAATGGTGGTGCTCGGCGAGATTGGTGCTCAGGACTTGCCGATCCTCGAGGTCTATAACAAACTCGATTTGCTTGAAGGCGTTGAGCCACAAATCCAGCGTGACGAAAACGGCAAGCCCCAACGAGTTTGGCTTTCGGCGCGTGATGGCAGTGGTCTGGAATTGCTTGAGCAAGCCATTGCCGAGTTACTGGGCAGTGAATTGTTTGTCGGTACCTTGCGCTTGCCGCAACGATTCGCTCGACTGCGTGCGCAGTTCTTCGAACTCGGTGCGGTGCAGAAAGAAGAGCACGACGAAGAAGGCATCAGTTTGCTGGCCGTTCGTTTGCCCCGGGTCGAGTTGAATCGACTGGTAAGCCGCGAGGGATTGCAGCCGATGGAATTCATCGAGCAACACACTTTGCAATAAAAGCCTGGGAAAGCGGTTGTGCCGTGGTGACAGGCATTCTGTAGCATTGGTCGGCGCGCCGTGGGTGCGTCTTTGCTTTATCAGATGGAGAGCGCTATGGCTTGGAATGAGCCGGGTGGCAACTCGAATAATCAGGATCCTTGGGGTGGCAAGCGTCGTAACAACGGCGACCGCAAGGGGCCACCGGATCTCGACGAGGCCTTCCGAAAGCTGCAGGAAAGCCTGAACGGTTTGTTCGGTGGCGGTAAGAAACGTGGTGGCGACGACGGCGGTGGTCCGGGCAAGAGTGGCGGCTTTGGCGGCCTGCTCGGCATCGGTCTGGTCGTGTTGGCCGCCGTTTGGCTGTACAGCGCGGTTTATGTCGTCGACGAGCAGGAGCAGGCCGTGGTGCTGCGCTTCGGCAAGTACTACGAAACCGTGGGTCCGGGCCTGAACATCTACTTCCCGCCGATCGACAAGAAGTACATGGAGAACGTCACGCGTGAGCGTGCCTACACCAAACAGGGCCAGATGCTGACTGAAGACGAGAACATCGTCGAAGTGCCGTTGACCGTGCAGTACAAGATCAGCAACCTGCAGGACTTCGTGCTGAGCGTCGATCAGCCGGAAATCAGCCTGCAGCACGCGACCGACAGCGCCTTGCGCCATGTGGTGGGTTCCACCGCGATGGACCAGGTACTGACCGAAGGTCGTGAGTTGATGGCCAGCGAGATCAAGGAGCGTCTGCAACGCTTCATGGACACCTATCGCACCGGTATCACCGTTACCCAGGTCAACGTACAGAGCGCAGCGGCACCGCGTGAAGTGCAGGAAGCCTTCGATGACGTGATCCGTGCGCGGGAAGACGAGCAGCGTTCGCGCAACCAGGCCGAAACCTATGCCAACGGCGTCGTGCCGGAAGCTCGTGGTCAGGCCCAGCGCATCCTTGAGGATGCCAATGGCTACCGTGACGAGACCGTCTCGCGCGCCAAGGGTGAGGCCGATCGCTTCACCAAGCTGGTCGCCGAGTACCGCAAGGCTCCTGAAGTCACCCGCCAGCGTCTGTACCTCGACACCATGCAGGAAGTCTTCAGCAACACCAGCAAGGTTCTCGTGACCGGCAACAAGAACGGCCAGAGCAACCTGCTGTACCTGCCGCTGGACAAGATGGTCGAAAGTGGTCGCAACACCGGCACTCCGGTGACCAGTGCGGCAGCCACCGGCAATGAAGCGAATGCGCGTGCGGCAGCAGATCTGCAGCAACAGCAAGCACGTACCAGGGAGAGTCGCTGATGAGCAATAAATCGCTGATCGCCCTTATTGTCGGCGTCGTCGTGGCGATCGCTGCCTGGAACTGCTTCTACATCGTGGCTCAGACCGAGCGTGCGGTGTTGCTGCAGTTCGGTCGCGTGGTCCAGACCGATGTTCAGCCAGGCCTGCATGTGAAAGTGCCCTACGTTAACCAGGTGCGTAAATTCGACGCACGCCTGATGACGCTGGATGCACCGACACAACGCTTCCTTACGCTGGAAAAGAAAGCCGTGATGGTCGATGCCTACGCCAAGTGGCGCGTGAAGGACGCAGAGCGTTTCTACACCGCGACTTCCGGCCTCAAGCAGATCGCCGACGAGCGTCTGTCCCGTCGTCTGGAATCGGGCCTGCGTGACCAGTTCGGTAAGCGCACCTTGCACGAAGTGGTTTCCGGCGAGCGCGATGCGCTGATGGCGGATATCACGGCTTCGCTGAACAAGATGGCCGAGAAAGAGCTGGGAATCGAAGTGGTCGATGTTCGGGTCAAGACCATCGACCTGCCGAAAGAAGTGAACCGCAGCGTGTTCGAACGTATGAGCACCGAGCGTGAGCGTGAAGCTCGCGAGCACCGCGCCAAGGGTAACGAACTGGCCGAAGGCATCCGTGCCGACGCCGATCGTCAACGCCGTGTGCTGCTGGCTGAAGCCTATCGTGAATCCGAAGAGGTTCGCGGTGACGGTGATGCCCAGGCTGCTGCGATCTACTCCAAGGCCTACGGTCAGGATCAGGAGTTCTACGCGTTCTACCGTAGCCTGCGCGCCTACCGTGAAAGCTTCGCGAACAAATCCGACGTCATGGTCCTCGACCCAAGCAGCGACTTCTTCCACTATCTGGAAAAAGCCAAGCCTTGATACGGCGTTGACCTGAATTATCCCCCGCCGGGCGGCTAAAACCTCTGGCGGGGTGATCCTTTGGGAAAACGTGTGTATGATGCGGCAGCCGGGAAATTCCCGGCTTTTTTGCGTCTGCATGTTTGATTGCTGTTTTAAAGCAGATGCCGGGCCGATTGGCTCGACAGTTTTTCGAGGAAAGTGGTTGGCGAAGCCGGTAGAAGGGCTTTTCGCTCCGTCGCTCATGCGCGTGGTTTGTGCGCAAGCCGATCATTTTCTGCTTCACTCAAGGCTCGCCGACAGGCTGGTCGCCCGGAGATAGGGGAAGGCGTAATGGCAACGGTAGACCGCTGGCTTCTGCCAGATGGCATCGAAGAAGTACTGCCACCGGAAGCTGCGCGTATTGAAATCGCGCGTCGTCAGGTGTTGGATCTGTTCCAGAGCTGGGGTTACGAGTTTGTCGTGACTCCCCATATCGAGTACCTGGAATCCCTGCTGACCGGCGCGGGCCAGGACCTGGATCTGCGCACCTTCAAGGTCATCGACCCGCAATCGGGCCGTCAGATGGGTTTCCGTGCCGACATCACGCCGCAAGTGGCGCGCATCGATGCGCATACCCTGCGCCGTGAAGGCCCAAGCCGCCTGTGCTATGCCGGTAGTGTCCTGCATGCTCAGCCTCGCGCCTTGTCGTCCTCGCGCAGCCCGATTCAACTGGGTGCCGAGTTGTACGGCGACGGCAGTCCGAGCAGCGACGTCGAAGTCATCAGCTTGATGCTGGCCATGCTGCAACTGGCCGATGTGCCGGATGTGCACATGGACCTCGGTCATGTTGGCATCTATCGCGGCCTGGCCCGTGCCGCCGGTTTGTCCGGTGAAGTCGAGCAGCAGTTGTTCGATGCCTTGCAACGTAAGGCCATCGACGAGGTCATTACCTTGACCGAAGGCTTGCCTGCCGATCTGTCGGGCATGCTGCGGGCGTTGGTTGATCTGTGTGGCGATCGTGAAGTGCTGGCTGCGGCCCGCGAGCGCTTGGCCAAGGCGCCGGCCCCTGTTCTGGCAGCGCTGGACGACTTGCTGGCGATTGCCGAGCGGCTGTCCGTGCGTTTCCCTGAGCTGCCGCTGTATTTCGACCTGGGCGAGCTGCGTGGCTACCACTACCACACCGGTGTGGTGTTCGCCGTGTTCGTGCCGGGCGTTGGCCAGTCCATTGCCCAGGGCGGTCGTTACGACGACATCGGCGCCGACTTCGGTCGCGCCCGTCCGGCGACCGGCTTTTCCACCGATTTGAAAACCCTGGTGACCCTGGGGCGTGCTGAGATCGAGCTACCGTCTGGCGGTATCTGGATGCCTGACAGTACGGATGCGGCACTCTGGCAGCAGGTTTGCCAGTTGCGCAGCGAGGGTCAGCGTGTCGTTCAGGCTTTGCCTGGACAACCTTTGGCCGCCGCCCGTGAAGCGGACTGCGACCGGCAATTGATTCAGCAGAACGGGCTTTGGCAAGTATCGCCACTGGCTTCTTGAGTTTTCCTGCCGGCCGCCGCCGGCACCAAGTTTGCGCGAATGAGGACAAGTGTTATGGGTAAGAATGTCGTAGTCCTGGGCACCCAATGGGGTGATGAGGGCAAAGGCAAGATCGTTGATCTGCTGACCGAACATGCTGCCGCCGTAGTGCGCTACCAGGGTGGCCACAACGCTGGTCACACTCTGGTGATCGATGGCGAAAAAACCGTCTTGCACCTGATCCCGTCGGGCGTGCTGCGCGAAGGCGTGCAGTGCCTGATCGGCAACGGCGTGGTGGTTGCACCTGACGCTCTGCTGCGCGAGATCACCAAGCTGGAAGAAAAAGGTGTGCCAGTGCGCGAGCGCCTGCGTATCAGTCCGTCCTGCCCGCTGATCCTGTCCTTCCACGTTGCGCTGGACCAGGCCCGTGAAAAGGCCCGTGGCGAGCTGAAGATCGGTACCACCGGTCGCGGCATCGGCCCGGCCTACGAAGACAAGGTTGCACGTCGTGGCCTGCGTGTGGGCGACCTGCTCAACATGCCGCGCTTTGAAGACAAGCTGCGTGAGCTGGTGGATTACCACAACTTCATGCTGGTGGGTTACTACAAAGAGCCAGCCATCGAATTCGACAAGACCCTGGCCGAATGCAAAGAATACGCTGAGCTGCTCAAGCCGCTGATGCTGGACGTGACTGCCGAGCTGCATGACCTGCGTCGCGCTGGCAAAGACATCATGTTCGAAGGCGCCCAGGGTTCGTTGCTGGACATCGACCACGGTACCTACCCGTACGTGACCAGCTCTAACACCACCGCTGGCGGCGTTGCTACCGGTTCGGGTGTTGGTCCTATGTTCCTGGACTACATCCTGGGCATCACCAAGGCTTACACCACGCGTGTAGGTTCGGGTCCATTCCCGACGGAGCTGTTCGACGAAGTCGGTGCGCACCTGGCCAAACAAGGTCACGAGTTCGGCGCGACTACCGGCCGTGCTCGTCGTTGTGGCTGGTTCGACGCTGTTATCCTGCGTCGCGCTATCGATGTGAACAGCATCTCGGGCATCTGCCTGACCAAGCTGGACGTACTCGACGGTCTGGAAACCATCAACATCTGCGTCGGCTACAAAGATGCAGAAGGCAAGGCCGTTGCCCCGACTGACGCTGACAGCTACGTGGGCCTGCAGCCTGTGTACGAAGAAGTGCCGGGCTGGACCGAATCGACCGTGGGTGCCAAAACCCTGGAAGAGCTGCCAGCCAACGCCCGTGCTTATATCAAGCGCGTTGAAGAGCTGATCGGCGCGCCGATCGACATTATTTCGACGGGCCCGGACCGCAACGAAACCATCGTTCTGCGCCATCCGTTTGCTTAATAAGCCGTTGATGTAAAACACAAAGGCCCCTTAATTGGGGCCTTTGTCGTTTATGCCTGTTGGACGGCATGACCTTTGCTGTGAACATAAAAAAAAGCATTGCTTCCGGCGTGCTATCAATTTAATGGCGCCAAAGCAGAGGGATTTCAGATGTCGGCCGTTCTCTCATTGTTACAAAGCCGTTTGTTGCGGCCCGTGTTCGTTACCCTTGGTATCGCCCTTTTGGTGCAGGTGCTGGTGGCTGTCGCTCTGACCCGGAGCACGGTGACCGCGCTGGAAGCCGATCTGGGCATGCGCCTGGGTGCGGACAGCCAAAAGCTTTCCGCTGAGCTTGAGCAGGCGGGGCGCGAAGTCACGTCGAGCCTCGACAGCCTCTCCACCAGCACGCGTCAACGCCTGACGGCCGGTTTGTCCTCGCGACTGAAGGACGAGCAGGCGCAGTTGCGCTCAACGCTGGAAAAAGACCTGAAGGACTCCGCCAGCGACATGGCGCAGCTTCTGGCTTCCGTCGCGCCCCGCGCCATGTGGGACAACGACGTTCCGACACTTTCCGAGTTCGCCCGCCGGGCCCAGCGCAATCCCAATGTGCTGTTCGTGGTGTATGACGACGCCACCGGCCAGCACCTGACGCGCTACCTCAACCGGGAAAACCCGATCAACAAGGCGCTGCTGGAAAAAGGCCAGGGCGAGCGTGCGCTGGACAAGGTGCTGGATGCTGCGAAGAACGATCCTTCGGTGTTCTACATCGAGGCCCCGATCAATCCTAACGGCGTAGAAATCGGCAAGGTCCTGATGGGGGTCTCGACGGCTTCGGTGGAGACTGACTTGGCGGCCCTCGACAAGCGCTTCTCGGCCTTGATCGCCAGCAGCGATCAACTGGTGGGCGACAGCCTCAAGGGCGCGGCCGCCGACAGCGCAGCGGCCATGCGCTCGCGCCTGCAGTCGGCGCAGTCCACGGCGGCTGAAATGAAGGCCAATACCACCAGCACCGTGCAGGAAGCCGCTACGACACTGCGCTGGCGCATCGGCGTGTGCCTGGCGGTGGTGGGCTTCGGTGTCCTGCTTTTGTTGGCGGTGGTGCTTGGTCGCCGAGTGGTCAATCGCCTGAAAATGCTGATCGTTGCCATGGATGACCTGGCGGCGGGCGAGGGCGATCTGACCAAGCGTGTGCAGATCAACAGCAAGGATGAAATCGGTGACATGGCCTCGGCGGTCAATCGCTTTGTGGATAAGTTGCAGCCGATCGTGCGCGAGGCGGGCGATGTAGCCCAGCGTACCGGTGTGGAAATCGGTGCCATGACCTTGCGCAACGCCGGTGCGGATGCGGCGGCTGGCATGCAGCGCGACGAGGTGGCGGAGAGTTTGCGCGCGCTGTCGCAAATGGCTGATGAAGCCCAGTCGGAAAGCCATGCCATGCAGGCGGCGCTGAAGCAGGTGGTGGACATTCGTCAGGCCACCGATGAAAACACCCGGACCTCGGCGAAAGTCGGCAGCCTGATCGAGGCGTTGGCCGGTCAGGTCGACACCGGGGCGCAAGTCATCGAGCGGCTGGCGCAACAAAGTGAACAGATTGAGGTGGTGCTGACGGTGATCCATGGCATCGCTGAGCAAACCAACCTGCTGGCGCTGAACGCGGCGATTGAAGCGGCACGTGCCGGCGAGACCGGGCGCGGGTTTGCGGTGGTGGCCGATGAGGTGCGGGCGCTGGCGAGCAAGACGCAGAGCTCCACCGGCGATATTCAGGCGCACATCGTGGCGTTGCAGCAGGGTGCGCGTGAAGCGGTGGCGGCAATCGGTCAGGCCGGGCGCCAGGCCAGTGAGGGTTTGCTGGTGCTGCGTGACAGTGCGCGGTTGCAGCAATCGGTGCAGGCATCGGTCGAGCAGGTCCATGCGGCGATCGGTCTGGCGACCCAGGCGGCGGCGCATCAGGCACAGGGCGCGCAGGCAGTGCGGGGGCGGGTCCAGACCATTCACGCCCAGGCCGAGAAAGCGGCGCAAGCTGTCGTGGAGACCACGGCGAGCGGCAAGGTGCTTGATGGTCTGGCGGCGCAGTTGAAGGCGAGCCTGGGGCAGTTCAGGGCTTAAAAGATCAAAGGGTCGCAGTCTTCGGCAGCTCCACAGGGGGCTTTGCGTTTCTCTGTAGGTGCTGCCGAAGGCTGCGATCTTTTGCTTTGTCAGCGGCTCAGATACATCCGGGTCGTGAGCAAATAGACCGGCAACCCCGACACCAATATCAACAACGCTGCATAAGGCGCAGCCGCCGCAAACTCCACATTCGCGGTGTGCGCCCAGACTTCCGTCGCCAGGGTGTTCAGCCCGGTGGGGCTCAACAGCAAGGTCGCCGTCAGTTCCTTCATCGCATCCAGGAACACCAACGCAAACGCCGCCCCCAACGCCGGGAAAATAATCGGCAGCGTCACTCGGTAGAAGGCGCTGAATGACGAGGCTCCCAGTGTGCGAGCGGCCTCCTCAAGCTGCGGTGCTGCTTTGTTCAGGGCGGTGCGGATTGGCGCCTGGGCCAGTGGCAGAAACAGCAGGGCGTAGGCGATCAGCAGCAATGCCGAAGTCTGGTAAAGCATCGGCACGTAGTGCAGGGCGAAATACACCAGGGTCAGGGCAATGACCAGTCCCGGCAGCGCATGCAGCAGATACGGCAGGCGCTCGGCCCAGATCGCCAGTTGGCCTTTGTAGCGCACGACCAGCAGGCCGACCGGCACCGCCAGCACCAGGCACAGTGCAGCGCCACCCAGCGACAGTGCGAGGGATGACATCAATGCCTCGCCGATTGCCGCCACGGGAAAGGCTGCCGATGATCCCACTGCCAGCCAGTAGGCGAGCATGCCCAGCGGAATCCCGCTGCCAATGATTGCCAGTAGCAGGCAATAAAGCTGTCCCGCCACTGCCCAGGGGCCCAGTTGAACCTGTTCCGCGCGTCGCGCCGCACCTTGGCCGGTGCGTACGTGTCGACCCTTGCCGCGAACGCGCAGCTCCAGCCACAGCAACGCCAGGCACAACATCAGCAGTACGGCGGAGAGCATCGCCGCGTTGGCATTGCTGAACTCCAGCTCGAACTGCTGATAGATCGCCGTGGTGAAGGTTTGCAGGCCGATGATCGACAAGGCGCCGAACTCCACCAGCATGTGCAGGGCAATCAGCAACGAACCCGCCAGCAGCGAAGGCCAGAGCAGGGGCAGGGTGACCTTGAAAAATACGCCCCAACGATTCTGCCCCAGCGTGCGCGCGGACTCTTCGAGGGACGGGTCAAGGTTGCGCAGGGTCGCCGCCACGGGCAGAAAGATCAGCGGGTACTTGGACAGGCTCATCACCAGGATCGCCCCGCCAAGTCCCTCAAAATGAGCGCTGAGGGAAACCCAGGTGAAGCTGCTGACAAAGGCCGGAACGGCGAACGGCAGGCAGAGGATCACGCCCCACAATCGTCGGCCCGGCAGATTACTGCGCTCCAGCAACCAGGCCAGCGACAAGCCGATTACCCCGCAAACAACGGTGACCCCGATCATCAACGCGAGTGTGTTGCGCAGCAGGCCGAACACATAAGGTCGCCATAGCAAATGCAGTGCTTCTGCCCAGCCTGCCTGCCAGGCTTTCAGGCCGACATACAGCAGAGGCAGGAGGCTGAGCGCCACCAACAGCAACACGGGCAGTATCAGCCAGATAGACGGCCGCTTGCGTCGTGGTGCGTATGCGTGATGCGCGGACAGTGAGGCGCCCATCAATTCAGGCCAACGTCACGTTCCAGGTCCAGCGCTTCTTCGGCGTTGCCGAGGTCGGCAGGCGTGACTTTTGGTGCTTCCAGTTCGCTGAATGGCTTGAGCCCGCGATCTGATTCCATGCCTTTGTGCAGCGGGTATTCGGCGGTGGTCTGGGTGATCACGCGCTGGCCTTCCTCGCTGGCCATGTAGGCGAGCAATTGCTGTGCTTCCTTGGGGTGTTTGCTGGATTTGAGCACGGCAGCACTGGAAACCGTGATGAGTCCACCGACGTCGCCGCCAGTGAAGTAATGCAGTTTCGAGTCGAGCTGGCCTTTTTCACGCTGCAGGGCGAACCAGTAGTAATTGTTTACCAGCACGGTGGCGACTTCGCCATTTTCCACTGCTTTCAATGCGACCATGTTGTTGCTGTAGGTCTTGCCGAATGCGCGCAGACCGGTCAGCCATTCTTCGGCTGCGTCCATGCCGTGCACCTTGATGATCGCTACCGCTTGCTCCTGGAAGGCACCGCTGGTGGGTACGAAGCCGACCTTGCCTTGCCATTTCGGATCGGAGAATTCCATCACCGAGGTCGGCAGGTCTTTTTCATCGATCAGCTTGGGGTTGAACGCAACGACGCGCACCCGGGCAGTCACGCCAATCCAGGTGCCGTTGCCGGCGACGTATTCCTTGGGCAGAACGGCCAGCGTGGCGTCATCCGTCTTGGCCAGCAGGCCTTGTTCGCCGAGTTTGTTCAGTGGTGGCGACTCTTCGGTGTAGATCACGTCGGCGGGGGAGCGATTGCCTTCTTCGACGATCTGGCTGGCGAGCTGGTTGCTGCTGCCTTTGCGCACATTGACGTGGATGCCGGTCTTGGCTTCGAAAGCTTTGGCGACCGCGTCGCCGACTTCTTTGTGCTGGCCGTTGTAGAGGGTCAGGGCAACCGGATCGGCGGCTTGGGTGAGGGGAGTGGCCAGTGCCAGGCCGAGCAGGGTGATTGTCAAGCCGCGGCGCAGGGTATTTCGAAACATCATTCGCAGGGTTCCTCACTGTCGCATTGCAAAAACTTGCAACAATGATAAACGATATTGTTTCTCAAATGCGCGCTGCGATGTTGAAGGGCGTTTGGTAAGTGCGGTAAATGGGGGGCTTTTGTGGCGAGGGGGCTTGCCCCCGTTCGGCTGCGAAGCAGTCGCAAGTTCAGGCGACTCGATGAGTCTGAAAGAATACAAGGGGCCGCTTCGCGACCCAACGGGGGCAAGCCCCCTCGCCACATGAATGGTGGTGGTTCGAGCATTTTCAAATGCCAGAAACGCAAAAACCCGCTTTCGCGGGTTTTTGTGAAATCCAAGGTCGTAACCTTGAATTTGAATTGGTGCCCAGAAGAAGACTCGAACTTCCACGACCTTGCGGTCACCAGCACCTGAAGCTGGCGTGTCTACCAATTTCACCATCTGGGCATTCATCTTCAGCGTTGCCGCTGTTGATGTGGCGCACTATACGGAGAGCGTTTTGATCTGTAAACCCCTGATTCTAAAAATAATAAACCAGTGGTCAAAAATGCAAAAACCCGCTTTCGCGGGTTTTTGTGTGAGCCTTGAAATTGAACTAATCTCAAGCTCGAAATTGGTGCCCAGAAGAAGACTCGAACTTCCACGACCTTGCGGTCACCAGCACCTGAAGCTGGCGTGTCTACCAATTTCACCATCTGGGCAGTATCGGCAACGTTGTCCGTCGTCGATGGCGCGCACTATACGGAGCGTCTTTTTAACTGTAAACCCCCAGGGTCAAAAAAACCTGGAAAATTTCGCCAGTGGTCTTCAAAACAGCTTTGCGGTGTCGATACAGGGCTTTAGAAGGGGCGTCTTAGCCTGAAATTTCCCGTTTCATTACGCCTATGCCAAACTAACCCGCATATAGACAAGGTGAAAACTCTCTAATGGCCGATTGGCAGTCCCTCGATCCCGAGGCCGCTCGTGAAGCGGAAAAATATGAAAACCCTATTCCTAGCCGTGAACTGATCCTTCAGCACCTTGCTGATCGAGGTTCGCCTGCTAACCGCGAGCAACTGGTCGAAGAGTTTGGTCTGACCACAGAAGACCAGATCGAAGCCCTGCGCCGCCGTCTGCGCGCCATGGAGCGCGATGCTCAACTCATCTATACCCGCCGCGGCACTTATGCGCCGGTGGACAAGCTCGACCTGATCCTGGGCCGCATCAGCGGTCACCGCGATGGCTTCGGCTTCCTGGTGCCGGACGACGGCAGCGACGACCTGTTCATGAGCCCGGCGCAGATGCGCCTGGTGTTCGATGGTGACCGTGCGCTGGCCCGGGTTTCCGGTCTGGACCGTCGTGGTCGTCGCGAAGGCATGATCGTCGAAGTGGTGTCCCGCGCTCACGAAACCATTGTCGGCCGCTACTTCGAAGAGGGCGGCATCGGTTTCGTGGTTGCCGACAACCCGAAAATCCAGCAGGAAGTGCTGGTGACGCCAGGTCGTAACGCCAACGCGCAGATCGGTCAGTTCGTCGAAGTGAAGATCACTCACTGGCCGACGCCACGCTTTCAGCCGCAAGGCGACGTGGTTGAAGTCGTGGGCAACTACATGGCGCCGGGCATGGAGATCGATGTCGCCCTGCGCACCTACGATATTCCTCACATCTGGCCTGACGCTGTGCTCAAGGAAGCCGGCAAGCTCAAGCCGGAAGTCGAAGAGAAAGACAAAGAGAAGCGCATCGACCTGCGTCATCTGCCGTTCGTCACCATCGACGGCGAAGATGCCCGCGACTTCGATGATGCGGTCTACTGCGAAGCCCGTCCGGGCAAGCTGCGTCTGTTCTCCGGCGGCTGGAAGTTGTACGTGGCGATTGCCGACGTATCCAGCTACGTGAAACTCGGTTCGGCGCTGGATGCCGAGGCCCAGGTTCGCGGCAACTCGGTGTACTTCCCTGAACGCGTGATTCCGATGCTGCCTGAGCAGTTGTCCAACGGCCTGTGTTCGCTGAACCCGCAAGTCGATCGCCTGGCCATGGTTTGCGAGATGACCATCTCCAAAACCGGCGAAATGACCGACTACTGCTTCTACGAAGCGGTGATTCACTCCCATGCGCGTCTGACCTACAACAAGGTCAGCGCGATGCTGGAGACGCCGAAAGCCACCGAAGCGCGCAAGTTGCGCGGCGAATACACCGACGTGGTGCCGCACCTCAAGCAGCTCTACTCGCTGTACAAGGTATTGCTGGCGGCTCGCCATGTGCGTGGCGCGATCGATTTCGAAACCCAGGAAACCCGGATCATCTTCGGTTCCGAGCGCAAGATTGCCGAAATCCGTCCGACTATACGTAACGACGCGCACAAGCTGATCGAGGAATGCATGCTGGCGGCCAACGTGGCCACCGCCGAATTCCTGAAGAAGCACGAAATCCCTGCGCTGTATCGCGTTCACGATGGTCCGCCACCGGAGCGTCTGGAAAAGCTGCGCGCGTTCCTTGGCGAGCTCGGCCTGTCCCTGCACAAAGGCAAGGACGGCCCGTCGCCGAAGGATTACCAGGCACTGCTGGCCGGTATCAAGGATCGTCCGGATTTCCACCTGATCCAGACCGTCATGCTGCGTTCGTTGAGCCAGGCGGTGTACAGCGCCGACAACCAGGGCCACTTCGGCCTGAATTACGAGGCGTACACCCACTTCACTTCGCCGATCCGCCGCTACCCGGACTTGCTCACGCACCGGGCGATCCGCAGCGTGATCCATTCGAAGCAGAACACCCCGCATGTTCGCCGTGCCGGTGCGATGACCATTCCGAAAGCGCGTATCTATCCGTACGACGAAGCGGCCCTGGAGCAGCTCGGCGAGCAGTGCTCGATGAGCGAGCGCCGTGCCGACGAAGCGACCCGCGACGTAGTGAACTGGCTCAAGTGCGAGTTCATGAAAGATCGCGTTGGCGAATCGTTCCCGGGTGTGATCACCGCCGTGACCGGTTTTGGTCTGTTCGTCGAGCTTACAGACATTTATGTCGAAGGCCTGGTGCACGTCACCGCGCTGCCGGGCGATTACTACCACTTCGATCCTGTGCACCACCGCCTGGCCGGTGAGCGTACCGGTCGCAGCTTCCGCTTGGGCGATACCGTGGAAGTGCGAGTCATGCGCGTCGACCTCGACGAACGCAAGATCGACTTCGAGATGGCTGAGAAGACCATCAGCGCGCCGATCGGCCGCAAGAAACGTGGCGCCGAAAGCACCGCCCCCGCGGCGAAAGTCGAAGCAGAGCCGGCCCCGGCGAAAACCGGCCGTCGTCCTGCCAAGGAAAAGGCTGTAGAAGCCTATCGCCCGAGCGATGCGGCGGCGAAAAACGCCGAAGTGCGCAAAAGTCGTGAAATGAAACAGGCGTTGCTGGCCGGTGCGAAAAGCGGCGGTAAAGCGGCGTCTGGGGGAAAGACCAGTCGGTCGACGCCTGACAAGGCCGTCGGCGGCAAGCCAGCCAAACCGAGCAAACATCGTAAAGGCCCGCCAAAAGCGGGCTCGGCTCCAGCCAAGAGTGGCGGGGCGCGTAAACCTAAGGCCAAGCCATGAGTCAGTTGGAAAAGATCTACGGCGTACATGCTGTAGAAGCGTTGTTGCGTCACCACCCGAAACGCGTGAAGCAGATCTGGTTGGCCGAAGGTCGCAATGACCCTCGGGTCCAGACGCTGATCGAACTGGCCAACGAAAACCGGGTCCAGGTCGGCCAGGCCGAGCGCCGCGAAATGGACGCCTGGGTTGAAGGTGTGCACCAGGGTGTGGTCGCGGACGTGAGTCCGAGCCAGGTCTGGGGTGAGGCGATGCTCGACGAGTTGCTCGATCGCACCGACGGCGCGCCGTTGTTGCTGGTGCTCGACGGCGTGACCGATCCGCACAACCTCGGTGCCTGCCTGCGTTCCGCCGATGCGGCGGGCGCGCTGGCAGTGATCGTGCCGAAGGACAAGTCGGCGACCCTGACTCCGGTTGTACGAAAAATCGCCTGCGGCGCGGCGGAAGTGATTCCGCTGGTTGCCGTGACCAACCTGGCGCGCACCCTGGAAAAGCTCCAGCAGCGTGGCTTGTGGGTTGTCGGTACGGCCGGTGAAGCTGAGGTCAGCCTGTATGACCAGGACCTGACCGGCCCGACCATCCTGATCATGGGCGCCGAAGGCAAGGGCATGCGTCGCCTGACCCGCGAGCATTGCGACTACCTGGTGAACCTGCCGATGGGCGGTAGCGTCAGCAGTCTCAACGTTTCCGTGGCGACGGGTGTCTGCCTGTTCGAAGCGCAGCGTCAGCGTAGCGTCAAGGCCAAGGCTGCTGCCAAGAAGTCCTGATCCACACGCGCCCCAATGTAGGAGCTGGCTTGCCAGCGAAGGCGGAGTAACATTCAGCAACTATGTTGGATGTAATGCCGCTTTCGCGGGCAAGCCAGCTCCTACAGTGTTTTTTGGCAAGGCATGAATGGGTGGCTGTTCAAATAATCACCAATTACCTTGCGCCTCCCTCGCCCCTTCTCTACAATTGCGCCCCTTGCTGTGATGGCAGGCACCAACGTGTCTAGCGTCCGCAAGTCCATAAGTGTCATTCACTCCTTGTCTGACCGCTTTTGAGCGGCAGGCTACAACCCGTAAGGAGCATTCATGCGTCATTACGAAATCATCTTTTTGGTCCACCCGGATCAAAGCGAGCAAGTCGGCGGCATGGTTGAGCGTTACACCAAGCTGATCGAAGAAGACGGCGGCAAAATCCACCGTCTGGAAGATTGGGGCCGTCGTCAACTGGCCTACGCAATCAACAATGTTCACAAGGCTCACTACGTGATGCTGAACGTTGAGTGCACTGGCAAGGCCCTGGCCGAGCTGGAAGACAACTTCCGCTACAACGATGCAGTGATCCGTAACCTGGTCATCCGTCGCGACGAAGCCGTTACCGGCCAGTCCGAGATGCTCAAGGCTGAAGAAAACCGCAGTGAGCGCCGTGAGCGTCGCGACCGTCCTGAGCACGAAGGCGCTGAAAGCGCTGATAGTGATGACAGCGACAACAGCGATAACGCTGACGAGTAATCCACGGACCTTTTAAGGAGCCAATTACATGGCACGTTTCTTCCGTCGTCGTAAATTCTGCCGCTTCACCGCTGAAGACGTGAAAGAGATCGATTACAAAGATCTCAACACTCTGAAAGCCTACGTATCCGAGACCGGCAAAATCGTTCCAAGCCGCATCACCGGTACCAAAGCTCGTTATCAGCGTCAGCTGGCCACCGCTATCAAGCGCGCCCGCTTCCTGGCCCTGCTGGCCTACACCGACAGCCACGGCCGCTGAGACCGGGCAGTCGACACGTAGCAAAGGATTGAATGCATGCGGGCCATAGCTGAGTTCATCATGCGCGGCCGTATGCAGGCCACTCTCGTAGTGGCTGGATGCGCGGCATTGCCGTTGTTGTATTGGTTGGGTGCTGCCGCCGGATGCCTTGTGCTCCTGCGGCGCGGATTGAGGGACGCCCTGGGCGTTCTTGCTCTGGGACTGCTGCCGGCATTGGCCTGGTGGCTTTACTCCGACGACCCACGGGCACTTCTGGTGCTGCTGGGGTCTGCGAGCCTTGCGTTGGTTTTGCGCGCAAGCGAGTCCTGGAACCGCGTGCTGCTGGTCAGCATAGCGATGGGAGTGGTGTTTTCAGTGGTGTTGGGGACAGCTTTTGCTCCCCAGATCGAGATGCTGGCGCAGGCTTTGATCAAAGTCATGCCGTCGCTACTCGGCGATGTCTACCAGAAGTTGTCGGTAGACGAACAAGCGCGTTTCGCGTCCCTGATTGCACCGGTCCTGACCGGCCTGATTGCGGCATTGTTGCAAATCGTCAGCTTGCTGAGCCTGCTTGTCGGGCGTTACTGGCAGGCGTTGTTGTACAACCCGGGCGGTTTTGGTCGCGAGTTTCGCGCCATCCGCTTCCCGCTGTTGCCGGCGATGTTGCTGCTGGCGTGCATGCTTCTGGGGCCGAATCTCGGTTCGCAGATGGCCATGTTGACGCCGTTGTGCAGCGTACCGCTGGTGTTCGCCGGGCTGGCCCTGATTCACGGGCTGGTGGCGCAGAAGCGACTGGCCAGGTTCTGGCTGGTGGGGTTGTACGTGACGCTGTTGCTGTTCATGCAACTGATCTATCCGTTGCTGGTGGTCTTGGCCATCGTCGACAGCCTGATTGATTTTCGCGGTCGTTCGGCACCGAAAGATGCCGATAACGCGAACGGTGAAGGTTAAAAGTTAAGAGGATTTTCACATGCAACTGATCCTTCTGGAAAAAGTCACCAACCTGGGCAACCTGGGTGACAAAGTGAACGTTAAGGCTGGTTACGGTCGTAACTACCTGCTGCCTTACGGCAAAGCTACCGCTGCGACCCCGGCCAACCTGGCTGCGTTCGAAGAGCGTCGCGCTGAGCTGGAAAAAGCTGCAGCAGATCGCAAGACCTCGGCTGAAAGCCGCGCTGCCCAACTGGCCGAGCTGGAAGTGACTATCACTGCCACCGCTGGCGACGAAGGCAAGCTGTTCGGTTCGATCGGTACTCACGACATCGCTGACGCACTGACCGCCTCTGGCGTTGAAGTGCAGAAGAGCGAAGTTCGTCTGCCGAACGGCACTATCCGTAACGTAGGTGAATTCGACGTGGCCGTGCACCTGCACGCCGAAGTTGAAGCCACCGTACGCGTTGTCGTGGTAGCAGCTTAAGCAGCACTTGTCGGCTGGTACCCTCGGGTGCTTGCCGGTAACATCGGGCACGATCCTGTTTACAGGTCGTGCCCTTTGTCTTTCTGCGACCCCTGTTTTTTTATCACCAAGAATCAAGTGGCCATGAACGATATCTCCGCTCCCGAGCAATACGATCTGCAAACCGCTGCCCTGAAGGTGCCGCCGCATTCCATCGAGGCCGAACAGGCCGTGCTCGGTGGTTTGATGCTGGACAACAACGCCTGGGAACGCGTGCTCGATCAAGTGTCGGACGGCGATTTCTATCGGCATGACCACCGCCTGATCTTCCGGGCGATCGCCAAACTGGCCGATCAGAACTCACCGATCGACGTCGTGACCCTTGCCGAGCAATTGGACAAGGAAGGTCAGACCTCGCAAGTCGGTGGCCTCGGTTACCTGGGTGAGCTGGCAAAAAATACGCCGTCTGTCGCCAACATCAAGGCGTATGCCCAGATCGTCCGCGCGCGAGCGACCTTGCGGCAGTTGATCGGTATCGCCAGCGAAATTGCTGACAGCGCGTTCAACCCGGAAGGCCGTACGGCAGAAGAGATTCTCGACGAAGCCGAACGGCAGATCTTCCAGATCGCCGAGGCCCGGCCGAAAACCGGTGGCCCGGTGGGCGTCAACGACCTGCTGGCCAAAGCCATCGACCGCATCGACACCCTGTTCAACACCGATAACGCCATCACTGGCCTGTCCACTGGCTACACCGACCTCGACGAGAAGACCAGCGGCCTGCAACCGGCCGACTTGATCATTGTTGCCGGCCGTCCTTCCATGGGTAAAACCACCTTTGCGATGAACCTGGTGGAAAATGCCGTGTTGCGCAGCGATAAGTGCGTACTGGTTTACTCGCTCGAGATGCCAGGCGAATCGCTGATCATGCGTATGTTGTCGTCCTTGGGCCGTATCGACCAGACCAAGGTCCGTGCCGGCCGCCTGGACGATGACGATTGGCCGCGCCTGACCTCGGCGGTCAACCTGCTCAACGATCGCAAGTTGTTCATCGACGATACGGCTGGCATCAGCCCATCGGAAATGCGCGCACGGACCCGTCGACTGGTGCGTGAGCACGGCGACGTCGCCCTGATCATGATCGACTACCTGCAGTTGATGCAGATCCCAGGTTCCGCCGGCGACAACCGGACCAACGAGATTTCCGAAATCTCCCGTTCCTTGAAGGCGTTGGCCAAAGAGTTCAACTGCCCGGTGGTGGCGTTGTCCCAGCTCAACCGTTCCCTGGAGCAGCGCCCGAACAAGCGCCCGATCAACTCCGACCTCCGGGAATCCGGAGCGATCGAGCAGGATGCTGACGTCATCATGTTCGTATACCGGGATGAGGTCTATCACCCGGAGACCGAGCACAAAGGCATCGCCGAGATCATCATCGGCAAGCAGCGGAACGGCCCGATCGGTACGTCACGGCTGGCGTTCATTGGCAAATACACGCGCTTCGAAAACCTCGCGCCAGGTAGCTATAACTTCGACGACGAATAACCCTGTGGGAGCGGGCTTGCTCGCGAAGAGGGAGTGTCGGTCGACATCAATGTCGACTGATGTATCGCTTTCGCGAGCAAGCCCGCTCCCACATGGGTTACGCGTAATTTCCGACCATAGCCGTCGGAATTGGTTGTTTTTTGTGCTATATTCCGCGCCCGCGATTTTTCATCTCAACACCGGTCATCGTCATGCAAACAGCCAAGCCGTTATTTGACTATCCCAAGTACTGGGCCGAATGCTTCGGTCCAGCGCCATTCCTGCCGATGAGCAGGGAGGAGATGGATCAGCTCGGCTGGGACTCCTGCGACATCATCATCGTCACCGGTGATGCCTACGTCGATCACCCGTCGTTTGGCATGGCGATCATCGGCCGGCTGCTGGAGTCCCAGGGCTTCCGCGTCGGGATCATTGCCCAGCCGAACTGGCAGTCCAAAGACGATTTCATGAAGCTCGGCGAGCCGAACCTGTTCTTCGGTGTCGCGGCCGGCAACATGGACTCGATGATCAACCGCTACACCGCGGACAAGAAAATCCGTTCCGACGATGCCTACACGCCAGGTGGCATGGCCGGTAAGCGTCCGGATCGTGCGAGTCTGGTCTACAGCCAGCGCTGCAAGGAAGCCTACAAGCACGTGCCGATCGTGCTCGGCGGAATCGAAGCCTCCCTGCGCCGCATCGCCCACTACGACTACTGGCAGGACCGTGTGCGCAACTCGATCTTGATCGACGCCAGCGCCGACATCCTGCTCTACGGCAACGCCGAGCGTGCGATTGTCGAAGTCGCCCAGCGTCTGTCCTACGGTCACAAGATCGAAGACATCACCGATGTGCGCGGCACCGCGTTCATTCGTCGCGACACGCCGCAAGGCTGGTACGAAGTCGACTCCACGCGCATCGACCGTCCGGGCAAGATCGACAAGATCATCAACCCGTACGTGAACACCCAGGACACCCAGGCCTGCGCCATCGAGCAGGAAAAAGGTCCGGTCGACGATCCGCAGGAAGCCAAGGTCGTGCAGATCCTGGCCAGCCCGCGCATGACCCGCGACAAGACCGTGATCCGTTTGCCGTCGGTTGAAAAAGTCCGTGGCGATGCGGTGCTTTATGCCCACGCCAACCGCGTGTTGCACCTGGAAACCAACCCGGGCAACGCCCGTGCACTGGTGCAGAAGCATGGCGAAGTGGACGTCTGGTTCAACCCACCACCGATTCCGATGACCACCGAAGAAATGGACTACGTGTTCGGCATGCCTTATGCGCGCATTCCGCACCCGGCGTACGGCAAGGAGAAGATCCCGGCCTACGACATGATCCGCTTCTCGGTGAACATCATGCGTGGCTGCTTCGGCGGCTGCACCTTCTGCTCGATCACCGAGCACGAAGGCCGGATCATCCAGAACCGTTCCCATGAGTCGATCATTCGCGAAATCGAAGAGATTCGTGACAAGGTCCCGGGTTTTACCGGCGTGATCTCCGACCTCGGCGGCCCGACCGCGAACATGTACCGCATTGCCTGCAAGAGCCCGGAAATCGAATCCGCGTGCCGCAAGCCATCGTGCGTGTTCCCTGGCATCTGCCCGAACCTGAACACCGACCACTCGGCGCTGATCCAGCTGTACCGCAGCGCCCGTGAGTTGCCGGGTGTGAAGAAAATCCTGATCGCTTCCGGCCTGCGCTATGACCTCGCGGTCGAGTCGCCGGAATACGTCAAGGAACTGGTGACCCACCACGTCGGTGGTTACCTGAAGATCGCCCCGGAACACACCGAGGAAGGTCCGCTCAACCAGATGATGAAACCGGGCATCGGCAGCTATGACAAGTTCAAGCGCATGTTCGAGAAGTACTCCAAGGAAGCGGGCAAGGAGCAGTACCTGATTCCGTACTTCATCGCCGCCCACCCGGGCACCACCGATGAAGACATGATGAACCTGGCCCTGTGGCTCAAGGGCAACGGCTTCCGTGCCGACCAGGTGCAGGCGTTCTACCCGTCGCCGATGGCCACCGCCACCGCGATGTATCACTCGGGCAAGAACCCGCTGCGCAAGGTCACCTACAAGAGTGACGCGGTGACCATCGTCAAGAGCGAGGAGCAGCGCCGTCTGCACAAGGCGTTCTTGCGTTATCACGACCCGAAAGGCTGGCCGATGCTGCGCGAGGCACTGACCCGCATGGGCCGTGCCGACCTGATCGGGCCGGGCAAGAACCAGTTGATTCCTTTGCATCAGCCGTCGACTGACAGCTACCAGAGCGCCCGTCGCAAGAACTCGACGCCGGCCGGCAGCCACAAGGTTGCAGGGGAAAAGACCACCAAGATCCTGACTCAGCATACCGGCCTGCCACCTCGTGCCAGCGATGGCGGCAATCCGTGGGACAAGCGCGAACAGGCCAAGGCTGCGGCGTTCGCCCGCAACCAGCAGGCGGCCAAGGAGCGCAAGGACGCGGCCAAGGGCAAAGGGCCAAAGCCGACCCGTAAGCCGGTCGTGCCGCGTTAAGCCGCGCTTGAGCTGAACAGAACGCCAACCTTCGGGTTGGCGTTTTGCATTCCAGGCTTGAAAAATGTACTGGAGCTGCTGGCCTCATCGCGAGCAGGCTCACTCCTACAATGAAATGCATTCCCCTGTAGGAGCGAGCCTGCTCGCGAAGAGGCCGGAGCTGCCAACCAATTTCTGGCTGATCGCCACATTTACGTGCACCTACGTCAAACCATTTTCCTGCATCGCCCGATTTTGGTGCTGTACTGCCTCAGGCAACCGAAGAAAGCGCCAGCGCTGCTGGATGGCATAAGTCTTGCGCGCTTTCCCATACGCTCAAGGCTCGCAGGAGGCACGCCGTGTCGATTCATGTCGCATTGCACCACGTCACGCATTACCGCTATGACCGCGCTGTCGAGCTCGGCCCGCAGATCGTTCGCCTGCGCCCCACTGCTCACAGCCGCACGCGGATTCTGTCCTATGCGTTGAAAGTCTCTCCTGAGCAACACTTCATCAACTGGCAGCAGGACCCTCAGGGCAATTACCTGGCGCGACTGGTGTTCCCGGAAAAAACCGAAGAATTGCGAATCGAAGTCGATCTGCTGGCCGAAATGGCGATCTTCAATCCGTTCGACTTTTTCCTTGAGCCTTACGCGGAAAAGATCCCCTTCGCCTATGCCGCGGATGAGCGCAAGGAGCTGGCGCCGTATCTGGAAACCCTGCCCCTTACGCCGAAGTTCAAGGCCTACCTGGACGGCATCGACCGCACACCGTTGCCCGCCGTGGACTTTCTTGTCGCACTCAACCAGCGTTTGAGCGAAGACATCGATTACCTGATCCGCATGGAGCCCGGCGTACAAACACCTGAGCACACCCTCGACCAAGCCTCCGGCTCGTGCCGTGACTCCGCGTGGTTGCTGGTGCAACTGCTGCGCAACTTGGGGCTGGCGGCGCGTTTCGTGTCGGGCTACCTGATCCAGCTGACCGCCGACGTCAAAAGTCTCGATGGTCCCTCTGGCACCGAAGTGGATTTCACCGACCTGCATGCCTGGTGCGAGGTGTACTTGCCCGGCGCAGGCTGGATCGGCCTGGATGCGACCTCCGGGCTGTTTGCCGGTGAAGGACACATTCCGTTGGCCTGTAGTCCCGATCCGTCCTCTGCGGCGCCGATCAGTGGCTTGGTGGAACCGTGCGAGTGTGAATTCAGCCACGAAATGTCCGTGGAGCGGATTTGGGAGGCGCCACGGGTCACCAAGCCCTACACCGACGACCAGTGGCTGGCGATCCAGGCCTTGGGCCGGCAGATCGATGCCGACTTGCTGGAAGGCGATGTGCGCCTGACCATGGGCGGCGAGCCGACCTTTGTGTCCATCGATGACCCGGATGGCGCCGAGTGGAATACCGCGGCACTGGGGCCGGATAAACGGCGGTTGTCCGCCGAACTGTTCCAACGCATGCGTAAACACTACGCGCCCCAGGGGTTGGTGCATTTTGGGCAGGGCAAGTGGTACCCCGGCGAGCAACTGCCGCGCTGGTCGCTCAATTGCTACTGGCGCCGTGACGGTGTGCCGATCTGGCACAACAGCGCGCTGATCGCCGACGAACAGGAAGACTACGGCGCCGACGGGGCGCTGGCCGGGCGTTTTCTGGCGAGTGTCGCCGAACGGCTGAAGATTCCGACACGCTTTGTGTTTGCGGCCTACGAAGACAATTTCTATTACCTCTGGCGCGAAGGCATGCTGCCGCAAAACGTCAGCGCCGAAGACTCGCGTCTGGAAGAGCCGCTGGAACGAGCACGCCTGCGCAAAGTGTTCGGCCAAGGCCTGGACAAGATCATTGGTCAGGTCCTGCCGCTGGCGCGCACCGCCAAGGGCGATCAGTGGCAGAGCGGGCGCTGGTATCTGCGCGACGAGCACTGCCGACTGGTGCCGGGAGACTCACCGCTGGGGTATCGCTTGCCGTTGGGCTCGCAACCCTGGGTGAAAGCGGCGGAGTATCCGTTTATCCATCCGCAAGACCCGAATCAAGACTTCCCGCCGCTGCCCGACACCGCGCAACTGCAAAGCCAAAGCGAAGCTGCCGAGGTGCAGGAGCGCGCACCGAAGATCGACGAATCCGCCGACTGGCTGACCCGCACCGCCTTCTGCGCCGAAGCGCGGGATGGCCGGTTGTACCTGTTCATGCCGCCGCTGGAGCGTGTCGAGGATTACCTCGAACTGGTCGCTGCCATAGAAGCCACCGCCGAAGAGCTGATGTGCCCGGTGTTGCTGGAGGGCTATGAGCCGCCGAGCGATCCACGCCTGAGCAACTTCCGCATCACCCCGGATCCGGGGGTGATCGAGGTCAACGTGCAGCCGTCCGCGACCTGGGATGAGTTGGTCGAGCGCACCGAATTTCTCTACGAAGAAGCGCGCCAGACCCGGCTGACCACCGAGAAATTCATGATCGACGGCCGGCATACCGGCACGGGCGGCGGTAACCATTTCGTGTTGGGTGGCGCGACTCCGGGGGACTCGCCGTTTCTGCGTCGCCCGGATCTGCTGCGCAGCCTGATCAGCTACTGGCATAACCATCCGTCCCTTTCCTACCTGTTTTCCGGATTGTTCATCGGCCCGACGTCCCAGGCGCCCCGTGTCGACGAAGCGCGCAACGATGCCTTGTACGAACTGGAGATCGCTTTCGCGCAGATGCCTGAACCGGGTGAGGAATGTCCGCCATGGCGGGTGGATCGACTGCTGCGCAATCTGCTGATCGATGTGACCGGCAACACCCACCGCGCCGAGTTCTGCATCGACAAACTCTATTCGCCGGACGGTGCCACCGGGCGCCTCGGATTGCTGGAGCTGCGTGCATTCGAGATGCCGCCCCATGCGCGCATGAGCCTGGCGCAACAGCTGTTGCTGCGGGCGCTGGTCGCGCGGTTCTGGCGCGAGCCTTATGCGCCGCCGAAACTGGCGCGCTGGGGCACGGAGCTGCACGATCGCTTCCTGTTG
Organism: Pseudomonas sp. GL-R-26; assembly: GCF_019947365.1. Lineage (NCBI taxonomy): Bacteria > Pseudomonadati > Pseudomonadota > Gammaproteobacteria > Pseudomonadales > Pseudomonadaceae > Pseudomonas > Pseudomonas sp. GL-R-26. The sequence continues at coordinate 114,301 of NZ_JAGYGI010000016.1, read as the reverse complement.
CCGCACTTTATCGAGCAAGACTTCGCCGATGTCATCGTCGACCTCAACGCCGCCGGTTATCCGGTACGGGCCGAATGGTTCGCCGCGCATCTGGAGTTCCGCTTCCCCAAGGTCGGCGACTACGCCGTCAGTGGCATTGCACTGGAGTTGCGTCAGGCGCTCGAGCCTTGGCACGTGCTGGGCGAAGAGGGCGCCATGGGCGGTACGGTGCGTTACGTGGATTCGTCGCTGGAGCGTTTGCAGGTCAAGCTCAGCGGCTTGCCGCCCCAGCGATATCTGCTGACCTGCAACGGCATTCCGGTGCCATTGCAGCCCACCGGGCGTGTAGGCGAATTCGTCGCGGGCGTGAGATTTCGTGCCTGGCAACCGGCCAACTGCCTGCAACCGACGATTCCGGTCCACGCGCCTCTGGTGTTCGACCTGCTCGACACCTGGATGCAGCGCTCGCTGGGTGGTTGCCAGTACCACGTCGCCCATCCGGGCGGGCGCAACTACGACAGCTTGCCGGTCAATGCCAATGAAGCGGAGAGCCGGCGAATGGCGCGTTTCTTCCGCATCGGACACACACCGGGAAAACTTCCTCTACCCAATCTGGAAATCAGCGACGAGTTGCCGATGACACTCGATTTGCGACGTTTCTAAACCGTACGCGACGCTCGGATTTTTCGTATATCCGGGTGTCACGAGCCTGCGTTAGTCTGACCGTTCATTGCTGTCTGCCGAGCCTTCCATGCCTGACCTGCTAGACCGCTACCCGCTGACGGCGGGCACCTATCACGAACTGCTCGACGACAGTGGCGCCGTGCGCCCGCACTGGTGCCGGCTGTTCGAGCAGTTGCAACGCAGCACGCCGGCACAATTGGTGCAGCGTCAGGCCCTGCTGACCCGGCAGATTCAGGAAAACGGCGTTACCTATAACGTCTATGCCGACCCCAAGGGCGCGGACCGGCCGTGGGAGCTGGACCTGCTGCCCCATGTCATCGCGGCCGATGAGTGGCAACAGTTGTCGGCCGGCATCGCTCAGCGGGCGCGCTTGCTCAATGCCGTGCTGGCTGATCTTTACGGTCCGCAACGGCTGATTGCCGAAGGTCTGCTGCCCGCCGAGCTGGTGTTCGGTCACAACAACTTCCTTTGGCCCTGCCAGGGCATCAGCCCGCCTGACGGAGCCTTTCTGCATCTGTATGCCGTGGATCTGGCGCGCACACCCGATGGCCGCTGGTGGGTGACGGCGGATCGTACCCAGGCGCCTTCGGGAGCCGGGTATGCGCTGGAAAACCGCACGATTGTGTCCCGGGCCTTTCCCGAGTTGTACCGCGATCTGAAAGTGCAGCACCTGGCCGGGTTCTTCCGCACCTTGCAGGAAACCCTGGCCCGTCAGGCCCCGAGTGACGGGGACGCGCCGTTGGTGGTGCTGCTGACACCGGGACGTTTCAACGAAAGCTATTTTGAACATCTGTATCTGGCTCGCCAGCTCGGTTATCCGCTGGTGGAGGGTGGTGACCTGACAGTGCGCGACGCCACGGTTTACTTGAAAACCCTGAGTGGCCTGCGACGGGTCCACGCGATCATGCGCCGGCTCGACGATGATTTCTGCGACCCGCTGGAGTTGCGCACCGATTCGGCCCTCGGCGTGCCGGGGCTGCTTGAGGCCGTGCGGCAGGGGCGGGTGCTGGTGGCCAACGCCCTCGGCAGCGGTGTGCTGGAATCGCCGGGCTTGTTGGGTTTCCTGCCGAGGATCAATCAATTTCTGTTCGGCGAAGAACTGATCCTGCCGTCCATCGCCACCTGGTGGTGCGGTGAAGCGCCGGTTCTGGCCCAGGCCCTGGAGAAACTGCCGGAGCTGCTGATCAAGCCGGCGTTTCCGTCCCAGAGCTTTGCGCCGGTATTTGGCCGGGATTTGAGTGAGAAACAGCGTCAGGAACTCGCCGAGCGCATGCAGGCGCGGCCCTACGCCTATGTCGCGCAAGAACTCGCACAATTGTCCCAAGCGCCGATCTGGCAAGCCGAAGACGGTCAATTGCAACCCCGTGCCATCGGCATGCGCGTGTATGCGGTGGCCAGCCGTGAGGGGTATCGGGTACTGCCCGGCGGCCTGACCCGGGTCGCCGCCCAAGCCAATGCCGAAGTGGTGTCGATGCAGCGCGGCGGCGCCAGCAAGGACACCTGGGTGCTGGGCGCGCGTGCGCCCAGCGGCGAACAATGGAAGGCCCAGCGCAACATCGGCGTGCATGACCTGGTGCGGCGCGATCCGTACCTGCCGTCGCGGGTGGTGGAAAACCTGTTCTGGTTCGGCCGTTACTGCGAGCGTTGCGACGACAGTGCCCGTTTGCTGCGCATCATGCTGGCGCGCTATGTCGACGGCGACGACCCGCAAGCCTTGCAGGCCGCGGTGGATCTGGGCGAACGGCTGATGCTGCTGCCCGAGGAGGGCGAGTTGCCGGAACGCCTGTTGGCGGCGTTGCTCGGCGATGACTGGCCGTTCAGCCTGCGTTCCAATCTGCAACGCTTGCAGTGGGCCGCTTCACAGGTGCGCGGCAAGCTTTCGCGGGAAAACTGGCAGGCGCTCGTGGAGTTGCAGCGCGAAGCCATGGAGCTGGAAACCGAGGAGCCGGATTTCGGCGAGTTGCTGGATTTCCTCAACCGTCTGGTGATGTCCCTGGCGGCGCTGTCCGGCTTTGCCCTGGACGACATGACCCGGGACGAAGGCTGGCGATTCCTGATGATTGGCCGGCGGATCGAGCGCCTGCAATTTCTCAGCGGCAGCCTTGCGGCGTTCTTGCGGGGCGCCGGGGCTTTCGACCAGGCGGGGCTGGAATGGCTGCTGGAACTGGGCAACAGCAGCATCACCTACCGTTCTCGCTACCTGGCGGTGGCGCAACTGATCCCGGTGCTCGACCTGTTATTGCTTGACGAGCAGAACCCCCACGCCGTGTTGTTCCAGTTGAAACTGGTGACCCGTACCCTCAAACGCCTCAACGATGACTTTGGTGTGCCACGCGAAGCAGCGCTGCCGCAACTGGTCGAGCGGCTGGCGCGATTCGATCTGGGCTGCCTGGAAAACCCGCTGTTTGGCGACGCCAGTGTTCGCGCCGCCATCGAGGGGCTGGCCGCGCTGCTGCAAGAGATCGCCGACGCCAGCGGGCAAGTTTCCGATCGCCTGGCGCTGCGGCATTTCGCCCATGTCGACGATGTCAGCCAGCGCACGGTGTCCGTCTGATGAGTGCTCATTACCAGATTTTTCACGACACCCATTATCACTACGACAGCCCGGTGTCCCTGGCCCAGCAACTGGCGCATTTGTGGCCACGGCCTTGTGCCTGGCAGCGCTGCACCGAACAGAAATTGCAGATCAGCCCCGAGCCGACCTCGCGTCGCGATGAGCTGGATGTGTTCGGCAATCCGTTGACCCGGCTGGCGTTCGAGCGTCCCCACGATGAATTGCTGGTCAACGCCAGCCTGACCATTGAAGTGCTGCCCCGGCCTGCGTTGGACTTCAATCGGTCACCGGCTTGGGAACAGACCCGTAGCGCGCTGACCTACAGCAGCCAACCGCTGTCGCCAGAATTGCTCGAAGCCTGCCGATACCGGTTTGAATCGCCGTATGTGCATTTGAAGAAAAACTTCGTCGAGTTTTCGCAAAGCTGTTTTCCGCCCGGTCGAGCGTTGTTGCTCTGCGTGCAGGCGCTGATGGAGAAAATCTTCAGCGAGTTCGCCTTCGATGCCGAAGCGACCCAGGTGGCCACACCGCTGGTGGAGGTGCTGGAGCGCCGGCGCGGGGTCTGCCAGGACTTTGCGCACCTGATGCTCGCCTGCGTGCGTTCCAGAGGGTTGGCGGCGCGTTACATCAGCGGTTACCTGCTGACCCAGCCGCCACCGGGCCAGCCACGGCTGATCGGCGCTGATGCGTCCCACGCCTGGGTCTCGGTGTTTTGCCCGGTGCTGGGGTGGGTGGATTTCGATCCGACCAACAATGTGCAACCGGCGCTGGAGCACATCACCCTGGCCTGGGGCCGGGATTTTTCCGATGTGTCGCCATTGCGGGGGGTGATTCTGGGAGGGGGCAATCACGATCCGGAGGTGCGAGTCACAGTGATGCCTTTGGAGTAATGAAGATCAACTGTAGGAGCGAGCCTGCTCGCGATGGCGGCAGCACATTCACCATCCAGTTGACTGTCATGCCGCTATCGCGAGCAGGCTCACTCCTACAGGAATTGCGGTGTTGTGGAGTCATTCGATTGGCCTGTGAGGGTCAGCAGCAAAGCTGCCAACCCTTTACACAGATCCGGTGGGCCTGATCAGGTTATCGGGCCCGGAGGTTCTCAGGCGTCGGGCGCCGAGTCTTTCGGTGCATCAACATCGTCTTCTGCCGCCACTTCACCCTCAGGGTTCAGTGCCGCTTCTTCAGCTGTAGCTTTCTTGCGCTGAAGCTTTTCCTCTTTCTTCTGCTCCTTGGCCAAGTCTCTCTGACGTTTGGCGAAGGAATAATTAGGTTTAGCCATGGGCGATCCTCTGGGGTCGAAGGTGAGGTTGAGCGGCGCATATTCTGCCCTGTATCGGTGCCGAGCCGTTAGTTGGGTTTTTGCTCGGCCCATTTTGGCGCTATGGAAGGTTGCCAGGCATCCAGAGCATCGAGCAGGGTTTGCGGTGATTCGCTCACTTGCAGCATGTCACGGTGCTGGCCGCGAACGAAGCCTTCGCCGACGATGTGATCAAGAAAAGACGTCAATTTGCTGTAGAAGCCATTCACTTCCAGCAAACCCAGCGGTTTGCCGTGGTAGCCGAGTTGGCCCCAGGTCCAGACTTCGAACAGCTCTTCGAGGGTGCCAAGGCCACCGGGCAGCGCGATAAAGGCATCGCTGAGCTCGGCCATCCGGGCCTTGCGCGCGTGCATGCCATCGACGACTTCCAGGCGAGTCAGGCCGCTGTGGCCGATTTCCTTGTCCTTGAGGCTTTGCGGGATGATGCCGATCACTTCACCGCCGGCCGCCAGGGCCGCATCGGCGACGATGCCCATCAGGCCCACGGCCCCACCGCCATACACCAGGGTCAGCTTGCGCTCGGCCAACGCCCGGCCAAGGGCCACGGCTGCTTCGCGGTAAGCCGGGTTGGTGCCGGTGCTGGCACCACAAAATACACAAACGGATGTTAAAGACATGCCTTGCTCCATGGTCGATCAGGGCCACAGAGTAAAGGCAGGCGCACGGCACTCCAAGGGCTAGACTTCGTGTTCTGGGGTTTCGTATGTACCGCTGGCGCCGCAGGCGTAGGCGGCCAGCAAACTGCACAACAGGTTGTTGATCGACATGACAGACGCTCCATTTGAAGGGGGACGGCCTGATGATAGGCCCGGGCCAGACACTTGGCTGGTAGATATTTCGCATCGGTGTCATAGCGCGAAAGTTGTATACAATTTTTGATTCAAGTCATATGAACTTGCGAAGTTTTCAGGCAGTCTTCTGTCCATTCGCGATTCTCGTTAACCCTGCCTTGGAGATTCACCATGTTTGCCAAACTTGTTGCGGTATCCCTGCTGACACTGGCCAGCAGCCAATTGATGGCTGCCGAGTGCAAGACCACCATTGACTCCACCGATCAAATGTCCTTCAGCACCAAGGCCATTGAAATCGACAAGAGCTGCAAGACGTTTACCGTGGAACTCAAGCACTCCGGCAGCTTGCCGAAGAACGTCATGGGCCATAACTGGGTGCTGAGTAAAGACGCTGACATGCAGCCGATCGCCACCGACGGCCTGAGTGCCGGCATCGACAAGAACTACCTGAAAGAAGGCGACGCCCGCGTGATCGCCCACACCAAGATCATCGGCGCCAATGAAACCGATTCGGTGACCTTCGACGTGTCCAAGCTGGATGCGGCTGAAAAATACGGTTTCTTCTGCTCGTTCCCGGGCCATATCTCGATGATGAAAGGCACGGTTACCCTGAAGTAAGACTGTCCACCGCGTTATCGTTCATCGCGAGCAGGCTCACTCCTACAGGTACTGCGCTGTCCTTGTAGGAGTGAGCCTGCTCGCGAATGGGCCATCTGCATCAACAAATGTGCTGGCCAAAGAAAAGCCCGCTGAGGATCACTCTTCAGCGGGCTTTTTCATTCACTCACGCCTCAAGGCGCAAATGGCATCACGCGCTTGTGATGGGTCTTGTTGTACGTATCAACAATGATCCTGAACGCCTCTTCACGCACCGAATTGCCGTGCAGGAAGGCGTCGATCTCGGCGTAGGTCACGCCGTGGGAGGCTTCGTCCGGTTTACCCGGCGACAGATCCTCAAGGTCGGCGGTCGGGACTTTTTCCACCAGAGACTCTGGCGCGCCGAAGCTGCGGGCGATGGCGCGGACCTGGTTTTTCACCAGGCCACTCAGTGGCGTCAGATCGCAGGCGCCGTCACCGAACTTGGTGAAGAAGCCCATCACCGCTTCCGCCGCGTGATCGGTGCCAATCACCAGGCCATGGGCCGCGCCGGCGATGGTGTACTGGGCGACCATGCGCATGCGCGCCTTGGTGTTGCCGAGCACGAAGTCCACCGACACTGCATGTTTGCCTTCGAAGGCTGCCACTTCATTGGCCAGGGATTTGACGGCCGGGCCGATGTTCACGGTGTGGCGCTCGTCCGGCTTGATGAAATCCACCGAAGCCTGGGCGTCGTGCTCATCGAACTGGGTTTCGTAGGGCAGGCGCACGGCGATGAATTTGTACGCGGCATCACCGCTGCGCTGGCGCAGTTCACGGACGGCCCGTTGGGCCAGCAGTCCGGCGGTCAGGGAGTCGACCCCGCCACTGATGCCCAGCACCAGGGTCTTGAGCCCGGAGTTGACCAGGCAGTCCTGAATGAAGGTCACCCGCCGGGCGACTTCGACCTCAAGGGCGGCCTCGTCGGCGAATGGCGGCTGGACCTTGAGCTGTTCAGCAATCTCACGCTGTACGGCTTGCATGAATTCACTCCTTGCTTGATGTACTGGAAAGGGCGGCAGGAACCTGGAAAACGTGTCGCAAGTAAGCGACGAAATTCGGGTCTTTGCAGTGCGTCTTGCCTGGCTCGTCGGATATCTTCGCCACCGGCTGGCCGTTGCAGGCGGCCATTTTAAGCACGATGCTCATCGGTTCGACACCCGGAATATCACAGGTCAGGTTGGTGCCGATGCCGAAGCTGACATTGATCCGACCGCGCAGCGCCCGGAATATTTCCAGGCACTTGGGTAATGTCAGGCTATCGGAGAAGGTCAGCGTCTTGCTCATCGGGTCGATGCCGAGCTTGTGATAGTGGGCGATGGCTTTTTCCGCCCAGATCACCGGGTCGCCCGAGTCGTGGCGCAAACCGTCAAAAAGCTTGGCGAAAAACAGATCGAAATCGCCGAGGAAGGCATCCATGGTGATGCAGTCGGTCAGGGCAATCCCCAGCAGGCCACGGTATTCACGGACCCAGCAATCGAGCGCGGCGATCTGGCTGTCGATCAGCCGCGGGCCGAGTTGCTGGTGCGCCATGATCCATTCGTGGGCCATGGTGCCCAGGGGTTTCATGTCCAGCTCCCGGGACAGGTGCACGTTGCTGGTGCCGACGAAGCGTCCTGGGAAGTCGTGCTTGAGCACATTCACCACTTCTTCCTGCACGCGGTAAGAAAAACGTCGGCGTGTGCCGAAATCGGCCACCTGCAATTCGGACAATTCATCACTGCTGGCATTGGCGCTCAGCCAGTCGAACTTGCGGTAGAGCTGCTCGCGGGCCTGCTCCAGCACGACCTCGCGGTAGCGATAGCGGTTGCGCACCTCGCTGACCAGCGCCAGCAGCGGCACTTCGAACAGGATCACGTGCAGCCAGGGGCCACGCAGGCGGATAAACAGCTCACCGTTTTCGAGGCCGGTGTGGATGTAGCGCAGGTTGAAGCGAAACAAACCGAGAAAACGCAGGAAGTCCGGCTTCAGGAAGCTGATGCGCTCCAGAAAGCTCAACTGGTCGGCGCTCAGGCTCAACTCGGCCAGGCGCTCGATCTGGAAGCGGATTTCCGCCAGGTACGGGCGCAAGTCCTCGCCGTTACGGCAACGAAACTCCCATTCGACTTCGACGTTCGGGTAGTTGTGCAGCACCGCCTGCATCATCGTCAGTTTGTAGAAGTCGGTGTCGAGCAGGTTCTGCACGATGCGATCGGCAAACACACTCTCGCTCATAACGGGAATCTCCAGCGTTGCAGCAGTATTGATCAGTGGCGCTAGTGGCGCATATCAGCGGCAGGGATTGCCAGCAATTTTTTAGACCGCAGCAGATCCCTGCAGGTGTGAGCTTTTGTGGCGAGGGGGCTTGCCCCCGTTCGGCTGCGCAGCAGTCGCAATAGCTCCAGCTACGAAGTTGCAAATTTTGGGGCTGCTGCGCAACCCAACGGGGGCAAGCCCCCTCGCCACAGGGAAAGTGCAAGACGTTAGTGCTGCACCACATCCGGGCTATCAATCTGCTCCAGCATCCACTTCACAAAGTCCCGCACCTTGGGCACTTCCGCCGAGTGCTCCGGGTAGGCAAGGTAATAGGCGTCGGTGCTGGGCATTGCATGCTGCCAGGGAATGACCAGTTTGCCGTCGGCCAGTTCCTCTTCCACCAGAAACCGCGGCAGCAACGCCACGCCGCAGCCAACCTGGGCGGCGCGGATGCACATATAAAAGGTTTCGAAGCGCGGGCCGTGGTAGCTGTGCTCGGTGTGGTAGCCCTGATGCTCGAACCAGTCGTGCCAGGCCTGGGGGCGGGAGGCGTTTTGCAGCAGTACCAGGTCGGACAGTTGCGTCGGATCGGTGAACGGTTGGGCAGGCAGGCTGCCCGGGGCGCACACCGGCACCAGCTCTTCGCCGAACAGCTTCAGGCACTCGGTGCCCGGTCGCGAGCCCTGGCCGAAGTAGAACGCCAGGTCGCTGCGACCTTGCAGCAGATCGTCGGCTTCCTGCTCGCTGCACAGGTCCAGGTGAATCGACGGATGACGCAGGCGCCAGCCTTTCAGGCGCGGCACCAGCCAGCGCGCGCCGAAGGTGGGGGGCGTGGAGACCCGCAGGACTTCTGTTTCGCCACCGTAGGATCGCAGGTAATGGGTCGACATCTCGACCTGCGTGAGGATCTTTCGCACCTCAACCAGGTACAGATCGCCAGCCGGTGTCATCTGCAGGCGGCGGCGTACCCGGCGAAACAGCAGGTGCTGCAACAGCTCTTCGAGTTGCGCGACCTGCTTGCTCACGGCGCTTTGGGTCAGGTTCAACTCTTCGGCGGCGCGGGTGAAGCTCAAGTGCCGGGTGACGGCCTCGAAGCACTGCAACGCAGCGATCGATGGCAAGTAGCGTTTATTCAGCATGGGCGGTCCTTGGTTCTTGTCTCTTTATTGCCAGCAATGCACAGCATGAATAAACGGAATGATATCTCTCTTAATGGTCGTTTGTTGAGTAACCTCCGGGCAGCTAAAACTACAGGTCTGATCAGCCGTGAATTTCCGGCTGCACGTGTTCTGTCTTTTGCTTGAGGAGTGACCCATGGTTGCCGCATTGCTTGATCGTCTAGGTGTGAACCCGGCCCTGTACCAGAACGGCAAAGTGCCGGTGCATTCGCCGATCGATGGCAGCAGGATCGCCGCCGTGAACTGGGAAGGCGCTGCTGAAGTCGAGCAGCACATCAGTCGCGCAGATCATGCGTTCGATCTGTGGCGCAAGGTCCCGGCACCGCGCCGTGGCGAACTGGTGCGGCAACTGGGTGACATCCTGCGTGAATACAAGGCCGATCTCGGCGAGCTGGTGTCCTGGGAGGCCGGCAAGATCACCCAGGAAGGCCTGGGTGAAGTTCAGGAAATGATCGACATCTGCGATTTCGCCGTCGGCCTCTCCCGTCAGCTGTACGGTTTGACCATCGCCTCCGAGCGACCTGGCCACCACATGCGCGAAACCTGGCATCCGCTGGGCGTCGTCGGCGTGATCAGTGCGTTCAACTTCCCGGTCGCGGTCTGGGCCTGGAACGCCACGCTGGCGCTGGTCTGCGGCAACCCGGTGATCTGGAAACCGTCGGAAAAGACCCCGCTGACCGCACTGGCTTGCCAGGCGCTGTTCGATCGCGTGCTGAAGAATTTCAGCGATGCGCCACCGCACCTGAGCCAGGTGATCATTGGCGGTCGCGATGCCGGCGAAGCCCTGGTCGATGATCCGCGTGTCGCGCTGGTCAGCGCCACCGGCAGCACCCGCATGGGCCGTGAAGTGGCGCCGAAAATCGCCGCACGTTTCGCCCGCAGCATTCTGGAGCTGGGCGGCAACAACGCGATGATCCTCGGTCCAAGCGCCGATCTGGACATGGCCGTTCGCGCGATCCTGTTCAGCGCCGTCGGCACTGCCGGTCAGCGTTGCACCACCCTGCGTCGCCTGATCGCCCATGAGTCGGTGAAAGAAGAAATCGTCACCCGCCTGAAAGCCGCGTACTCGAAAGTGCGTATCGGCCATCCGCTGGAAGGCAATCTGATCGGCCCGCTGATCGACAAGCAAAGCTTCGACAACATGCAGGATGCTCTGGAACAGGCCTTGAGCGAAGGCGGACGGGTGTTTGGCGGTGAGCGTCAGCTGCAAGACAAGTTCGCGAATGCCTACTACGTGTCGCCGGCCATCGTTGAAATGCCGGAGCAGAGCGATGTGGTCTGCCACGAAACCTTCGCCCCGATCCTGTACGTGGTCGGCTACAGCGACTTCCAGGAAGCCCTGCGCCTGAACAACGCCGTGCCACAGGGCCTGTCCTCGTGCATCTTCACCACCGACGTGCGTGAAGCCGAGCAGTTCATGTCGGCGGTGGGCAGCGACTGCGGCATCGCCAACGTCAACATCGGCCCGAGCGGCGCGGAAATCGGCGGCGCGTTCGGTGGCGAGAAAGAAACCGGCGGTGGTCGTGAGTCCGGCTCCGATGCATGGCGCGGCTACATGCGCCGCCAGACCAACACCGTGAACTATTCGCTGGAGTTGCCATTGGCGCAGGGTATTACGTTCGATTAAGCAGCTTCAAGCTACAAGCTACAAGCTTCAAGCAAACTGGCTTGCAGCTTGTAGCTTGCGGCTTGTAGCTGCTCCGACAGGAGCTTGCAATGCCGTTACGCGAAGAGTGTCTGTGGGAAAAACTGACGCCGCAAAGGCCGGACAATTCGGCTCTCAAGGGTGAGGTTTCGGTGGATGTCTGCGTCATCGGCGCCGGGTTTACCGGTTTGTCGGCGGCGGTGCATCTGCTGGAGCAAGGCAAGACCGTTTGTGTGCTGGAGGCTCATCGCGCCGGCCATGGTGGTTCGGGGCGCAACGTCGGGCTAGTCAATGCCGGGATGTGGATTCCACCGGACGAGATCGAAGCCGGGTTTGGCGAGGCGGTCGGCAGCCAGCTCAACCGCATGCTGGGGGCAGCGCCATCCCTGGTGTTCAGCCTTGTGGACAAGTACAACATCGATTGCCAGTTGCGTCGCGAAGGCACGCTGCACATGGCGCACAACGCCCGCGGCGAAGCCGATTTGCGCAGTCGTGAAGAACAATGGAAACGTCGCGGTGCACCGGTGGAATTGCTCACCGGCCAGGCCTGCGAGCAAGCCACCGGCACGAAAAAAATCGCCGCAGCATTGCTCGATCGCCGCGCCGGCACGCTCAACCCGATGGCCTACACCACGGGGCTGGCCAAAGCGGCCATCGGCCTGGGCGGTCAATTATTCGATCATTCCCCGGTCACCCGACTCGAACGACAGGGTCAGCGCTGGTCTGTGCAAACCGCCCAGGGCTCGGTCATGGCCGAGAAAGTGGTGATCGCCTCCAATGCCTACACCGAAGGTGACTGGACGGAGTTGCGGCGCAATTTCTTCCCCGGTTATTACTATCAAGTGGCTTCGGCCCCGCTGACCGAAGAAGCCGCCCGGCAAATCCTGCCCGGTGGCCAGGGTTCCTGGGACACCCGACAGGTGCTCAGCAGTATCCGTCGAGACAAAGACGGTCGCCTGCTGCTTGGCAGTCTGGGTAATGGCAATCAGAAACCGGCCTGGTTCCTCAAGGCTTGGGCCGATAGGGTGCAGCAACATTACTTCCCTTACCTGAAACCGGTGGAGTGGGAGTGCACGTGGACCGGCTGCATCGCATTTACCCCCGATCATTTGATGCGTCTGTTCGAACCGGCGCCCGGTTTAGTGGCAGTCACCGGTTACAACGGCCGGGGCGTGACCACGGGAACGGTGGTCGGCAAGGCCTTTGCCGATTACCTGTGTAACGGAAATCCTCAAGCGCTACCGATTCCTTTTGCGCCCATGCAGCCATTGGCCGGGGTTGGGTTGCGCAGCTGTCTGTATGAGGCGGGATTTTCGCTGTATCACGCAGGCCAGTGCCTGCGGATCGTGATCTGAAGGCTGATTTTTGCAGTGGGAAGCGGCGCTTTTTCGATCTGCAGCTAGCCTGTAGTGGTGCGGGTTGTAGCAGTCTCGCACCAGCAGTGTGCACTTCGGTGACGCACGTTGTTACAGGCTGGTTGCACTTCGTTTAAAGCCGCGGTTGCAATGATGGCGCGCTAGGGTTGCGCCTCAAAAAAATAATGGTTCTACCTTCCGCGGTTTAGACGGTTGCACGCCCAATGAAAATGGGATCGAAACAGTCGAAATAACAAGAAAGCAGCGACTTTTTTCAGAATAAAAAACCGATGGCACGGCCCTTGCTCTGAGCATTCAGTGAAGTCGCAGTGCCAATTAAAAAAACCATGGAGCACCACCTCATGTCCCAGACGTTTTACAAGAAAGGTTTTCTGGCCCTCGCAGTGGCAACTGCGCTGGGTGTTTCTGCGTTTGCTCAGGCTGACATCAAGATCGGCGTAGCGGGACCAATGACTGGCGCCAACGCGGCATTTGGCGAACAGTACATGAAGGGTGCACAAGCGGCGGCCGATGCGGTCAACGCGGCGGGCGGGGTAAACGGGGAAAAAATCGTACTGGTCAAGGGCGATGACGCCTGCGAACCGAAACAGGCTGTGACGGTCGCCAAAGACCTGACCAACCAAAAAGTCGCCGGCGTGGTCGGTCACTTCTGCTCCTCGTCGACCATCCCGGCCTCCGAGATCTACGACGAAGCGGGCATCATTGCCATCACTCCAGGCTCCACCAACCCGGCTGTGACCGAGCGCGGCCTGAGCGCCATGTTCCGTATGTGCGGGCGTGATGACCAACAAGGCATCGTGGCCGGCGACTACATTGTCGACGTGCTCAAGGGCAAGAAAGTGGTCGTGCTGCACGACAAGGACACCTACGGCCAGGGCCTGGCGGATGCCACCAAGGCTCAACTGGTCAAGCGCGGCGTAACGCCTGTGCTGTATGAAGGCCTGACCCGTGGCGAGAAAGACTTCAGCACCATCGTGACCAAGATCCGCGGCGCCGGCGCTGACGTCGTCTACTTCGGTGGCCTGCACCCGGAAGCCGGTCCTCTGGTGCGTCAACTGCGTGAACAAGGCCTGAAAGACGTCAAGTTCATGTCCGACGACGGCATCGTGACCGACGAATTGGTGACCACCGCTGGCGGTCCGCAATTCGTTGACGGCGTGCTGATGACCTTCGGCGCCGACCCACGCCTGCTGCCAGACAGCAAGACCGTGGTAGACGCCTTCCGCAAGGCCGGTACCGAGCCTGAAGGCTACACCCTGTACGCCTACGCTTCGGTCCAGACCCTGGCAGCAGCCTTCAACGGCGCCAAGTCCAACAAGGGCGAAGAAGCGGCTGCATGGCTGAAGAAGAACCCGGTCAAGACCGTCATGGGCGAGAAGACCTGGGACAGCAAGGGCGACCTGAAAATCTCCGACTACGTGGTTTACCAGTGGGACAAGGATGGCAAATACCACCAGCTGGAAAAACAGAAGTAAGGGCTGACTCAATCGGGTGAACCCCAAGGGTCCCCTGTGGGAGCGAGCTTGCTCGCGATGACGGACTGGCAGGCGACAACTTTGTTGAATGTTCAACCGCTATCGCAGGCAAGCCAGCTCCCACAGGGGCCGTGGTGGCTTGCCTGATCGTGGCTGACATTGCTCCGACGTAAATCTGTATTTTCCTTAGAAGAACCGCACAGCCACATGTGCAGGTTCTCATTGCGTGAGATTGCGTTATGGATGGTATTTTCCTGCAGCAACTGGTCAACGGCCTGACCCTCGGGTCGGTCTATGGCCTGATCGCCATCGGCTACACAATGGTCTATGGCATCATCGGCATGATCAACTTCGCCCACGGCGAGGTTTACATGATTTCCGCTTACCTCGCGGCAATCAGTCTGGCTCTGCTGGCTTACTTCGGTATCGAATCTTTCCCGCTGCTGATGCTTGGCACACTGATCTTCACCATCGTCGTCACGGCGGTGTATGGCTGGGTCATCGAGCGTGTCGCCTACAAACCCCTGCGTAACTCCACTCGACTCGCACCGCTGATCAGTGCGATCGGTATTTCCCTGATCCTGCAAAACTACGCACAGATCTCCCAGGGCGCGAAGCAACAAGGCGTTCCGACTCTGCTCACGGGTGCCTGGCGCGTTGATATCGGTACCGGTTTCGTTCAGTTGACCTACACCAGGGTCTTCATTCTGGTCGCCGCGTTTGTCGGGATGGCCGCGCTGACCTACATCATCAAGTACACCAAGCTCGGCCGCATGTGCCGTGCAACCCAGCAAGACCGCAAGATGGCTTCGATTCTGGGGATCAACACCGATCGGGTGATTTCCTACGTGTTCATCATCGGTGCAGCGATGGCGGCCCTGGCCGGCGTGCTGATCACCATGAACTACGGCACATTCGACTTCTATGCCGGCTTCATCATCGGGATCAAGGCGTTCACCGCCGCGGTGCTCGGCGGGATTGGTTCGCTGCCCGGCGCGATGCTTGGCGGGATCATCCTCGGGATTTCCGAGTCGCTGTTTTCCGGTCTGGTGAACTCAGACTACAAAGACGTTTTCAGCTTCTCGTTGCTGGTCCTCGTTCTGGTCTTTCGGCCTCAAGGCCTGCTCGGCCGTCCTCTTGTGTCGAAGGTGTAAGCGATGTCTTCAACCACTAAAAAAACCATTGATATCAAAAAAAGTCTGGTTGACGCGATTCTTGCCGGCCTCGTGGCTCTGATTGTGTTCGGCCCGATTGTCGGCATCGTCCTCGATGGCTACGGCTTCAATTTGCAGCCCACTCGCGTGGCGTGGATTGTCGCTATTGTCATGGCCGGTCGTTTTGCCCTGAGCATGTTCCTGCAGACACCCAAGGGCCTGAAAATCCTCGAAGGCTTTGAAACGACAGGCTCCGGGGTGCATGTGCTGGCGCCGGACTACAAGTCGCGGTTGCGCTGGATCATCCCGCTGATGATCGTCATTGCCGTGGTGCTGCCGTTTTTCTCCAACTCCTACCTGCTGGGCGTGGTCATCCTCGGGCTGATCTACGTGCTGCTGGGACTGGGACTGAACATCGTGGTCGGCCTGGCCGGCCTGCTCGACCTCGGTTACGTGGCGTTCTACGCCATCGGTGCCTACGGCCTGGCGCTCGGTTATCAATACCTTGGGTTGGGCTTCTGGACGGTGTTGCCGCTGGCGGCGATTACCGCCGGCCTGGCCGGTTGCATCCTCGGTTTCCCGGTGCTGCGCCTGCACGGTGACTACCTGGCGATCGTGACCCTGGGCTTCGGCGAAATCATTCGCCTGATCCTCAACAACTGGTTGTCGCTGACTGGCGGCCCGAACGGCATGCCGGCACCTCTGCCGACCTTCTTCGGCCTGGAGTTCGGCAAGCGGGCCAAGGACGGTGGAGTTCCATTCCATGAGTTCTTCGGCATCGCCTACAACCCCGACGTGAAGTACTACTTCATCTACGCGGTGCTGTTCCTGGTGGTGCTGGCCGTGCTGTACATCAAGCATCGCCTGACCCGCATGCCGGTCGGCCGCGCCTGGGAAGCCCTGCGGGAAGACGAAATCGCCTGCCGCTCCATGGGCCTGAACCACGTGCTGGTCAAGCTCTCGGCGTTCACCATCGGTGCCTCGACGGCCGGTCTGGCCGGGGTGTTCTTCGCTACCTACCAGGGCTTCGTCAACCCGACCTCGTTCACCTTCTTCGAATCGGCGCTGATCCTCGCCATCGTGGTACTCGGCGGCATGGGTTCGACCATAGGCGTCGTAATTGCAGCCTTCGTGCTGACCGTCGCCCCGGAGCTGCTGCGTGGCTTCGCCGAGTACCGCGTGCTGCTGTTCGGCATCCTGATGGTGTTGATGATGATCTGGCGACCGCGCGGCCTGATTCGGATCAGCCGTACCGGTGTGACCCCGCGTAAAGGAGTAGCGCCATGAGCGAAGTCGTACTCAGTGTAGAAAAGCTGATGATGCACTTCGGCGGCATCAAGGCGTTGAGCGATGTCAGCCTGAAAGTGCACCGCAACTCGATCTTCGCCTTGATCGGGCCTAACGGCGCCGGCAAGACCACGGTGTTCAACTGCCTGACCGGGTTCTACAAAGCCTCCGGCGGCAAGATCGAACTCAACATCCGTGGGCAACAGACCAACGTCATCAAGTTGCTGGGTGAGTCGTTCAAGCCAACCGATTTCGTTTCGCCGAAATCCTTCGCCAGTCGGCTGTTCTACAAGGCATTCGGCGGCACCCACCTGGTGAACCGGGCAGGCCTGGCGCGGACCTTCCAGAACATTCGTTTGTTCAAGGAAATGTCCGTGCTGGAAAACCTGCTGGTGGCCCAGCACATGTGGGTCAACCGCAGCATGCTGGCCGGCATCCTCAATACCAAGGGCTATCGCAAGGCCGAAAGCGATGCGCTGGACCACGCGTTCTACTGGCTGGAAGTGGTGGACCTGGTGGACTGCGCCAACCGCCTGGCCGGTGAACTGTCCTACGGCCAGCAGCGTCGCCTGGAAATCGCCCGCGCCATGTGCACCCGTCCGCAGATCATCTGCCTCGACGAACCGGCCGCCGGCCTCAACCCTCAGGAAACCGAAGCGCTGAGCGCGATGATCCGGCTGCTGCGCGACGAGCACGATCTGACCGTGGTGCTGATCGAACACGACATGGGCATGGTTATGAGTATCTCCGACCACATCGTGGTGCTGGACCACGGTATCGTCATCGCCGAGGGTGGACCCGATGCGATTCGTCACGATCCGAAAGTGATTGCGGCCTACCTGGGCGCCGAAGAAGAGGAGGTGGTATGAGTAAACCCATCCTCGAACTCAAGGATCTGGACGTGTTTTACGGCCCGATCCAGGCCCTTAAAGGTGTCTCGCTGCACATCAACGAAGGGGAAACCGTCAGCCTGATCGGCTCCAACGGTGCCGGCAAGTCGACCCTGCTGATGTCGATCTTCGGCCAGCCACGGGCAGCCGACGGGCAGATCCTCTATCAGGGCGTGGACATTACCCATAAGTCGTCTCACTACATCGCCTCCAACGGCATCGCGCAATCGCCGGAAGGGCGGCGGGTGTTCCCCGACATGACCGTCGAGGAGAACCTGCTGATGGGCACCATCCCTATCGGTGACAAGTACGCCAAGGAGGACATGCAGCGCATGTTCGAGCTGTTCCCTCGGCTCGAAGAGCGGCGTACCCAACGGGCGATGACCATGTCCGGCGGCGAGCAGCAAATGCTCGCCATTGCCCGTGCCCTGATGAGCCGGCCCAAGTTGTTGCTGCTCGATGAGCCGAGCCTGGGCCTGGCGCCGATCGTGGTGAAGCAGATCTTCGCCACCCTGCGGGAACTGGCCAAGACCGGCATGACCATCTTCCTGGTGGAACAGAACGCCAACCATGCCCTGCGGTTGTCGGACCGGGCGTACGTGATGGTCAACGGCGAGATTCGCATGACCGGTACTGGCAAGGAGTTGTTGGTCAACGAGGATGTGCGTAACGCCTATCTCGGCGGGCACTGAGTCTGCTTTGTTATGCACAAGCCCCGGCGCGCAATCGCCGGGGCTTTTTTACATCTCCAATCCACCGCGAATCCCCTGTGGGAGCGAGCTTGCTCGCGATATCGGTGTGTCAGTCACCACGATGCAAGCTGTGCCCCGGTCTTCGCGAGCAAGCCCGCTCCCACAGGGTTTTGGCATGCCTCCGGGAAATTGTGGAAAACAATATTCCCAAGCTCGCAAAGCGCGACATAAAGCCGCTGCAAATAGTTGTTTTGTCACGGTTTTGACTTGTCCCCGTTTGCTGTGGAACCGGCTGTGAATAACGTGGGAGTAGCTGGCTGGAGGCCTTTTAAACCGTGGCTTACAGAGGTGTGGTTGTTTTTTGATCAGGCGTTTTTGCGCAGCTTGCAGACCGCTTTGTCAACCTTTTTGTTCGGGATGAAAAGGCATGGAATCGGCGTGGACAAGCCTGTGGATAAGTCTGTGACTAAACTCTGGAAAGACTCGGCTGAAGGCCGTGGTTACTGGCTTGGCGCCATCGTCGGTTTGACCCGTCAGTCATGAAAATGGCCAAGGGCTACACAGCAGGCGGTTGAGGGTCAAGCAAAAAAGTTTCAAAACCTCGCGCAAAGCCTTGTGGATAGCGGCTTGCAGCTTTTCCACTTGCCCCCAAAGACTGTGGACCGGCCTGTGGATAACGTGCGCGCACATGGCTGTAGGCCACGCTGGTCAAGGGCTTGCCGGGATTGTACGTTTTTTGAACAGTTTGAACAGTTTGAACGGTGGTTGCCGCTGTGAACAAGGCCGGGCATGCTGCCTGCTGATTTTCTATTCCAATGGCTGGCGATCAGCCGAAGCAAGGAGAACACGATGTCCAACACCCTGTTTATTACCGGAGCGACCTCCGGTTTTGGTGAAGCCTGTGCCCGTCGTTTTGCCGAGGCCGGCTGGAAACTGGTGCTGACAGGCCGTCGTGAAGAGCGCCTCAATGCGTTGTGCGCCGAGTTGTCGAAGCAGACCGAAGTCCATGGCCTGGTGCTCGATGTACGTGATCGCAAGGCTATGGAGGAGGCGATTGCCAATCTTCCGCCATCCTTTGCCAAACTGCGCGGGCTGATCAACAACGCCGGGCTGGCCCTGGGTGTTGATCCGGCGCCCAAGTGCGACCTGGACGACTGGGACACCATGGTCGATACCAACGTCAAAGGCCTGATGTACAGCACCCGTCTGCTGTTGCCGCGCCTGATCGCGCACGGTCGTGGTGCCGGTATCGTCAATCTGGGGTCCATCGCCGGCAACTACCCGTACCCGGGCAGCCATGTGTATGGCGCGACCAAGGCGTTCGTCAAACAGTTCTCCGTCAACCTGCGCTGCGACCTGCAGGGCACGGGCGTACGGGTCAGCAACATCGAACCGGGCCTGTGCGAGAGCGAGTTCTCGCTGGTGCGTTTTGCCGGTGACCAGGAGCGCTACAACGCCACTTATGCCGGTGCCGAGCCGATTCAGCCGCAGGACATCGCTGACACCATCTTCTGGGTGCTCAATGCCCCGGCGCACATCAACATCAACAGCCTGGAGCTGATGCCGGTCAGCCAGACTTGGGCCGGGTTTTCGATCGAGCGTAAGTCTTAATTGTGGCGAGGGGGCTTGTCGGACCGCCGCACCGCCCCGTTGGGCTGCGCAGCAGCCCCGAAACCATAGCGCTCAATTTTTCAGATGTACTTCATCCACCGGTTTTCGACTGCTCCGCAGCCCAACGGGGCGGTGCGGCGGTCCGACAAGCCCCCTCGCCACAAGAGCGGTCAAAACCGGACATCAGCTAGACTCCTCCCTCAAGCAACCCGCCACACCCGGCGGTCTAGAGGTTTTAGAGGAGATCAAGTGAGTAATCGAGGCGAGCAGTCGCTGCTCAAACAATCGACCTTCCTGATGCTCGCCGTGACATTCGCCGGGATCATCACCGGTTTTGTTTCGGGCGCCCAATCCATCCTGTTCGATGGCTTCTTTTCGCTGATCGCGGCCTTCATCAAGGTCCTGATGCTGATCACCGCCCGGCTGATCGCCAAGGAAAGCAACCAGCGCTTCCAGTTCGGCTCCTGGCACCTGGAACCCATGGTGCTGGTGATCGAGGGCAGCTTCATTTTCCTGGTCGCTATTTATGCCTTTCTCAACGGTGTGTTCGGCATCATCAGTGGTGGCCGCGAGGTCGAACTGGGGCTGGTGATCTTCTACGCGGCGTTCTTCACTGTCGTTGAGCTCATTTATTTTTTCTACGTCCGCGAGCGCAATCGCACGCTCAACTCATCGCTGATCCAGTTCGACAACATCAGTTGGCTGGTGGATGCGATGCTCTCGGCGGGACTGCTGGTGAGTTTCCTCATCGCGCTGCTGCTCAAAACTCAGGGTTACGACAAGTGGGCGGTGTATGTCGACCCGATGATCCTGATTCTGCTGGCCCTGGGCATGCTCCCCCCGGCGCTCCAAATCCTCGGGCCGGCCTTGCGCGATGTGTTGGGGATCGTCCCGGATCAACTGGACGACAAGGTGCGTCAGGTGATGGAGGTGGCGAAGGTCGAGCATGGTTTCGACGATTACATTTCCTACGTGCAGAAACACGGCAGGGCCTGTTTTATCGAGATTCACATCGTATTGCCGAAGGATTACTGGCTGGACGGTGTGGGGCAACTGGACAGTCTGCGCGAGGAAATTTCCACGAAGCTTGGCGAGCCGGATGCCGCGCGATGGCTGACCATCAGCTTTACCGGGGACCGCAAGTGGATTGAGTGATTGGATTTCACCTTGTGGCGAGATATTCCGCCAACCCGCGATAACAGGTCGCCAGGTGATAGGGCGTGGTCGACGGCATGTCGCGACGGCTGACTTCACCGTGCTCGTCACGGCATTCGTACCAGCCGCCGGAATGCAGCGAGCGCTGCTGCAACGCCTGCAACTGGCGCAGCACAGCGGCCTCGCTGTCAGGGCGCAGCGTCAACGCGCGCAGGTACTCGGCCTGGGCCCAGATACGCTGCGTGGCGTCCCGGACGCCGCCATCCGCTGCGAAGTCGAGCATCGCCCGCACGGCGCCAGTCTGCTGATCGACACCCACTTGCTCGGTAAAGGCGAAGGCCCGCTCCAGATCGGCATGCAGTGTCGAATTGCGTAACAGCGCCGAGGATTCCAGCAGGAAATACCACTCGAACTGATGTCCCGGTTCAAACCAGTTATCCACAGACTCCAACGGTTTTTCCATCAACACGCCACGCTGCGGATCGATGAAGTGCGCGTGCATGGCTGTGCATAACTCGACGAGCGCCTGTTGCACGCCGGGGTCTTCACGCACCGACAGGGTGGCGAGAAATGCTTCGGCCAAGTGCATCAGCGGATTTTGCAAAGGGCCGCTGCCCAGCGATGCCCAGTCGCGCTCGAGGGTGGCTTCGTACAGACCGTCGTCCGTGGCGAAACGCTGCGCGACCACTTCCAGCGAGGCATTGAGCACCGACTCCACCAGCGGCTCGCGGACCTTGTTCCAGTAATGGGCGCAGGCGAACAGGATGAAGGCGTGGGTATAGAGGTCCTTGCGCTGATCCAGCGGTGTCCCTTGAGCATCGACGCTGTAGAACCAGCCGCCGTGCTCTGCATCGTGGAAGTGCCGCTGCAACGAGCGGAACAACGCGGCGGCACGCTCTTCGGCGCCCGGCACCTGACCGATCAGGCTGGCAAACAGATACAACTGCCGCGCACAGGCCATGGCCCGGTAGCGTTGCGGTGGCAGCGGTTGGTGTTCGGCATCCAGCGCCTCGTAGGGCAACGCTATGTCGGCATTCCAGCCCGGACCTTGCCAGAGCGGCACGATGACGTTCAGGAAGTGCTGTTGCACCGAGGCGAACAGGGCGGTCAGTTCAGGCTGGGAGGCGGAGCGGGAAACAGGCGGCATTGGCTGGCGTCGTCACGGCAGGGGCGATTGCGCGACATGTTAGCAGAGAGGTCGGCCTGAGCGATGCGGTGTCTGTCAGGCCGTCATCGCGAGCAGGCTCGCTCCCACATTGGTCCTGTGCACACAGATCCATTGTGGGAGCGAGCCTGCTCGCGATGGGGTCAACACAGGCAACAAAAAATCAACCTGCGAGCAACCACACCCCGGTCGCCGCCGAAGCCGCGCCCGCCAATCGCACCAGAGGCGCTGCGGCCTGCGGCAATACCCGCACCAGCGCATAACCCGCCGCGTGCAACATCGCCGTCGCCGCGACAAAGCCTGTGGCGTAGGTCCAGGGACTCGACATGTCCGGCAACTCAAGACCATGGGCCACGCCATGGAACAGCGCAAACAACGCCGTCGCACCCACCGCCATCACCAACGGTGGACGCACTGCCAAGGCAACCGCCAGCCCCAAGGCCAACACGGAAGCGGCAATCCCGCCTTCCAGTGCCGGCAGGTTCAATCCTTCAAAACCCAACAGCCCGCCAATCAACATAGTGCCGACAAAGGCGCACGGCAGCGCCCAACGCGCAGCGCCTTGCTGCTGTGCGGCCCAAAGACCGACCGCGAGCATCGCCAGCAAGTGATCGAGACCGCCAAGCGGATGGCTGATACCGGCAATCAAGCCGTTGTCGCCATGCCCCGGATGGGCGAAGGCGAGGGCCGGGGCCAGCAGCAGGGCCAGGGTGCCGAGAATGCGTTTGAGTGTCATGGAAAAGCTTCCTTGTTGATAAGTCGTGATCAGGCCGCGGTCAGCAAACCCTGGCGTTCGATGAAGGCGATGATTTCTTCCAGACCCAGGCCGGTTTTCTGATTGCTGAACACGAACGGCTTGCCGTTGCGCATGCGCTGGGTGTCGCTGTTCATCATCTCCAGCGAGGCACCGACCAGCGGCGCCAGGTCGATCTTGTTGATCACCAGCAGGTCGGATTTGCAGATTCCCGGCCCGCCCTTGCGCGGCAGCTTGTCGCCGGCCGAGACGTCGATCACGTAGATCGTCAGATCGGACAGTTCCGGGCTGAAAGTGGCGGAGAGGTTGTCGCCACCGGACTCCACGAGAATCAGGTCCAGCCCCGGAAAGCGGCGGTTGAGCTGATCCACGGCTTCGAGGTTGATCGAGGCGTCTTCGCGGATGGCTGTGTGCGGGCAGCCACCGGTTTCCACGCCGATGATGCGTTCCGGTGCCAGGGCTTCGTTGCGCACCAGAAAGTCGGCGTCTTCGCGGGTGTAGATGTCGTTGGTCACGACGGCCAGGTTGTAACGCTCGCGCAGGGCCAGGCACAGGGCCAGGGTCAGGGCGGTTTTACCGGAGCCGACCGGGCCGCCGATGCCGACACGCAGGGGTTGTGTGTTCATGTGCTTCTCCAAAATAACAGGCCCTAGGAACGGAACAGACGGCTGTACTGGCGCTCGTGGGCCATACACGCCAGGGACAGGCCGAAAGCGGCGCTGCCGTAATGATCGGGGTCTATTCGGGTGGCGTTCTGTTGAGCTTGTTGAAGCAGCGGCAACAGTTCGCTGGTCAGGCGTTGGGCGGCTTGCTGACCCAGGGGCAGGGTCTTCATCAGCACGGCCAACTGGTTTTCCAGCCAGCTCCAGAGCCATGCAGCCAGGGCGTCCTGCGGGCTGATCTGCCAGGCGCGCGCGGCCAAGGCCCAACCCAGGGCCAGATGTGGCTCGCTGCGTTGTTCGAGGAAGGCGCGGGCGGGTGTGTCGAGTTCCGGCAAGCCATTGAGCAATTGTTGCAACGAGTAGCCCATCTGTCGGCTCTCCTGATGCAACTCGCGGGTTTCGCGACTGGCGCGATGCGCTTCGCAGTTCTGCAGCAATTCGTCCCAGTTTTCCTCGCTGGCGGCCATGCAATGGGCGAGCAGCAACGGCGCTTCGAAGCGTGCCAGATTAAAAAGCAACTGATCGCTGATCCAGCGTCGCGCACTGTCGGGGTCGTGAACCCGGCCGTTATCCACAGCCATTTCCAGCCCTTGGGAGTAGCTGTAGCCGCCAATCGGCAATTGCGGACTGGCCAGGCGCAACAGCGCCCAGGCCGGGTTCATGTGCGTACGCCGAACTGGTGCAGTTTCGGCGCGTAGTTGAAGTCTTCATCGCCGTGGCGCGAGTGGTGATGGCCACCGCCGTAGGCGCCATGTTCCGGCTGGAACGGCGCCTCGATGTTAGCGGCAACGGCACCGAGTTGTTCGAGCATGGCCTTGAGCACGTAATCGTCGAGCAGGCGTAACCAGCCGTCGCCGACTTGCAGGGCGACATGCCGGTTGCCCAGGTGATAGGCCGCGCGGGTCAGTTCGAAGGCATTGGCGCAGGTGACGTGCAGCAATTGTTCGGGGCGGGCGCAGACCCTCACGATTCGCCCGTCTTCGGCCTGCAGGCATTCGCCGTCATGCAACGGCGGCTGACCGCGCTCCAAAAACAACCCGACGTCTTCGCCTTCGGCGCTGAAACAGCGCAAACGGCTTTTGCTGCGGGCTTCGAACGTCAGGTGCAGTTCGGCGGCCCAAACGGGTTGAGGGTCGATTCTGCGATGAATCACCAGCATCGGAAGGCTTCCAGCAATGGACAATGCTCAGGCTAGAGCAAGGGGCTTGCCAATTGACTGATGTGTAGGAAATGGCTGACGGAGATGTGGGATGGGTGTCGATGGAGTGAGTTTTTTGACTGAAGTTGGTGCGTTGTTTTTGAGTTGCGCACCAAGTTGAAGCGATGAGCCTCAATGTGGGAGCGAGCTTGCTCGCGAAAGCGGAGTGTCTGTCACATCGACTCTCTATGTGCCGACGCTATCGTGAGCAAGCTCGCTCCCACAGGGGCCTGATCCAGACTGAAGGTTAAGGGTTACTCAGTACTTCCAAGCCCTTGCCAATGCTTGAGGCCGATAAAGATAAACCGCAACTGCTGGGTGATTTTCGCCTGGGGCGTCAGGTGCTCAGGCAGGGCCTCGGCTGGCGGGTCGATGATGTCCGGCAGAGTGGCGAACACGCTCTTGACGATCAGATCCGCCATGACGCTGAGATCGGCGATGTCCAGATGCTGCAGTTTCGGCATCAGTGACAAATCCGCCGCCAGGTCCGAGCTGATGTCTTCACGCAAACGGCCAATGGCCTGGCGCACCGGCAGCGAACCACCGTACTGCTCGCGGGCGAGAAACAGGAACTGCGAACGGTTGGCGCTGACCACGTCGAGAAAGATACGTACCGAGGCATCGATGATGCCGCCCATCACGAATTCGTTGTGTCGCACCAGGCGAATGGTTTCGCGGAATGTCTGGCCGACTTCGCTGACCAGCACCAGGCCCAATTCATCCATATCGGCAAAATGGCGGTAGAAACCGGTCGGCACGATCCCGGCGGTTTTCGCGACTTCGCGCAGGCTCAGGCTGCCGAATCCTCGGCCGCCATCCATCAGGCGCCGGGCAGCGTCCATCAGGGCGTTACGGGTTTGTTGTTTCTGTTCGGCGCGGGGCAGCATCGCAAGGGCGTTTTCTGGACAGTGACGCGGCGCACTCTAGCAAATCGGCTTTGCCGGCGTCGAACGACTGTGGGGGATCAAGCGGGGGAAGTGCGGCATCTATCAAGCGGAGCGCTGAAAAGTCAAAAGCCCAATCCGGGGATTGGGCTTTTTTTCAAGGCGGCCATGGGGCTTAGCTCACGGCGCTGTTGCGTTCGATTACACGGTCACCACCACCTTCAGCGAGGGTTTGACCTTGTGGAGTGCGATCCGCACCGTCGGCAGCGAGGGTTTGGCCTTGTGGAGTACGATCCGAACCATCTGCGGCGAGGGTTTGGCCTTGTGGAGTACGATCCGAACCATCTGCGGCGAGGGTTTGGCCTTGTGGAGTACGGTCGGTGCCATCTGCGGCGAGGGTTTGGCCTTGTGGAGTACGGTCGGTGCCATCAGCGGCGAGGGTTTGGCCTTGTGGAGTACGGTCGGTGCCATCAGCAGCCAGGGTTTGGCCTTGTGGAGTACGATCCGAGCCATCTGCGGCGAGGGTCTGGCCTTGTGGGGTGCGGTCCGAGCCATCCTGAGTGATCAGGCCTTTTTCTTTCAGGCGATCATTACCACCTTCGGCGACGGTCTGGCTGAACACCGAGTGGTTTTGTTTCACTTGTGGAGTGGCCTGGTCAGCCGCTGGCAGGGCAAAAGCAGTGCTGGCCAGCATCGAGAGTGTAAGGCTGAGCAGTAGTTGGCGTTTCATGATTATTTTGCTCCTTGGGGGTGCGAATAAGTGGGTACGAGAGCAATGCTACTCTCGATAAATCGATATGAAAGTTCATAAACGCAATGGTAATAATCAATGGAATTGATTGTTTGCTGCGGAGGCCCTAGGCCGGGCGTTTCCGGAGAATTGTCTTTCGCTTTTATGGGTATTTTCGACCCACCTATGACGTGCAAAAGTGCAGGTCCGGTAACGCAGGCAGACTGGCTGGTCAGTATTGGACTGGATGAATCCGGCGAAATCGGTCTATCGATTAAACCTGCCGGGTTTTTATCAGTCGTAGTTTTCATGGTGGGCCGTTTGCGGCTCACCGTTTCACATGTGCGTCGCAGTCAGGGCGCTCAGTCGTATCAGGAGCCCCGTGCAATGACGCGCACTCAAAAGACGTTGGTCTGGACCCTTTCCACTTTCCTTACCTTATTGATGGTGCTGGTGCTGATCATCGTGTTCTTCGACTGGAATCGGATCAAACCGCCACTCAACGCCAAGGTTTCCGAAGAGCTGCACCGCGCTTTCGCCATCAAAGGCAATCTGTCGGTGGTCTGGCAGCCCGAGCCCGATGAAAGCGGCTGGCGCGCCTGGGTGCCGTGGCCTCATGTGGTGGCCGAAGACTTGAGCCTGGGCAATCCCGACTGGTCGAAACAGCCGCAGATGGTCACTCTCAAGCGGGTGGAACTGCGTATTTCACCCCTGGCATTGCTGGCGCAGCGAGTGGAGATCCCACGTATCGATCTCACCGAGCCCAATGCCCAACTGCAACGCCTGGCTGACGGGCGCGCCAACTGGACCTTCAAATTCGACCCAAAGGACCCGAACGCCGAGCCTTCGAGTTGGGTGCTGGATATCGGTGCGATCGGCTTCGACAAGGGCCACGTCACCCTCGACGACCATAGCCTGAAGACACAACTCGACGTGCTGATCGATCCGTTGGGCAAACCGATTCCGTTCAGCGATATCGTTGGCGACAAAGCGGCGAAAGCTGCGCAGGAAAAGGGCTCGTCACCCCAGGATTATGCGTTCGCCCTCAAGGTCAACGGCCAGTACCACGGCCAGAAACTCGTGGGCCAGGGCAAGATTGGCGGGCTGTTGGCGTTGCAGGACGCGGCACGGCCGTTTCCGCTTCAGGCACAGGTGAAGATCGCCGATTCCAGCGTTGAACTGGCCGGCACCCTGACCGATCCGCTGAACCTTGGCGCCCTGGACCTGCGCCTGAAACTGGCCGGCACCAGCCTGGGCAACCTCTACCCGCTGACCGGTGTGATCCTGCCGGACACGCCACCTTATGCCACCGACGGCGATCTGATCGCCAAGTTGCACGAGGTGGGTGGCGCAGTGTTCCGCTATGAGGAATTCAACGGCAAGATCGGCGAAAGCGACATCCATGGCAATCTGACCTACGTGGCCAGCCAGCCACGGCCAAAACTTAGCGGCTCGCTGTTGTCCAATCAATTGCTGTTCGCTGACCTGGCACCGCTGATCGGTGCCGACTCCAACGCCGATCAGAAGGCCCGGGGCGGTGACAGCAAACAACCGGCGGACAAAGTGCTGCCGGTCGAAGAATTCAAGACCGATCGCTGGCGCGATATGGACGCCGATGTCGAGTTCACCGGTAAGCGCATCGTGCACAGCGAAAAACTGCCGTTCAACGACCTCTATACCCATCTGGTGCTCACCGACGGCGTGCTCAGCCTCGAACCGCTGCGTTTCGGCGTGGCCGGCGGCAATCTGGATGCGCAGATTCGCCTGAACGGCCACACCGATCCACTGGAGGGCCATGCCAGGCTCACAGCGCGAGGCTTCAAGCTCAAGCAGTTGTTCCCCGGCTTTGAACCGATGAAAACCAGTTTCGGTGAGCTCAATGGCGACGCTGATCTCAGCGGGCGCGGCAATTCGGTGGCCAAACTGCTGGGCAGCGCCAATGGCAATCTGAAAATGTTGATCAACGATGGCGCCATCAGTCGTGAATTGATGGAACTGGCAGGCCTGAACGTCGGCAACTACGTGGTTGGCAAGATCTTTGGCGACAAGGAAGTGAAGATCAACTGCGCCGCCGCCGACTTCGGCATCCAATCCGGCCTGGCGAGTACCCGCTTGTTTGTGTTCGACACCGAGAACGCCATCATCTACATCGACGGCACGGCGAACATGGCGACTGAACAACTGGACCTGACCATCACCCCGGAATCCAAGGGCTGGCGCCTGATTTCATTGCGCTCGCCGTTGTATGTGCGCGGCAAGTTCATCAAGCCCGATGCCGGGGTCAAGGCCGTACCGTTGATGTTGCGCGGAGCCGGGATGGTGGCGCTGGGCGTGATCGCCGCACCGGCCGCAGGTTTGCTGGCGCTGGTGGCGCCAAGCGGCGGCGAGACGAACCAGTGTGCGCCTTTGCTGGAGCAAATGAAGGCGGGCAAGGCGCCGAAGACCGTCAAAAACTGAATTTGTTGGTGAGCAGAGTTCAAGCGCCCCGACTCCGGGTCGCTTGAACGGCCTGCGAGGCTTGATTTTTCAACTCAATCCGGTGGGTGCATGGATTTGCAATAACTCCGTTTCCATCCTCTTACCCAGTTTCTTCAGGACGTCATCTCTTACGCGATTGTATTGGCGCCCATCCAGCAAGGTACTCATTAGCCAAACATTGGTCTTGTGTTCGTTGGTGGTGTTCAAAACCGGCTGGTCGAGAATATCTATTGCAATCTCTTGGGCTGTTTCGAACGCCACTTGCAGGGTTACCACGGTTTTATCGTTGCGAATAATCGTCAGCAGAACAGCCGTTGAAACCAATATATCCGTGGTGGTGTTGCTCACAGTAGCGTTTCTTTGAAGTTTCTCGACGATTGTCCTGATCGCTGGCGAATCACTCTGGAGATTGACCAATTGAGCCAAAGCATTAGCGAGCGCTTGCCGTTCATCTTGTGGCAGGGCACTCCCGGCGCTTTGCTCAACAATATTCAAGAGATTACTGTTTTCAAACTCGAGTTGCTGATTCGCCCGGCTATTGACAGTCCAGCCAATTTTTTGAACGGTATCTGTATAAGTGGGCCAGGAAACTTCACGGTTTTTGCTTTTTTTTTCTGCCACCAACTCGCCTAACAGACTGGAGGCTAGAATGTCTTTTTTAAAGCTGTCAGTGTGCGAGCCGCAAAAAATCGTTATGTTGCCATTGACCAACCAGGTATCAAGTGTTGTTTTTTTCATATTTTACCTACGTGCCGGTGAGTGCAATAAGTTGTTTAAATCGGCGCGCTATGGCCGATTTAAACATGTCAGTGGCTGTTAGAAATCAGGCAGGTCTTCAATGAATTTCTTGCTGCTGTCGTTAAACTTCTTGTACAGGTCGCCACGTAGGCCGGAAAAAGTTTTAGTGTCCAGGTAAGTGCGCACAGCGCCCGTTTTTATCGTGGTGGACTGGCGGGTCGATTTCCAGAACAGAATGCCGCGGGTGCTCTCCCTTGCATCCAGGGAAATGCAGTTGAGGACCATGTTTGGTTGCCCGCCGTTATCAAGCCAGATCGGTGCGATATCGAATTTTGCCTGAGTACCCAGCTTGGAGTTGCGGTCAAAAATCTGAATGGCACCGGGATTTTTCTGCACCAACTCAACGGCTTTTTTCGCAACGTCAGCCAGAGTTTTAGCGGCATTGCTGCCAATCAATCCTGCTGTCACTTCCAAGGCCACCTGATCCATCGTCAGGCCAACTCGCTTGATTGTGACTTCCTGGATGTTCCTGTTTTGAGTCACCCAGCCTAGTTTGCTCAGGCCGTCAACATAGTAGCGATACCATTCAAAGAGTTGCGCGTCTTCGGGGAAGCGTTTGGTAGCAGCGTTCTGCATGACCAGTTTGCACAAGTTGACGTCTTCGATGGTCTCCTGCGAAACTCCGGGCAGAAACGCATCGATGGTGCCAGGCATTACACTGGCGGTGGGTTTGTTGATGTCATGTTCAGGTTGGGCAGAGAACGTACTAATGACAGGTGTCGAGCGCTGCGTGATGATAGGAAATGTTGGCAGGGAATCAATAAATTCGAGTCGTTGTTCAAGTAGCATGAAAGTAATCCTTTACTTGTTGGTGTGAACAGCCGGCTGGCTGTGGTTGTTAGAATAGAATTATTGATTTTAAAGTCTAGTTGGGGTTTGTAACTTTAGGTTTTAGTTGTGTTTGGTGTTTTTGGTTTTTTAATTCGCAGGGGTGAAATTAAGTTGTCGTTCAACTTGGGAGTACTTGAACTGTTGTCGGACCTTGGTCAGCGCACCGCATGCCCGGACAACAACGCTTCTTCACGCAACCACGCAAAAAACGCCCGAACCGGTGGATGACGTTCGCGCCCCGGCACGCACAGTGCGCTGTAGCCGGCGCCATCGACCTGGACTTCCCCCCGGTACGGCAACAACAGACCACTGGCCACGCTTTCCGACACCAGAATATTGCTTGCCAATACCAGGCCTTGCCCGGCAATCGCCGCTTGCAGGGCGTAATGCTCTTCGTCGTATTCGCGCACGGCGGGCCGGCCGCTCAACCAGGTTTCGCCGGAGCGAGCGCACCAGGCCTCCCAGCCGTGGGCATAGAGTTTGGAGTTGTGCCAACGCACGCTGATCAGCGTCGGCGCGCGACTGGCGGCCAGGGCCACTTGTTCAGGCGAACCGTAGACGCCGAAGGATTCGTCGAACAGGCACTGGCCGTACAGGTTGGGGTAATCATCGAGGCTGTAGCGCAGCACCAGGTCGACACTGGCGTCCTGATGCAGGTCGATGACTTCGCAGTGGGTATCGAGGCGCACGTTGATGTTCGGGTGACGGGCGTAGAAGCGTCCCAATCGTGGTACCAGCCACAGGGCGGCGAAGGCGGCGGTGGTGGAGACCGTCAGGCTGGCGCTGCTGCGTTGTGGGCGCAGGGTATCGACACTTTGCGCCACTTCCAGAAAAGCCCCGTGCAGGCTCTGAAACAGCCGTTCGCCGCATTCGGTCAGGCGCACCTGGCGTGGCAGGCGCTCGAACAACGGCACGCCGAGCCAGCTCTCCAGGGAGCGGATCTGGTGGGACACCGCCGTCGGGGTGACGGACAGTTCTTCGGCGGCGGCCTTGAAGCTCAACAGGCGTGAGGCGGATTCAAAGGCCCGCAGGGCGGTCAACGGCAACGAGGCAAACATTGAACACTCCATGGATGAAATGGATTCATCCTGACTGATTTCTGCTCATTTGAACGAGGACGCTGGTGAGCTTCAAGCTGCAAGCCACAAGCCGTTTGAGTTTAGCCCTGAGGAGAGACAGATGAGTAGAATTCTTGCTGTTCACGCCAGCCCACGTGGTGACCGTTCGCACTCCCGGCGTTTGGCCGAAGTGTTTCTGTCGGCCTGGCAGGCCCGCCATCCACACTCGCAGTTGACCCGACGCGAAATCGGTCGTGCCCTGATTCCGCCGGTAAACGAGGCATTCGTGGCCGCCGCGTTTTACCCCGAGCCCGACGCCCGGCCACTGTCGATGCAGGCCGACCTGGCACTCAGCGATGAACTGGTTGGCGAGCTGCTTGGCCACGATGTGTTGCTGATATCCACGCCGATGCACAACTTCAGCGTACCGAGCGGCCTCAAGGCCTGGATCGATCAGATCGTGCGGGTGGGGGTGACCTTCGATCACAGCCTGGACAATGGCGTGGCCCAGTACGAGCCGTTGGTACAGGGTAAAAAGGCCCTGATCATCACCAGCCGTGGCGGCTTCGGTTTTGGCCCGGGCGGCGAACTGGAAGCCATGAACCATGCCGACACGCTACTGCGCACGGTGCTCGGATTCATCGGCATCACGGATGTCACCGTGGTGGCTGCCGAGGGCGAAGAGTCCGCCGAGCGCAGCTTTGAGATCTCTGCCGCCGAGGCAGAGCAGCGCTTGTTGGCGCTGGCCGGGGAGTTCTAGATGGCCTGGCTGTTTCTGCTGGTCGCCGCCGGGTTCGAAGTCACCTTCGCCATGGGCATGAAGTACGCCGAGGGCTTCACCCGGCTCTGGCCTTCACTGGTCACCGTGGTGGCCGCTGTGGGCGGGATCTACTTCCTGACCCTGGCCATGCGCGAGTTGCCGGTGAGCATCGCGTACCCGATCTGGACCGCCATCGGTTCGCTGGGCACGGTGTTTCTCGGTTTCGCGCTGCTGGGTGAAAGCCTGACCGTGATCAAGCTGGTCTCGGTCGGGCTGATCGTGGCAGGCGTAGTGGGGTTGAAGTAGGGCGGATGACATAGACTTGTCATCTTCGCTGGCGATGCTTGGTGGATGTCTGCACCCCGCCTGGCATCACCGCCCGACCACCAGGATATCCGCCCATGTCGCAAGGTTCTGCCCCGCGCTACCCGCTGGTGCTGGTCCCGGGAATGCTCGGGTTCATCCGGTTGGTGCTTTATCCGTATTGGTACGGGATCGTCGAGGCGTTGCGCCATGGCGGTGCGGTGGTGTTCGCCGTGCAGGTCTCACCGCTCAATTCGAACGAAGTGCGCGGCGAGCAATTGCTGGCGCGCATCGACGAAATCCTGCGGGAAACCGGGGCCGCCAAGGTCAACCTGATCGGCCATAGCCAGGGCTCGCTGACCGCCCGTTATGCAGCGGCCAAGCGTCCTGACCTGATTGCTTCGGTGACCTCGGTGGCGGGGCCGAACCAAGGCTCGGAGCTCGCCGACTACCTGCAAGAGCATTACCCCCATGACAGTGTCCGTGGTCGTCTGCTGTGCTTTTTGCTGCGAATGGTCAGCACCCTGATGGGGTGGCTGGACACCGGTTACCGCGGGCCGAAGTTGCCGGTGGATATCCATGCGTCCCATCACTCCCTCACCAGCGCAGGCGTTGCGCTGTTTAACCAGCGTTATCCACAGGGGCTGCCCGAGACCTGGGGCGGTCAGGGGCCGGAGGAGGTCAATGGCGTGCGCTATTACTCCTGGTCCGGCACGTTGCAACCGGGCATAACGGATCGGGGGCGCAACCTGCTGGACGGCACCAACCGCAGCTGTCGGTTGTTCGCCAAAACCTTCGTCCGCGAAGTCGGGCATTGCGACGGCATGGTCGGGCGCTACAGCTCGCATCTGGGCACGGTGATTGGCGATGAATATCCGCTGGATCACTTCGATATCGTCAACCAGTCGTTGGGGCTGGTGGGCAAGGGGGCCGACCCGATCCGGTTGTTTGTCGAGCATGCGGCGCGGTTGAGCGCGGCAGGGCTTTAGACCGCCACAAAAAGCTAGGAGCGGCCCAACACCGTCGTCCAACGCTCGGAAACAATCACCCCTCCCAACGTCAACACCCCGCCTACCAAGTGATACATCGCCAATTGCTCATGCAACACCACCGCCGCAATCAATGCGGTAATCAACGGCAGCAAATTGAAAAACTGCGTGGTCCGGCTCGGCCCCAAACGCACCACGGCCTGCATCCACGCCAGCGGCGCGACCATCGAAGCCAGCAGGCAGGCGTACAGCACCAGCGGAATGTTCTGCAGGGTCGGGCCGACTTTCGGTGAGGCAAGGAACAGCGGAAACAGCACCACCACGGCCACCAGCACCTGCAAATACAGGAGCACCAGCGGCGGCAGTTTCAGCTGCCATTTTTTCAGCAGGGTGCTGTAGACCGCGTAGGCCAGGGTGGCGACCAGCATCATTGCGTCGCCCAGGTTGACCCCGTGTTCGAGCAATGCGCCAAGGCTGCCGGACGACACCACCACCAGAACGCCGGCGAATGACAGCACCGCACCGGCCAAGGCGCCCATGGTCAGGCGCTGGCCGAGGCTGATGATCGCCATGGCAAGCGACATCAGCGGCATCAGTGACAGGATGATGCCCATGTTGGTAGCCGAGGTCAGGCTCGCAGCGAAGTACGCCAGGCTTTGATAGACCGCCATGCCGAGAACGCCGAGGACAAAGATCTTGCCCAGTTTCGGGCGGATCAGCGGCCAATGGGCGAGCACCGGTTTGAGCATGAAGGGCGTGAACAGCAACCCGGCCAGTAGCCAGCGGTAGAAACCGATCTCGGCGGGGAAGATCGCCCCGGCCGACATTTTGGTGATCACGGTGTTGCCGGCCCAGATAAAAATGGCCAGCAGGGGATAAGCGTATTGCATCGGGAAAAACCAGAACGTTAATGAAGGGCAATTATCCGCTTGTCTGGATGCAAGCCTATACTTCAATCCAGACAACCGGCCCCTGATGACGGACAGCATGAGCAGTAAACACATCGACCTGCTGGATTTCAGCGAACTGCCGTCGGCGGTGTACTTCCGCTACGCCGATTTCGACGCCCACGAATACGCCGCGCCCCATCGACATCCGTGGGGGACGCTGGAATACGCCGCCCATGGCGTGCTGCACATGGACGTCGAGGGCAGCCGTTTCATGTCACCGCCGCAATACGCAGTGTGGGTGCCGCCGCAGATCGAGCACAGTTTCTACAGCCACCAACCGGTCAACTACCGTGCGGTGTGCCTGGCACCCAAAGTCTGCACCGATCTGCCGCCGCGGGCCTGCACCCTGGCCATCAGCGACATCCTCAAGGCGATCCTCAAGGACTTCGCCGCCCGCGACGTGAAAATCCCCGATCAGGCCGCCGACCAGCGTCTGGCCCAGGTATTGGTGGACCAGTTGCAACAGGCTCCGGTGCACGAGTGCTACCTGCCTTATGCCAGCAGCCCAAGGTTGCTCGGGATCCTGGAAGCGTTGCAGGCCGAGCCAGGGGATAACCGGCCGCTGTTGGAATGGGCCGCACGCATCCATGTCAGCGAGCGCACCCTCGCGCGGCAGTTCGTGCGGGAACTGGGCATGAGTTTCGGTGAGTGGCGCCAGCGCCTGCGTTTTCTGGCAGCGATCGAGGCGCTGGATAGTCAGCGCAGCATTCAGGAAATTGCCTTCGACATGGGCTACAGCACCGGCTCGGCGTTTATCGCGATGTTCCAGCGCCAGGCCGGATGTACGCCTGAGCAGTATCGCCGCAGCCATTTGGAGAACAGGAAGGTGTAACAGGGGTTGTCTACACTCCAGTACAAGGCCGCGCCCCTCGGCGTGGCGACCAGGAGAAAACTCCATGAAGATGATGCGTGCCCCTTTGTTGATGATCGGTTTGCTGCTGTGCTCCCAGGGATTTGCCGCCAATACGGCCCAGCAAGAGAAGATGACCACCTGCAATGCCGACGCTACGGCCAAAAGCCTCAAGGGCGACGAGCGCAAAGCCTTCATGAGCACCTGCCTGAAGGCGACTCCGGCGGCAAACGATGCCGGTAAGGCCTTGACCCCACAGCAAGAGAAGATGAAGACCTGCAACGCCGACGCCGCCACCAAAGCCCTCAAGGGTGACGAGCGCAAGGCATTCATGAGTGATTGCCTGAAGAAAAAATAAACCCGGTTCAGGAACTGTGGGGGCTGTGTTGGCCCCATCGCGAGCAAGCTCGCTCCCACATTTGCCAGGTGTACCCGGTTCCACTGTGGGAGCGAGCTTGCTCGCGATGAGGCCAGTCGAGGCGCTGCAAACATCCAGAGCCCCCACTAAGGTCGCCCCACACAATCCCTAGTGCTCGCACCGGATCGCTGGCAGACTGCCAATCCTTTTTACGCCGTTCGTTTTTGAGGCTGTATGCCAACGTTTTCTCAGCGTCAAGTCTTGCTGGTCATCAGCTGGGTCATCATTTTTGGCGGGCTGCTGCTGGTCCTGCCGCTACGGTTGCTGCCCAGCCTGCTCGCCGGGTTGCTGGTGTTCGAACTGGTCAACATGCTCACCCCGCAACTGCAACGGCTGATCGAAGGCCGGCGCGCGCGCTGGCTGGCGGTGGCGTTGCTGGGGACTCTGATTGTCAGCGTGCTGTCGCTGATCTTTGCCGGTGCCTTCAGCTTCCTGCTGCACGAGGCGGAAAACCCCGGCGCGTCCCTCGACAAATTCATGGGGGTGGTCGACCGCGCACGCGGGCAATTGCCACCGTTCATCGACGCCTACCTGCCGGCCAGTGCCGCGGAGTTCCGCGTGGCGATTGGCGAGTGGGTCAGCAAACACCTCAGTGATTTGCAATTGGTGGGCAAGGACGCGGCGCACATGTTCGTGACCTTACTGATCGGCATGGTGCTGGGTGCGATCATTGCCTTGCAGCGTGTGCCGGACCTGACCAAGCGCAAACCGCTGGCTGCGGCACTGTTCGAACGTCTGCACTTGCTGGTCCAGGCGTTTCGCAACATCGTGTTCGCCCAGATCAAGATTTCCTTGCTCAACACCTTCTTCACCGGGATTTTCCTGGCGGTGATCCTGCCGATGTTCGGTATCAAGCTGCCGCTGACCAAAACCCTGATCGTGCTGACGTTCCTGCTCGGCTTGCTGCCGGTGATCGGCAACCTGATGTCGAACACCCTGATCACCATCGTCGGTTTGTCGTTGTCGATCTGGGTCGCTGTGGCGGCGCTGGGTTACCTGATCTTTATCCACAAGCTCGAATACTTCCTCAACGCGCGCATCGTCGGCGGGCAGATCAGTGCCAAGTCGTGGGAGTTGCTGCTGGCGATGCTGGTGTTCGAGGCCGCGTTCGGCCTGCCGGGGGTGGTGGCGGGGCCGATTTACTATGCGTACCTGAAGAGTGAGTTGAAGCAGGTGGGGATGGTTTGATCTGCTTCAGATCTAGCTGTTGATCAAATTGTGGCGAGGGAGCTTGCTCCCGCTGGGGCGCGTAGCGGCCCCAAAAATGGGACTGCTGCGCAGTCCTACGGGAGCAAGCTCCCTCGCCACAGAGATTGTGTTCAGTCCATGGAGCCGTATCGCTTGGCCGCTTCAATCGCCAGACCGCTACCGATACTGCCAAAGATGTTCCCTTCCACATGCCGCGCCTTCGGCAACATCGCCGAAACACTGTTGCGCAGTGCCGGAATCCCGCTCGAACCACCTGTGAAGAACACCGTATCAACCTGATCGACCCGCACATTGGCGTCTGCCAGCAGTTGGGTGACGCTGTTGCGCACCCGCTCCAGCAGGCTGTCGATGGCCGACTCGAACAGTGCACGGCTCAGGTCCACGCTCAGGCCCGCTTCAATGCGGTCCAGCGGCACGTGGCGGCTCTCGGCGTGGGTCAGCTGGATCTTGGTTTCTTCCACTTCCATGGCCAGCCAGTGCCCGGCGCGCTGTTCGATCAGCTTGAACAGGCGGTCGATGCCGCCGGTGTCTTCGATGTCGTAGCGCATGCTACCCAGGGCCAGTTGCGATTTCTGCGAGTACACCGAGTTGATGGTGTGCCAGGTCGCCAGGTTCATGTGGTGACTGGTGGGCATGTAGGCGCCGCTCTTCATGCGGCTACCGTAGCCGAACAGCGGCATCAGGCCTTGCAGGCTGAGCTGTTTGTCGAAGTCGGTTCCGCCGATGTGCACGCCGCCGGTGGCGAGGATGTCCTCGTGGCGGTTATCCACGCCCCGACGCTCCGGCGACAGGCGCACCAGCGAGAAGTCGGAGGTACCACCGCCGATGTCGACGATCAGTACCAGCTCTTCTTTCTCGATGGTCGACTCGTAGTCGAACGCCGCGGCAATCGGTTCGTACTGGAACGAGACTTCCTTGAAGCCGATCTTGCGTGCCACGTCTACCAGGGTGTCCTCGGCTTCTTTGTCGGCCATCGGGTCATCGTCGACAAAAAACACCGGGCGGCCCAGCACCACTTCTTCGAATTCCCGACCGGCGGCGGCTTCGGCGCGGCTCTTGAGCTGGCCGATGAACAGCCCGAGCAGGTCCTTGAACGGCATTGCCGTGCCGAGGACGCTGGTGTCGTGCTTGATCAGCTTGGAACCCAGCAGGCTCTTGAGCGAGCGCATCAGGCGGCCTTCGTAGCCTTCCAGGTACTCGTGCAGCGCCAGCCGGCCGTACACCGGGCGACGTTCTTCGATATTGAAGAAGACCACTGACGGCAGGGTGATCTTGTCGTCCTCCAGCGCGATCAGCGTTTCCACGCCGGGGCGCAGCCAGCCGACAGTGGAGTTGGACGTGCCAAAGTCGATACCCAAGGCACGGGCTGGAGATGCGTTGTTCATGTCTTTCAGGTTCCGGTTAAAAAACGGCCGCGCAGTGTATGTCAGAGCGCGCCAGATTCGAAGGCCGGTTATCTGCTAATTCTTCGCAGACAATGCCTTGAAAGATGGGTCATCCCCCCCAAACTACCCTGCATCAACCGGACAGCCGCGGGAGTGCTCGCAAGAAGCCCCGCATGCTGCCGATAAACTTCTGCTGCGCCGCCCGGTCACAAACTTGAGATCGGTCAAACCAATGGCTGCAAACAAGCGCATGCTGTGGCCTGTGGCGCGATTCTGATAACGGATGGTGATTCCCTCGATGGACTTCAAAGACTATTACAAGATTCTCGGTGTGGAGCCGACCGCAGACGATAAGGCGATCAAGGCCGCCTATCGCAAGCTGGCGCGCAAATACCACCCCGACGTCAGCAAGGAAAAGGATGCCGAGGCGAAGTTCAAGGACGCTTCGGAAGCCTATGAAGCGCTGAAAAGCGCCGATAAACGCGCCGAATACGATGACTTGCGCCGCTATGGCCAGCACGGCCAGCCGTTCCAGGGACCACCGGGCTGGCAAAGCCGTGGCGGTTTCGGTGGCGGTGGCCAGGACACGGGCGATTTCTCGGACTTCTTCAGTTCGATCTTCGGCAACCGTGGGCCTGGTTTCAGTGGTGGTGGACAGTCGCGTCGCAGTACCGGACGTCGAGGGCAGGACGTGGAAATGGAGCTTGGGGTTTTTCTCGAAGAAACACTGTCGACCGAATCGAAGAAGGTCACCTTCCAGGTACCGCAGTACAACGCGGCCGGCCAGCATGTGAGCAACACCA
The DNA here is from genome assembly GCF_019947365.1 of Pseudomonas sp. GL-R-26. NCBI lineage: Bacteria > Pseudomonadati > Pseudomonadota > Gammaproteobacteria > Pseudomonadales > Pseudomonadaceae > Pseudomonas > Pseudomonas sp. GL-R-26. Next base: position 75,413 of record NZ_JAGYGI010000016.1, on the reverse strand, counting down.
GCAAGAGCCTGAACGTGAAGATTCCGGCCGGTGTAAGCGACGGCGAGCGTATTCGCCTCAAGGGGCAGGGCGCACCGGGTGCCGGTGGCGGGGCCAATGGCGACCTGTACCTGACGATCCGTTTTGCACCGCACCCGAAATTCGACGTCGAAGGCGAGAACCTGATCATCACCTTGCCACTGGCGCCGTGGGAACTGGCGCTGGGCGCTGAAGTCGCCGTGCCGACCCTGACCGGCAAGATCAACCTCAAGGTCCCGGCCGGCAGCCAGAACGGCCAGCGCATGCGCGCCAAGGGCCATGGCCTGATGAACAAGGCCGGTGAGCGTGGTTACCTGTTCGTGCAACTGAAAGCCGTGATGCCGAAGAAATCCGACGATGACATCAAGGCCCTGTGGCAGGAGCTGGCGAAAAAAGCCGCGTTCGACCCGCGAGAGCATTTCTGATCCCTTAGAACCAAGGAGTCACTGACTATGAGCAGTCCCCTGATCGTTCAACTGGACATGGCAGAATTCTGTGAGGCGGCCGAGCTGTCGGACGTCTACGTGATCGAAATCGTCGAGCACGGCATCCTCGAACCTCAGGGTTCTCAGCCCAAGGACTGGGTTTTCAACGACTACGAGCTGACTCTGGCCAAGCGCGCCGCCAAGCTGCGGCGCGACCTTGACCTGGAATGGGAAGGCGTCGCCCTGGCGCTGGACCTGCTCGAAGAGGTCCAGCAGTTGCGGGCCGAGAACCGGATGTTGAAGCAGCGGTTGGGGCGGTTGGTGGTGGAGTAACTCAAAGAGTGGCACCCAACCTGTGGCGAGGGAGCTTACTCCCGCTGGGCTGCGAAGCAGCCCTAAACATATCCGGTCAGCGCATTTCAACAGGTTCAGCGCAATTGCAAGACTTGCGACCGCTTCGCGCTCGAGCGGGAGCAAGCGCCCTCGCCACAAAAGCCTCCCCTCGGCAAACGTCTAGACCTTCCTGGTCAACACCACGGTAAACGTCGTGCCATCAATCTCACGGGAACTGACCTCGATCGTCCCCTGATAGTAGTCCCTTTGCCGGAAAAAAACGACCGCTCATGCCGAGGCACAGGCGGACATGTCGATGGCGGTAGATATATGTTTTTGGCTCCCTGATTTTCGATCACCCGGAGCCTTTTCAGGGGGCTGGCCAAGCAGCTATTTGGACTTTTTTTTCAGATGCGGGTGAATAAGCTGGTGGTTCTTTTCCTGTCATCAAGGTGATTCAAAAGTGTCTGATTTGCATGGAAGCAATTCACAGAAAATACCGGACGGCGTGTCCATCGATAGTCACGGGATACATTTCCGTCGTGCAAACGACGTGATCCCGGGTGCCATCAAAAATGCACCGGTGGAGAGGTTGAAGTCCCTGCTGGCGCTCGAGCCGCAAATGCCCGAGTGGTATGGCGGCGCGCGGGAAGTCGACCGTCAATATCTCAAGCAGTTGATGGATGAGCGCTGGCGTTTGCAAGACCTGCTGGACCAGACTCAGGGTGACTTGAAGCACGACATCAATGCCTTCGCCGAACCCTTGCTCAAAACGGCTTTGCAGTCGAAACTCAACACGGTCGAGAACTTCAATGAGCTCACCGTACAGCTTGAAGTGCCGAGCACGATCATTTTCGGCATCGATACCGGGGCCAGTCGTGTCCGCCAATCCACGTTGCTGGAAGCAGCGCTGCACAACTTCGAAGAGTCCGAGGCCACCGAAGGTGCGTTCCGAAACAGCTCCGGTATTTACCGCAAGGACACTCGAGGTAGTCTCAGCCTTGAACCGGCCATTACCCTCCCAGAATTCGCAGCCTTGTGCCGAAGCCTGGACATCGGCGGGCAATACCAACGACACATCAAGTCCGTCCTGTTGCCCGAAACCCCACAGGCACAGCGAACCTTGCAACAGGATTCGGTGGCCAGTGAAAAGGCGGCCTTCAATGTGGCCGCACTGATTGCCCGATTGAAGGGTGAAATCAGTGACCATGCCTTCGGAAAACTGGGCCAGGTGCGTGAGGGGCGGACAAACATCTCACTGTACGACCAGCCGTTGCATTGTCATCGGTTGTCGCTGATGGGCTTTCGAATGACTGGCATCGTGCTGTTCAGCGCAGTCACTGAGCCATCACAAGTAAAGCGCGAAGTTGAAGCCTTGACGCCGGCCCTGTTGAGCTTTTGGATAGACTGGTCGCGCCGCCTTTCGGTACTGCCGGGCCAGGAATATGATCGATTCAAACTGCTGCAAGCCTTCTTTGCCAATGGACCGCAAGGCTTGAGTGATGAGCTGTTGCGTCGCGAAGACATATATCAACAGAGTCGATTGACCGGTCCGTTGATCGCCTATGTCCCGGATGATCCAGAGCATCCCCTCAAGGAATATCCGTCGCTGACCGCGTTCATGAAGGAGCTGCTCGGTCAGTTGACAAACACGGATTACCAGACCTTTTTCAGCCGCTTTGTGGCGCAGAAGGACAAAGGACAGTTTTTCGCCAGGGTCAACGAACGTCTCACGACTTTCACCTGGCACGAGCGCGAGCCGCTCGACATGGGCCCGTGGTGGCGTGAAACAGCGGTTGAAAACCCCGAAGCAGAGCCCATCACCAACCAGGTGATGGGTGATCTGTGGGTGACGCTGTTTCTGCAGCGCCGGGACAAGGCCATTGCCGATGCCAGGCTCATCGCAGTGCCGACCGACGATGAGGATGCCAACGCACGCTTCAAACGCTTGACCGGTTACCTGTCGATCGGCTGGAACGTCTTCAATTTCGCCGCAATGCTGGTGCCCGGACTGGGCGAAGCCATGCTCGGCATCATGGTCGCGCAGATGCTCGCCGAGGTGGCCGAAGGCGTCGATGACTGGAGCAAGGGTGACAAGGAGCAAGCCTCTGCCTACTTCAACGGGGTCTTGATCAATTTCGCGCAATTGGCACTCATGGGCGTCGGACATGTACTGCCCGGCACCGGTGTCGCGCCGATCAAGGTGTCGCCGTTTGTCGAGGGCCTCAAACCCGTGGAGGTCGGCGGCAAGGAGCGTTTGTGGAACCCTGACCTCGGCCCCTATGAACAACCGGTCGTGTTGCCCGATGGATTGAAGGCCAGTGATACAGGGCTGTACCGTCATCAGGATCAGGACCTGCTGCGGCTCGATGACAAATGCTACGCCGTCAGGCAAGACCCGGACACTGGCCGGCACCGGCTTCAACACCCGACTCGCGCCGATGCATATCAGCCGCTGTTGGAGCACAACGGTGCCGGTAGTTGGAAGACGGAACTCGACCAACCGCTCGAATGGGACAAGGGGCAAATACTCAGGCGTCTGGGCGCTTCGGTGGACGGACTCTCCGATGAAACCCTGGAGCAGGTTCTGACCGCCAGCGGCGTGCACGAAAATGTGCTGCGCCGGCTTCACGTCGAACAGGAGACCCCTCCCTCTCTGTTGGCCGATACCCTCAAGCGCTTCAAGGCCCATGCCGATGCGCAAGCCTGCGCAGAGCTGATTCTGGCCAACCGGATCGGCGAGGAATGGGCCGATTACGCCGTGCGATCCATGACCGAAATGGGCGGCTGGCCTGGCGACAAGGCCATTGAAGTCTTCCAGGGGCCGGGACTGACGGGGGCGGCGATCAAGGACGGCTATGCCCAGGCGACACCGGCCAATACGTTGCAGATGACCTGGACTGACCTGCTGGCGGGGGCGCTGCCCGAGCGGGTGGTGGGGTTCCTTGACGAACAGGCGCTTCGAGAACTGCTCGACCAATGGTTATCCGGTGACGCGCAGATGCGTACCGAAGCATTACGCGAGCAATGGGCGGCACAGATGGGCCAGCGCAAGTGGCAGTTGTTCGACCTTCTGTACAGTCGTCGGACCCGTTCGGACGATCCTTTGGTGAATTTGCTCAAGGAGGATTTTGCAGAGATCTCGATCAGCCAGGCGCAAGAACTGCTGGGTGAGGCGCACCCCTCGGACGTGCAACACCTGAGCGAAAAAAAACGCGTGCCTTTGCGGCTGGCGGAACACGCCCGCAAGGCCGCCGAGCAACTGCGGATGACGCGGGCCTATGAAGGCCTTTACCTCGACGCCTTGCACAGTGCTGACACCGCGCGCCTGGAGTTGCACTCCCTGGCGGCCCTGCCAGACTGGCCGGCGGATTTGCGTCTGGAGGTTCGTGAGTACTCGTTCGAGGGCGCGTTGACCGACAGCCTTGGCCCCGTCGACGCGCCGATCCGCAAAGTGCTGATCCTGGATGAGGATGGCAAATACCAAGCGCGGGACGACAGCGATCAACACCTGCACGGCGCGGACAATGTGTATGCCGCGGTGCTGCATGCGTTGCCGGATTCGCAACGAACAGCCCTGGGCTTCGGTATCAACGAGGCTGCGCGGCTGGAGCAAGCGATAAAGGCACGTCCCCTGGACCGTCAGGTGTTTGAGCCGATTCTGCAGGACAACCCGAATTACAAGCCGACCTACGATCCGACCAGCATGCGCCTGCGCGGCGGCATGCGTGGCTATGCCCGGCAAGCACCGCATGGCATGGGGCTGCGGCGACGGGCTCAGGCACTGTATCCGGATTTTACCTCGGAGGAGATCGAGACGTTGCTGGTGGAGTTCAGCCAGGGCGAAGGTACGGAGCATGAACGACTGGCCCTGCTCGAGACCGAATTCAACCAGTTGAACCGCACCCTGCAACGCTGGATGAACTTGCCGACGCAGTCCTCTCGTTTTACCCCGGCGGGCGTGGCGGAATGGCATGCGCGGAACAATATCTACAAAGCGCTCAGGCAATGTTGGCAGCGCACCGGGCCGGAGGGTATCGAGGCCTCCAGCGTAGTGCGACCACAGGCGTTGAGACTGGACAACATTCCCAGGCTGAGCCGACTGCTGGAAACCCTGCCGAAGCTGGAGGCGAACTTCGACCACGTCACCGCGTTGAGCCTGCGCAATTGCCGGTTGGGCTCCGAGCATCTGTCACTGCTCGACTCTTTTCATGAGGTGCGCTATCTCAATCTGCAAGACAATCTGCTGACGGCGCTTCCGCAGGCGGTGAAGGACATGCGTCATCTCGTTCACCTGCTTCTTGACGGCAATAATATTGAACTGGATTTAGCGGCGGTCGATCGCCTGAAGAATCTGATGCGCCTGACGTCCCTGCGCTTGCGCGGCAACCCGCTGAAGCTCATTCCGAACATCAGCCGAATGCCGCAATTACAGGTGCTGTTGCTGGGCGAAACGGGACTGGACAGCTGGCCTGTCGGGCTGTTTTCGCAATCGCGTCCGCGCAGTATCTATCTTGATCTGAGCGATAACCCGATCAGCCGGATACCCGAGGTCGCGCCCGGTTCATTTCGCGCAGAGATATTGGCGCGCACCGTGATCAGTCGGTCCCCGCGCTGGATCTCGCCGGAGAATCTCGAGATCCTCAAGTCTTACATCGAGTCGGTCGGCATGGACCCGGAGCGTCCTTATCCACCCCGTGGCGTAATCGATAGCGCGGAATGGGGGACGGGTATGTCCGAGCAAGAATGGCAGAAAAAGCAGGAAATCTGGGACGCGGTCGAGGATGAGTTCAATTCAATGCCGTTTTTCAATGAACTCGACAAACTCACAAATTCCGCTGACTTCAAGGCCGGTGGGACCTATCAGACAGAACTGACGACCAAGGTCTGGCGCATGCTCGAAGCCATGGCCCGTGACAGTGAACTGCGCATCAAGTTGTTCAACGAAGCCGCAACACCCACCGAATGCGTGGATGGCGTTACGCAACTGTTCAATGCCATGGGCGTGCAGGTGTTGGTCCACGAAGCTTACGCCCTGGAGCGTGCGGACCTGATCGAAACACAGTTGCTGGAACTGGCCCTGGGCAAGTCCCGGCTCGATGAACTCGCTGCCATTGCCCGTCGCCGGGTGTCAGAGCGGTTGGCGACGGGAGAGCGGTTTCGCCGTTACGACGCCGATGGCGAAGTGACCGGCACCATCGATGAAGTGGAAGTGCACCTGGCCTACATGACCGATCTGGCGGAGCGCCTGGATTTGCCGTGGCAGGCGCGGGGCATGCAGTTTCGCAGCATCGCCGAGGTCAGCAAAGAGATGATCGAGGCAGCGTTCCAGCGGATCAAGGCGCTGGAGGAAGGGGATCTGCTGATCGACCGGATCTTCGAGCAACGGCTCTGGAAAACCTGGCTGGAATCGACTTGCCGCGAGGAATTGAACGGCTTGAAACGCCGGATCGACGCCACCATCGATTTGCAGGATGCGTTGCAGCGCAGGGCCGAGGGTACGCGGCTCACCACTGAGGAAAAGGCTGCGGTGGAGGCTGAAATCAAGGGGCTGTGCAGTGAATTGGATAAAAGTGAAACTGACTTTGCCGATGGCAGGCTGATGACTGACGAGGAATATGTGCAAGCCTTGGATGACATCGATCTGCAGATTACGCAGTTGCTGAAAAAACTGACACAGGAAGCGATGACTCGGGCCAGGCTGGATCGGCTGCGGATTGAATCCACTCAATAGCAACGGAAAAAACAAAGGCCTCTACACGCTGCGTGTGAGGCCTTTGTCTGTCATGCGGTAACCGGTTCAGAACAGGAAGTAACGCTGGGCCATCGGCAAGGTTTGCGCCGGCTCACACCACAGCAACACACCGTCAGCCTTGACCTGATAGGTCTGCGGATCAACGTCGATGTCCGGCAGGTAATCGTTGTGAATCAGGTCGGTTTTCTGCACGTCACGGCAGCCTTTGACCACGGCGATTTTCTTCTTCAAACCCAGGGCTTCGGGCAAGCCTGCATCCTGTGCGGCCTGGCTGATGAAGGTCATGCTGGTGGCGTGCAGCGAGCCGCCGAAGCTGGCGAACATCGGGCGGTAGTGCACCGGTTGTGGCGTCGGGATCGAGGCATTGGCGTCACCCATCAGGCTGGCCGCAATGGCACCGCCCTTGAGAATCAGCGTCGGCTTCACGCCAAAAAACGCCGGGCGCCAGAGCACCAGGTCCGCCCATTTTCCCACTTCGACCGAACCCACTTCATGGCTGATGCCGTGGGTGATCGCCGGGTTGATGGTGTACTTGGCGATGTAGCGTTTGGCGCGGAAGTTGTCGTTGTCTTGACCATCGCCGGGCAGCGGCCCGCGTTGTTTTTTCATCTTGTCGGCGGTCTGCCAGGTGCGGGTGATGACCTCGCCGACACGCCCCATGGCCTGACTGTCGGAGCTGATCATCGAGAACGCACCGAGGTCGTGGAGGATGTCTTCGGCGGCAATCGTCTCGCGGCGAATGCGGCTTTCGGCGAAGGCCACATCCTCGGCAATGCTCGGGTCGAGGTGATGGCAGACCATCAGCATGTCGAGGTGTTCATCAATGGTGTTGCGGGTGAACGGCCGGGTCGGGTTGGTGGAACTGGGCAGCACGTTGGTAAAACCGCAGGCCTTGATGATGTCCGGCGCATGACCGCCACCGGCACCTTCGGTGTGATAGGTGTGAATGGTGCGGCCCTTGAAGGCGGCGAGGGTGGTTTCGACAAAACCGGATTCGTTGAGGGTGTCGGTGTGGATCGCCACCTGCACGTCGAACCGGTCGGCCACGTTCAGGCAGTTGTCGATACTCGCAGGTGTCGTGCCCCAGTCCTCATGCAACTTGAGGCCGATGGCCCCGGCCTTGACCTGTTCGATCAATGGTTCCGGCAGGCTGGCGTTACCCTTGCCGGTCAGGCCGATGTTCATCGGGAACGCGTCGGCGGCCTGGAGCATGCGCGCAAGGTGCCACGGCCCGGAGGTGCATGTGGTCGCATTGGTGCCGGTGGCCGGTCCGGTGCCGCCACCGATCATGGTGGTGACGCCGCTCATCAATGCCTCTTCGATCTGCTGCGGGCAGATGAAGTGGATGTGGGTGTCGATGCCGCCGGCGGTGAGGATCATGCCCTCACCGGCGATGACTTCGGTGCTGGCGCCAATGGCGATGTTGACGTTGGGCTGGATGTCCGGGTTGCCGGCCTTGCCGATCGCCGCGATGCGCCCGTCCTTGAGACCGACGTCGGCCTTGACGATGCCCCAATGGTCGATGATCAGCGCGTTGGTGATCAGCGTGTCGACCACCTCGGCGGCCAGCAACTGGCTCTGGCCCTGGCCGTCACGGATGACTTTACCGCCACCGAATTTCACTTCTTCACCGTAGGTGGTGAAGTCCTGTTCCACTTCGATCCACAACTCGGTGTCGGCCAGGCGCACCTTGTCACCGACAGTGGGACCGAACATGTCGGCGTAGGCTTGACGGCTGATTTTCATTTCCTCGTTCCTCGGAACTGAGCTGCAAGCTTCAAGCTGCAAGCCTCAAGTAAAAGCAAAATTGTGAGTGCCGCAAAACTGCTTTTTTCTTGCAGCTTGTGGCTTGCAGCTTGTGGCTGCTCCTCAGAGATCACCCATGACCCGACCGGCAAACCCGAACACCCGACGATGCCCCGCCAAATCCACCAACTCCACCTCGCGGCTCTGCCCCGGTTCGAAGCGCACTGCGGTACCGGCAGGAATATTCAAGCGCATGCCACGACTGGCGGCACGGTCGAAAGTCAGGGCGTCGTTGGTTTCGAAAAAGTGGTAGTGCGAGCCGACCTGGATCGGCCGATCACCACTGTTGGCCACTTTCAGGCTGATCGTGCGCCGGCCGACGTTGAGCTCGATCTCGCCAGGCTGGATCTGATATTCACCGGGAATCATCAATGGGCTCCTTGGAGAATCTTGTAGTACAGGGCCGTCGGCTTGTAGCGACCGTTTGGATCGCAGGCGTAGTCGGGGATTTCACCGGCGCGGGTATAGCCCAGTGATTGGTAGAAGTCTTCGGCGGGCGAGCCGGCCTCGGTGTCGAGGTAAAGCATGCCGCGCTTGTGCTGCAGGGCGGCTGTCTCCAGGGCACTCATCAGTTGCTGGCCCAGACCGCGACGTCGCGCATGTTCGCGCACCAGCAGCTTCTGCACTTCGGCGCGGTTCAGGCCGTTGGCTTTCTGGCACAGATTCAGCTGTACGCTGGCCTGCACCTGCTCGTCCTTGACCACCACCCACAGCAACACATTGCCCTTGTTCAGGTTGTCCTGGACCTCATCGAAATAGGCGTGGGCCTGGGTCGCATCGAGGTCAGCCATGAAGCCGACACTGGCGCCATAACCGACGGCATCGAGCAGCAGATCGATCAGGCCCTGACGATAATGCGCAAAGCTTTCGACATTGACGCGTCGCAATTGGGCGGGGTTCATGGGCGATCACTCCTTGTTGGCGGCGGGTGGTTGCGCGCCAGGATTGAGGGTCAGTTGCATGAAGGTCAGGTCCAGCCAACGGCCGAACTTGGTGCCGACCTGAGGCATTTGCCCGGTGGTGATAAAGCCGATGCGCTCATGCAAGCGAATGGAGGCGGCGTTTCCGCTTTCGATGGCGGCGACCATCACGTGCTTGCCGCAGCCTTTGGCACGTTCAATCAGCGCGTCCATCAGTTGCGGGCCGAGGCCGTTGCCGCGCTGGTCGCTGCGCACATAGACCGAGTGCTCGACGGTGTGGCGGAAACCGTCGAAGGGGCGCCAGTCGCCGAACGAGGCGTAACCGAGCACCGTGTCGTCGGCATCGACAATCACCAGAATCGGGTACGCCTGGGATTGCCGGGCGTTGAACCAGGCCTGGCGGTTACCGAGGTCGACCGCCTGCTCGTTCCAGATCGCCGTGGTGTTGAGTACCGCGTCGTTGTAGATGTCGCGGATGGCTGGCAAGTCGGCATGCACGGCATCGCGGATGTGGTAAGTCATGGCGCGGCCTCAGGCGATGGGTTGGTGGACGGTGACCAGTTTGGTGCCATCGGGAAAGGTGGCTTCGACCTGGATTTCCGGGATCATTTCCGGGATGCCTTCCATCACTTGTTCGCGGGTTAGCAGGGTGGTACCGAAGTGCATCAGGTCGGCCACTGTCTGGCCGTCGCGGGCGCCTTCAAGCAGCGCGGCGGAAATGTAGGCCATGGCCTCCGGGTAATTGAGTTTCACGCCACGAGCCAAACGCCGCTCGGCCACCAGGCCGGCGGTGAAGATCAGCAGCTTGTCTTTTTCGCGTGGGGTCAGGTCCATTGTTGCAATCCGTATTCGGCAGTTAAAAGGTCATTCAATCTGAGAGCACAATCCCTGTGGGAGCGCATTTCAAGTGTTCCAAATTCGTGGTGGCATGGCTTCGCGCCCCAGTAGTGTCGGACGCAACAAACGCCACAAGTCAATCAACCATCCTCGCGCCAACAACGCTTCACTGGCCAGACACCGTGCAACCAGCAACCCCGGCAATTGGGTCAGATCCCCGCGCACGTCGTTGGGCAATGAACGGCAGGTTTCCAGCAAGTCGCAATCGATTTCCCCTGTCACCAACAACGTCGCAAACACCGGTTGCCCATCGAGCCCGATGGGCGAATCCAGCAAGCCGTCCGCCCCGACAATGCGCTGGCGTTCATGCCAGAGCAACTGGCCGTCGCGACGGATATCCAGTTGCGCCTGGAAGTGCCCGAGATCGAAGCGTTCGCCGCTGGCCGGACGGCCCAGGGCCACGACGTCCCAGTAGAACAGTCGCGCATCGCCTTCAAGGTCGATGCAAGTGCTGAGTTCAGCCTGGGCAGCGCTGAAAATGATCGTCTCCTGGGGCAGCCATTCCAGTGTCGCACCGGCCGCCACCTTCAACTTCAGCTGCTGATAGGCGGGGCCGGCGGCGCGATACCACTTGGCCGCACCGGGGCTGGTGATTTGTGCCCAGGCATCGCGCTCGACGCTGGCCGAGATGTCCAGCCGATCACCGCCGGCAATTCCGCCAGGTGGGTGGACGATGATGTGCTGGCAGACTTCTGGCCCTTCGGCATACAGGTGTTTTTGCACGCGCAAAGGGCCTTTGTGTCGACGCTGGACCGGGCGAGTGGTGTTGTCGAATCGGGCGTAGCCCAGCTCCAGTTCGGCGTGCCAACTGGGGGTAAACAAGGCGCCAGATGCGGGAAGAGTCATAGTCAGTGCTTATCGTGAGGTCGTCACGATGTTTGCAAAGGCTGTGCCGTAAGGTATCGCAGGCAGGAGGCGGCTATTGCCTGGTTTTACGCACCAACAGGGGGCGCCTCATGAAATACGGCGCAACAAATTGGTGCTTTACCCGTCTTTTAGACATACATATGTACCGCCATCTCTACTCCCGAAGAACTCAGTATCCAGGTGTACGCTCCCTCCTGTTGCGGGGCGACTGAATATTCTGGAGCTTCTTGATGACTAGCCATACAGATCGTGAAAATGCACGCAAACTGCTTGAGCTGCTTGCAAAACTACCATCTGAGCAACCCTCTTCGGCCGCACCCGTGTTGCCACCCTTGAGCCAACCCTTCAATTTTGCGGACGAAGCCGCGTTATGGCTGCACCATCATAAACGCGAGGGCGATAGAGAATATGGTGCGCTCGTCTTGCAGCGCCCTGATGGCAAGTATGTCGCCACAACGCCTATCGAAGGTGAGGCAACTTCATTTGATTTAGAACGTTTGCTGGCATACGACCGTGAGACCCGGACAATCAGTCATCCGGCGGGATATCTTTGCGTAGGCCGTTATCACAGCCATCCGGAATATGCAGAACAGACTGCCCGGTCTCACCCCCACTACAGCGCAGACCAGATCAAGTTGCATCAGGCGCTGCCTTCGACAGTCGATCTCGCTACAACTTTCAGGCATGTCGATGTCTTCAAAAACAATTACATTTCAAGTCACGATGGTTCTCTGGTGGCCTACTCCATCAATCCACAAAACGCATCCGGCAATCCTGGATTCGGACTGGGTTCCACGCCCGAAAGTCGAATCAAGAGGATCGTGACCATTGGCCAGTTGCGTGTCCTTGATCCAGGCACGGTCTGGAGTGGATTTCGCGGCCAGATCACGTCTGATTGGGTTCCTCACCGGGCTGGCGGACAGTGATCGACTCAGATCGTGACGAGCCCACGCACACTTTCGGCCTCCATGTTTTCCCCGCGACCCTGTTGCACGATTTCGCCCCGGGACATCACCAGGTACTGGTCGGCCAGTTCGGCGGCGAAGTCGTAGAACTGCTCCACCAGTAGAATGGCCATGTCGCCCCGGGCCGCGAGTTTTTTGATCACGGCACCGATCTCCTTGATCACCGACGGCTGGATGCCTTCGGTGGGTTCGTCGAGGATCAGCAGGCGAGGGCGGCTGGCCAACGCACGGCCGATGGCCAGTTGTTGTTGCTGGCCGCCGGACAGGTCCCCCCCCCGGCGTTGCTTCATTTGCAGCAGCACCGGGAACAGCTCGTAGATGAACGCTGGCACTTCCTTCGCTTCGCTGCCGGGAAAGCGCGACAGACCCATCAGCAGGTTTTCCTCGACGGTCAGGCGGCCGAAAATCTCCCGGCCCTGCGGTACGTAGGCGATTCCGGCATGCACACGCTGGTGCGGCTTGAACGTGGTGATCGGCTTGCCTTCCCAGTTCACGGCGCCTTCCTTCGCTGGCAGCAGGCCCATCAGGCATTTGAGCAGGGTGGTCTTGCCCACGCCGTTACGCCCGAGCAGGCAGGTAACTTCGCCGACCTTCACGTCAAATGTCAGGCCGCGCAGGATGTGGCTTCCTCCGTAGTACTGGTGCAGTTTTTCGACTTGAAGCATAGGCCCTCCGGGCAGTTGTAAGCAGCAAGCTTCAAGCTGCAAGAAAAAGCCGGATATGACCCAGCTTTAACTTGCCGCTTGTAGCTAAAAGCTTGTAGCTGTCGCGTCAGCGACCGAGATACACCTCGATCACCCGCTCGTTGTCCTGTACCTGCTCCAGCGACCCTTCGGCCAGCACGCTGCCCTGATGCAACACCGTGACGTGGTCGGCAATCGAACCGACGAAGCCCATGTCGTGCTCCACCACCATCAGCGAGTGCTTGCCGGCCAGGCTCTTGAACAGCTCGGCGGTGAATTCGGTTTCGGCGTCGGTCATGCCCGCCACCGGCTCATCGAGCAGTAGCAATTGCGGGTCCTGCATCAGCAACATGCCGATCTCCAGGAACTGCTTCTGACCGTGGGACAGCAAACCGGCGGGGCGATTGACTGAGGAGGTCAGGCGAATGGTCTCCAGCACTTGGGCGATGCGGTCTTTCTGTTCGCCGTTCAGGCGAGCCCGCAGGCTGGCCCACACTGACTTGTCGGTTTTCTGCGCCAGTTCCAGGTTCTCGAACACGCTCAAGGCTTCGAACACCGTGGGTTTCTGGAACTTGCGACCGATGCCGGCCTGGGCGATCTGCACTTCGCTCATTTGCGTCAGGTCCAGGGTTTCGCCGAACCAGGCCTTGCCGTGGCTGGGGCGGGTCTTGCCGGTGATCACGTCCATCAGCGTGGTCTTGCCTGCGCCGTTGGGGCCGATGATGCAACGCAACTCACCGACGCCGATGTACAGGTTCAGATTGTTCAGGGCGCGGAAGCCGTCGAAGCTGACACTGATATCTTCCAGGGTCAGGATGGTGCCGTGGCGGGTGTTCAGGCCTGGACCGACGCGTTGGCCAAGGCCGATGGCATCGCGGCTGCTGCCGGCGTCCTTGTTGGGCTCCACAGGAAAAAAAGCTGGTTCGAGCATGAATTCAGCCGTCGCAGTGACTCTCATAGTTCACCTCTTTTCTTCAGTAGGCCGATCACGCCTTTGGGCAGGTACAGGGTCACGACGATGAATAGCGCGCCGAGGAAGAACAGCCAGTACTCGGGAAACGCCACGGTGAACCAGCTCTTCATGCCGTTGACCACGCCGGCGCCGAGCAACGGACCGATCAAGGTGCCACGCCCACCCAGTGCCACCCAGACTGCCGCTTCGATGGAGTTGGTCGGCGACATTTCACTCGGGTTGATGATCCCCACTTGCGGCACGTACAACGCACCGGCCAAGCCGCACAACACCGCACTCAATACCCACACGAACAACTTGAAACCACGCGGATCGTAGCCGCAGAACATCAGGCGGTTTTCCGCATCGCGCAGGGCAGTCAGCACCCGTCCGAACTTGCTTTGCGCCAGGCGCCAGCCGATGTACAGGCTCGCCACCAGCAACAGCACCGTGGCGAAAAACAGCACGGCGCGGGTGCCGGGTTCAGTGATGCCAAAGCCAAGAATGGTGCGGAAGTTGGTGAAGCCGTTGTTGCCGCCGAAGCCGGTTTCGTTGCGGAAAAACAGCAGCATCCCGGCGAAGGTCAGGGCCTGGGTCATGATCGAGAAGTACACGCCCTTGATCCGCGAACGGAAGGCGAAGAAACCGAACACCAAGGCCAGCAACCCCGGCGCCAAAACCACCAGGCACAGGGTCCAGAGGAAGCTGCTGGTGCCGGTCCAGAACCACGGCATTTCGGTCCACGACAGGAAGGTCATGAACGCCGGCAAGCCATCGCCCGAGGCCTGGCGCATCAGGTACATGCCCATGGCATAGCCGCCGAGGGCGAAGAATAGGCCGTGCCCCAAGGACAGCAGCCCGGCGTAACCCCAGACCAGATCCAGTGCCAGGGCGACGATGGCGTAGCAAAGAATCTTGCCCACCAGCGTCAACGTATAGGCTGAAATATGCAGCGTGCTGTCCACCGGTAACAATGACAGCAGCGGTAGCGCCAACAGCAGAACGAGGATCATTGCACCGACAGCAATCGAGACTTTAGGGCCGGCTTTTTGGGTCGCGGTAACGAGCAGGGGCTGGTTCATCAGTCGATCACCCGTCCTTTGAGTGCGAAGAGACCTTGCGGACGTTTCTGGATGAACAGAATGATCAGCGCGAGGATGAGGATCTTGCCGAGCACGGCACCGATCTGCGGTTCGAGAATCTTGTTGGCGATCCCCAGGCCGAACGCTGCCAGCACGCTACCGGCCAACTGACCGACACCGCCGAGCACCACCACCAGGAACGAGTCGATGATGTAGCTTTGGCCGAGGTCCGGGCCGACGTTGCCGATCTGGCTCAGGGCCACGCCACCGAGGCCGGCGATGCCCGAGCCGAGGCCGAAGGCGAGCATGTCCACGCGCCCGGTGGGTACGCCGCAGCAGGCGGCCATGTTGCGGTTCTGGGTGACGGCACGAACGTTCAGGCCGAGGCGAGTCTTGTTCAGCAGCAGCCAGGTCAGCACCACCACAAACAGCGCAAAGGCAATGATGACGATGCGGTTGTACGGCAGCACCAGGTTCGGCAGCACTTGAATGCCGCCCGACAGCCACGCCGGGTTGGCCACTTCGACGTTCTGCGCGCCGAACACCAGGCGAACCAGTTGAATCAGCATCAGGCTGATGCCCCAGGTGGCGAGCAGGGTTTCCAGCGGACGGCCGTAGAGGTGGCGAATCACCGTGCGCTCCAGCGCCATGCCGATGGCTGCTGTGACGAAAAACGCCACCGGCAGCGCGATCAGCGGATAGAACTCGATGGCCTGCGGTGCGAAGCGCTGGAACATCAGTTGCACCACATAGGTCGAGTAGGCGCCGAGCATCAGCATCTCGCCGTGGGCCATGTTGATCACGCCGAGCAGGCCGAAGGTGATCGCAAGACCCAGGGCGGCGAGCAGCAGTATCGAGCCCAGCGACATACCGCTGAATGCCTGGCCGAGCATCTCGCCAACCAGCAGTTTGCGTTTGACTTGAGCGAGGCTGGTTTCGGCCGCCGTGCGCACATTGGCATCGGCCTCAACGCTAGGTTCGAGCAAGCCTTCGAGGCGTGTGCGGGCTAGCGGATCACCGGTTTCGCCGAGCAAGCGCACAGCGGCCAGCCGTACAGCCGGGTCGGCATCCACCAATTGCAGGTTGGCCAGGGCGAGGCTCAGTGCGGCATGAACGCTCTCGTCCTTCTCGCCCGCCAGTTGTTGGTCGAGGAATTTCAACTGCGCCGGCTTGGCGCTTTTCTGTAGTTGCTGCGCGGCGGTCAGACGGAGTTTGGCATCGGTGGCGAGCAACTGGTGACTGGCCATGGCCGTGTCGATCAGACCCCGCAGGCGGTTGTTCAGACGCAAGGATTTCGGCTGGCCGTCGACGCTCAACTCGCCTTGTTGCAGGGCGTTGATCAGTTCGATACGGGCCGGATCGGGTTGCGCGGCCCAAGCTTCCAACAGCCTGGCTTGCTGCACGGGATTGGCGGCGACGAAGTCTTCGGCGTCACCGGCGTGAGTGGCCATCGGCAGTAAAAATGCGATGGCCAAGATGAGACGATAAAGGGCGGTGGGCATAGATAGTCGCCTTGAAGCGGACATTGTAGGAGCGAGCCTGCTCGCGATAGCGGTTGTTCAGTCACAGAAGTGTTGAACGTGCCGCCGTCATCGCGAGCAGGCTCGCTCCTACAGGGATTTGTGTCGGGCCCGAATGCTTGGGCCCGACATCCAATGGCTCAGTTGCTCTTCACCGCATACTCCGGTTTCTTGTCGTTGCCCGGGATGAACGGGCTCCACGGCTGGGCGCGGATCGGCCCTTCGGTCTGCCACACCACGTTGAACTGACCGTCGGCCTGGATCTCGCCGATCATCACCGGCTTGTGCAGGTGGTGATTGGTCTTGTCCATGGTCAGGATGTAGCCGGACGGCGCGGCAAAGGTCTGGCCGGCCAGGGCTTCGCGGACTTTGTCGACGTCGGTGGATTTGGCTTTTTCTGCCGCTTGCGCCCACATGTGGATACCGACGTAAGTGGCTTCCATCGGATCGTTGGTCACCGCTTTGTCGGCGCCCGGCAGGTTGTGTTTCTTGGCGTAGGCTTTCCAGTCATCGACGAACTTCTTGTTCACCGGATTCTCGACCGACTCGAAGTAGTTCCACGCCGCCAGGTTGCCCACCAGTGGCTTGGTGTCGATGCCGCGCAGTTCTTCTTCGCCGACCGAGAACGCCACGACCGGAACGTCGGTGGCTTTCAGGCCCTGGTTGGCCAGTTCTTTATAGAACGGCACGTTGGAGTCGCCGTTGACGGTGGAGATAACCGCCGTCTTGCCACCGGCCGAGAACTTCTTGATGTTGGCGACGATGGTCTGGTAGTCGCTGTGGCCGAACGGGGCGTAGACCTCTTCGATGTCCTTGTCGGCCACGCCTTTGGAGTGCAGGAACGAACGCAGGATCTTGTTGGTGGTGCGTGGGTAGACGTAGTCGGTGCCGAGCAGGAAGTAGCGCTTGGCGCTGCCGCCTTCTTCGCTCATCAGGTATTCAACGGCAGGGATCGCCTGCTGGTTCGGCGCTGCGCCGGTGTAGAAGACGTTTGGCGACATCTCTTCGCCTTCGTATTGCACCGGGTAGAACAGCAGGCCGTTGAGTTCTTCGAACACCGGCAGTACCGATTTGCGCGACACGGAAGTCCAGCAACCGAACACCACGGCGACCTTGTCCTGGGTCAGCAATTGACGGCCCTTCTCGGCGAACAGCGGCCAGTTCGATGCCGGGTCGACCACCACCGGCTCCAGCATCTTGCCGTTCACGCCACCCTTGGCGTTGATCTCATCGATGGTCATCAGCGCCATGTCTTTGAGCGACGTCTCGGAGATCGCCATGGTTCCGGACAACGAATGCAGAATACCGACCTTGATGGTCTCGGCGGCCTGGACAGTCCAGGTCATGCCCATCGCGGCAATGGATGCCGAGAGTGTGAAAGCCTTGATCAAACTGCGACGCTTCATTGTGCGATCTCCATGAACTTATGAGTTTTCTTGGTTGGCAGATGCGGACTACTGAAGGTGTGTTTTGCAAGGGCTGTGCCCGGTCGGCAAAAGGCAGGGAAATGTCGTTTTAGAGCGGTTGAACGGTTTGATGGCGCACCATGAAGGATCGCGTCTGGCGCGTTGGTGCGAAGAGTTGCGCCAGATTGGGGCGGGTAGCATCGATCAATTGTGGGAGCGAGCCTGCTCTCGATAGCGCTGGGTCAGTCAACATTGGCATTACCTGAAATACCGCAATCGCGAGCAGGCTCGCTGCCACAGGATTCAACAATGGGTATCAGTTTTGTAAGCGACGAATGTCAGCTTTTAATGCAGGTTTCAAAACCATGTCCGCCACCTTCGTACTCCGGGCCGTAGTAGTACTTGGTAAATGAAGTCTTTCCGTCAGGGGTTGAAGCAATTTTCGCAATCCCGACGCCGTAATCCTTGAGCGACGGATCCGTATGGGCAAAGTAAATCGCCAGGGAACTCAAGTTGGCGGCAGCAAATCCGTCATACCGGGAGTTGTCGAGCAACGTCAGCGTAAAGCCGTAGGCACCGTGTTCGCCGGTACTCTGTTCGGCATTGAGCTTCATTTCGACAACACCTTCAAAAGGACCGATATGGCTGTCCATTCCGGTGCATTGATACCGGCCGCTGTAGTCGACGCCAGTAAAGGGTGGCTGCACTGCCCATGCGGGCGCTGAAACAAGTGCAATGGATGCGATGAACTTCTTGAACATGTTTACCTCTTCCGCTCTTGTAGGAGTTGTGGCGATTAGATTGTAGGAATAATCGTCATTGAAGTGCGCGAGCGTTTTATAGTTGAACTCGCGAGTGCGGAGTATGAACATGATAGTGAACTTGTTAAGCGTTAACTCAATACGAGGTTTTTCCAGGCGTAAATGCAGCTTTGAAACTTTTTAATTAAATACGGCGTTAACGACGTCGCATCAAGCCGATGAAGAACACCCCACCAATTGCTGCAGTGGCAACACCGATGGGCAAGTCTTCGGGGGCGATCAGTGTCCGGGCGGCGACATCGACCCAGACGAGAAACACGCTGCCGAGCAACACGCACACCGGCAGTAATCTTCGGTGTTCAGCCCCGACCAGGCGCCGCGCAATGTGCGGCACCATCAGCCCGACAAAACCGATCGAGCCGCTGATCGACACCAGAACCCCGGTCATCAATGACGCAATCAGAAACACCCGCAGGCGCACAGTGCGTGCATTCAGGCCCAGGGTCACCGCTGTCTGTTCGCCGGCCATCAGCGCATTCAGCGGACGCGCCATGCCCAACAGCAACATCAGCCCGAGCAACACACTGGCTGTCGGCACCGCCAGCAGCTCCCAGCGTGCCAACCCGAGCCCGCCGAGCATCCAGAACATCACCGCTGAACTGGCCCGATGGTCGCCCATGAACAGCAGCAAATTGGCAATCGCCATCATCACGAACGACACCGCCACGCCGCACAGCAGCAAGCGGTCACTGTCGAGGCGACCATGACGACTGGCGATCATCAGCACCACCAGCATGCTCAGCAATGCCCCGATGAATGCGGCGATCGGCAAGGTCAGCAGGCCAACGATTTCACCGACATGCAGCACCACGATCACTGCGCCAAGTGTGGCACCGGAAGTCACGCCGAGCAGGTGCGGGTCAGCCAACGGGTTGCGCGTGACCGCTTGCAGCACCGCGCCGATCAGCGCCAGGCCGGCGCCCACCAGCGCGCCGAGTAGCATGCGCGGGACGCGGATCAGCCAGACGATATGTTCCTGTCCGGGGGGCCAGTCCGACACACCGAAACCGAACAGCTTGTGCAACAGGATGCGCCACACAACATCCAGCGGCACCCGCGCCGGGCCGAAACCCAAGGACACCACGCACGACACCAGCAACAGGGCACCGAGGGCGATCAGCAACAGGGCGTAGCGACGGTTGATCATTCGCCGTGGAAACCCTTGGCCAGGGTGGCGACTGCCAGCACGTTATCGATCCCCGGCGTAGCCTGCACGTAAGGGATGACGATGAAGCGCCGGTGCTTGATCGCATCCACCGATTGCAGGGCCTTGTTGCTCAGCAGGAATTGAATCTTCTGATCGGCAGTGATTTCGCTGTAATCGACGATCACGATCACCTGCGGGTTGCGCTCAACCACGGTTTCCCAATTGACCCGGGTCCAGCTCGCGTCGACATCCTCCAGGACATTGCGCCCGCCAGCGGCGTCGATCAGCGCTTGCGGCATGCCCAGGCGGCCCGAAGTCATGGCGCGGTCTTCGCCGCTGTCGTACAGGAAGACCCGCGGTTTTTCCGCAGGCAGGTCTTTGCGAATATTCGCGACTTGCGCCTGCATGTCGGCAATCAGGGCATTGGCGCGGTCCTGCACGTCGAAGATTCTGCCGAGGTTGCGCAGGTCGTTGTAGGTGTCTTCGAGGCTGGCCGGCGGGCGCTTCATCACGAACGCGCAGGATTCGCTCAGCTCATACACATTGATGCCCAGCGGTTGCAGGGTTTGTGGCGTGAGATCGCCGCCGATACGCATGCCGTAGTCCCAACCGGCGAAGAAGAAATCGACGTTGGCATTGAGCAGGGTTTCCACCGACGGGTACTTGGCCGCCAGTTCCGGCAGGTCTTCGAGAATGCCCTGCATCTCGGGCGTCACGGCCTTCCAGCCACTGATGCCGCTGTAACCGGCCATCTGCGGCTTGAGGCCGAGGGCGAGCATCATCTGAGTCATGTTGATGTCGTGGCTGAGGGCGTGTTTTGGTGCCTGCTTGAAGGTTACCTCGCGGTTGCAGCTTTTGATTGTCAGCGGGTAGCGGGTGGCTTCGGCCAATGCCTGGGCGCTGCCCAGCAGCATCGCGAGACAGAGGCAGGAGCGCAGCAGGGAACGCAAAGTCATGGTTGGGTTATCCAGGTGATTCGTGGGTAGCTGTGCAGCGGATGTTTATCGATCAGCGCTTCGACGCCGAACACACTGCGCAGCAGCGCAGCCGTCAGGACTTCTTTCGGTGTGCCGCTGGCGACGATACGACCATGGTTGATCACGTACAGCCGATCACAGAAAGCCGCCGCCAGATTGAGATCGTGGATGCTCGCCAGGGTGCCGATGTTCAAGCGCTTGACCAACTGCAAAAGCTCAAGCTGATAGCGCGGGTCGAGGTGGTTGGTCGGCTCGTCGAGGATCAGTAACTGTGGTTGCTGGGCCAGGGCGCGGGCGAGGATGACTCGCTGTTTTTCACCACCGGAGAGGGTGGCGAACCCGTGGTCTTCGAAGCCCTTGAGGCCGACGGATTCCAGGGCCTGATTGATCAGGTCGCGGTCTTCAAGGGTGTCGCCATCGAACAGGCCTTTGTGCGGCGTGCGGCCCATGGCGACCACCTCGAAGACGGTCAGGCCGAAGGCATCAGGGAATTCCTGCAACACCACGGCGATGCGTTGTGCGCACCAACGTGAGGATTGTTTCCAGACGTTCTGGTGATCGAGCCTGACCTCGCCGCTTTCCGGTTTATTGAAGCGCCAGGCACAGCGCAACAGGCTGGTCTTGCCGCTGCCGTTGGGGCCGATCAGCCCGACGAACTCACCGGCGGCAACGTGCAGCGAGGCATCACGCAGCTGGAATTGGTGATGGCAATGGCCGTGACCCAGTGGGGACCAGGTGAGGTTTGTGAGGTTCAGCGAGGTCATGCAGTGGCTCTTGAGGTGATGCCAAGGGCCCCATCGCGAGCAAGCTCGCTCCCACAGGTCTTACGCAATCCCTGTGGGAGCGAGCTTGCTCGCGATGGGGCTGAGTTGATGCGCGGGGAGTTTACAGTGCCTTTCGCCCCGCGCATCTCGCCTGTTTCAAGATGAAGATGAGGCCGATTCAGTTTGCCGGGTGAAGCGCGAAAGCAGCACACGATCCAGCACCCACACCACCACCAGCGAAGCGCCCACCAACGGGAAGGCCACCGCCAGGGCGAACATGATCACCATCGCGGTTTTCCATTTCGGCAGGTCGTGGCGTAGCGGCGGCACACCGAGTTTTCCCTGCGGGCGGCGCTTCCACCAGATCACCACGCCGCTGACCGCGCTGAGCAAAATCATCAGGCAGATCAGCAACACCACGATCTGGTTGAACACGCCGAACATTTTGCCCTCGTGCAGCATCACGCCGATTTCCGTGGCTCGGGCGACGGTGCCGTACTGCTCGAAACGTACATCGGCCAGGACCTTGCCGGTGTACTGATCGATGTGCAGCGTGGCGTCATTGCGCGGGTCGTCGGCGAACACGGCGATGGTGAACACGCCGGTTGCAGTGGTCGGCAGGGTGATGCTGTAACCCGGTTCGACCTTGCGTTCGCTGGCGATGTTTTGTACGTCCTGCAGGCGGATGGTCGGCGAGGCCGGGCCGGCCGCTGCGCCGTCGTGGGCCATGTGCTCGGCATGGTCGCCGGACATCGGCATCGGCGTGTTTTCCATGGCCCACGGCACGGTCTGGCGGGTGGCGGTGTTGAGGGTGCGCGCCTCGACGTCGGACTTCGGCACGTCATCCCACATGGCCGCCGGGAACACGTTCCACACTTCGGCATATTGCTTGCCCCAGAAGCCGGTCCAGGTCATGCCACTCAGCAGCATCACCAGCAGCAGGGACGCGCCCCAGAACCCGGTGACCGCGTGCAGGTCGCGCCACAATACGCGACCCCGACTGTTCAAACGTGGCCATAAAATGCCGGCGGCCTGCCCGCGCGGCCACCACAGGAAAATGCCCGACACCACCAGCACCACGCCCCAACCGGCGGCCAGTTCGATCAGTCGATCACCAACGGTGCCGATCATCAGCTCGCCGTGAATCGACCGGGCAATGGCTTGCAGGTTCTTCTTGGCGTCTTGCTCACCGAGGATGTCGCCGTGGTACGGATCGACGAAAACGTTCAGCTCCTTGCCGCCATTGAGCACGACAAACTGCGCGCTGCGTTCGGCGTTGACCGGTGGCAGGTACTGCTTGATCGTGGCTTGTGGGTACGCGTCTTTCACGCGCTTGAGCAGGTCGTCGGCCGGGACCGTGTGATGACCGGCCGGGACGTTGAGCAGGCTGCTGTACATCAGCGAGTCAAGTTGCGGTTTGAACAGATAGATGGTGCCGGTCAGGGCCAGCATCACCATGAATGGCGCAACGAATAATCCTGCATAGAAATGCCAGCGCCAGGCCAGGTTGTAGAAATTCACTTTGGGCTGTTTCATCACGTGTGCTCCGCTAGGCTGGATCTTTTAGTTGTTTGTTTTGCGGTTGCTGCGCAACCGATCGCGGGCAGGCTCGCTCCCCTGTAGGAGCGAGCTTGCTCGCGAAGCTTTTAGAAACTCATGTCCACCTTGGTCCAGAGCGTTCGCCCCGGTTCCTTGATGGCTTGCGGGTCATTGGCCGGGTAGCCGAAACCGGCGTTGCCGGCCAGGTTCAAGTGCTCGGCGTAAGCCTTGCCGAACAGGTTGTCGACGCCGCTGCTGACCTTCCAGTTGCTGTTGATCCGATAGGCACCATTGAGGGAGAACACGCCGAAGCCCGGCGTCTTGCCGAAATCCTTGCCGACCACGTTGCCCTTGTTCTGGTCGATGCGGTTTTGCGCGGCGACCACTCTCCACAGTGCGCCGGCGCTCCAGTTATCTTCGCTGTAGGTCAGACCGAAACGGGCATCCAGCGGCGGCATTTGCGGCAATGCACTGCCATCGCTGCTGTTCTTGCCCCAGGCGTAGGCCAGGGTCGCGTCGGCTTTCCAGTTGTCAGTGAGGTTGTAGGCGGCGCCCAGTTCGCCGCCCATGATTCGCGCGTCGATGTTTTCGGCTTGCGAGGTCGTACCCATCATCGTCGGGGTGTAGTTGAACAGGATGTAATCGCGCACCTGCCCGACGTAAGCCGAGGCCCAGGCTTCGAGGTCTTCGGTCTTGTATTGCAGGCCGAAATCGAGCTGGGTGGTTTTTTCCGGCTTGATCGAATCGAAGGCATTCACCGAACCGGCGGGGCCGGACTTGGGTGAAAACAGCTCCCAGTAATCCGGGAATCGCTGGGTGTGACCGAGGCCGGCATACAAGGTGGTCGGGCTGTCGGCCAGGTCATGCTCGTAGCGGATGAAACCGCTCGGCAGGGTATCGGCGCGGGTGTCGTCGGCGGTCGGATTCGGGCGGGTCATCATGCCCGAGCCGATGGTCTGCCGATAATCCTTGGCCGAGGCGCGGTCCAGGCGTGCGCCACTGATCAGGCGGTCACGGTCGGCGGCGTACCAGGTCAGTTCGCCGAACACACCGTAGTTATGGAAGTCGGCATCCTTGGTGTACGGCAGGTCCTTGTAAGTGTCGACACCCATGGCGCCGCGCTGGCGATGCTCGTTGGTCTGCGCATCGATGCCGCTGATCAGCTGCACATCAGCCCAGCGCCAGGTGGCCTTGACCCGGGCGCCGAGGGTGCGGCGGTCGACGTTGGAGGCCATGGGACCGGCCATCATCCCGGTGCCGGATGGCGTGCGCAGGGTGTAGTTGTCCATCACGTGGTCGGCGTAGTTGTAGTAGACCTGCGCCTCGACCTTATCCAGCACCTCGCCGATGTTGGACTGTTCGAAGCGCAGGCCGAGGCTTTCGCGCAGGAACTGCGAACCGTCCATGCCGCGCCCGGCGTAGCGGGCTTCACCATCGCCACGGCCGGCGGTCAGTTCCAGCAAGGTGTCGGTATTCGGCGTCCAGCCGACGGCCACGTCGCCGTTCCATTTGTCATAGCGCGACGCCACGGTGTCGTTGTTGCCGTCCTGGTAGTCGTCGGAGTGCGCGGTGTTGCCGATGACCCGCACATAACCCGATTGTCCACCGGCTGCGGCATCCACCAGTTTGTCGAAGCGACCGTAGGAACCGGCCAGCACGCTGGCGTTGACCCGTGTGCCGAGTTCACCGAAGTGCTCCGGCTCACGGTCGAACAGAATGGTCCCGGCCGAAGAACCCGGTCCCCACAGCACGGTTTGCGGGCCTTTGATCACGGTGAGCTTGTCGTAGGTTTCCGGCGAGATGTAGGAGGTCGGTGCATCCATCCGGCCCGGGCAAGCGCCGAGCATCATGCTGCCGTTGGTGAGGATGTTCAGGCGCGAACCGAACATGCCGCGCAGCACCGGATCGCCATTGGTGCCGCCATTGCGCACCATGGCGAAGCCCGGAATGGTCTTCAGGTAATCGGCACCGTCACTGGCCGGCACGGGTTGGCGCGGGTCCTTGGGGTTTGTGACGATGGTCAAGGGCGAACTGGGTGCAACGGCGGTAATCACCGTCGGGCTCAGTTCTTCAGTGTGACCGGCATGGTCATCGGCCAGTGCAGAAGGCGCCAGCAAAGCACCGCACAGGATCGCGGTGGCGTACCTGAAACGAATGCCGGATTCGTTCAGGGCAATAGAGGCTTGGGCAGGGCTCAAGCACGGGACAGCGGAAAACCTGGACATGACAATTTCCATCGAACAGTCGTAAACGACACGGCCGGCAGCCAGCGCAATCCCTGTGGAATTGAGCGTTGGTTGTCTTGCGGACCGTGTGAAATCAGAAGTAAGTGTTTACGCGACGACGGGCGGGGCGCGGGTGCGGGCGCCGGGGAAGAAGGTTTGCCGGGCATGGCCCAGGCGTGGGGAGGGGGTGGTGAAGGTGTTGACGGACGGGATGACGAAGTTGGCGAAAGACACGCCACCGGTCAGCGCCGGGCAATTGAACAGCAGGCTGCAATAGCCGCACTTTTCCCACAGCACATGGTGCCCCGGGGCTGGCGGGCAATGCTCTGCGGTGGCTTGCGTGGAATGGTCGGCATGCTCCATCGCCGACATGTCCATCGGCATGTCCATGCTCATACCGGCAGGCATGCTCATCGACATGGCGCGCGAATCCATCGGCATCGACTGAGAAATCAGCGGACCGATAAAGATCATCAGCATGGCGAACAGGCTGACCCAGCTGCCGCGTGTCAGGCTCAATGCCTGATTGCGTGACCTGGATGACCTGGCGCTAAGCGGGCGCATGGGCGTTTTCAGTTCAGGCGATTACGGCTTGTGCACGTGCGCTTGCATGGCGTCCTGCGCCTGCTTCTGCACCGCGACTTCGACCGTCACGTCACCAGACTTCTCGAAGTGCAGCGTCATGGGGAAGCGCTTGCCATCAACTAGCAGGCTGCGGTCCTTGAGGCCCAGCAACATCACGTGATAGGCCATGGGGGCGAAAGTAACCTCGCCACCGGCGGGCACTTCCACGCTCGGTACGTGCTGCATTTTCATCATGTCGCCTTGCATCACGTGCTCATGCAATTGCGCTTCGCCCGCAATGGGGGTGTCGACGCTGAGCAGGCGGTCGGCGGTCTTGCCTTGATTGTTGATCACGAAATACGCCGCAACGGTGGGTGCATTGGGCGGCAACTCCTGGGACCACGGATGAGCGATTTCCAGTGTGCCGACCTTGTATTCGTGGGCATTGGCAAAGCATGCAGGCAGCAGCAACGCAGCCAGAACGATGAGTTTGTTCAACATGGCAGTTCTCCGGAACGATTTAAAAACGCAGTCAATTGCGAGAAAAAATCACACCAGAGGGGACGCGCGGGGGTTGAGACTCGGCCATTGCTGGCGCGGTGAGGGGCTTTCGAGCGAGGTGGCGGGCAGGCTTCGGTTGGATTCGAAGTGCGCGAAATACAGCTGTGGCGAATGTCCCGGCAACGCCACCAATGGTGCAGAACCCGAGCAGCACCAGCAATGCTGCATGTTGGAATGATCGTCGCTTTGCGGGGCTTTCTGTTCAAGGTCCCCGATGGAAATCGCCACCATACGGGTGCCGCTGGAACTGCAGAAACTGCCCCACAACAACTGTTCGGCTGGTGACTTCGCCGTTTGCGCCATCGCTCCGGACATCGGCATGGCGAGCATGTTGAACAGCACTGCGAAGCAGGCTATCCAGGCAATTGCGAGCCGTTGTCGGGACATGGGACAAAATCCGTTTGGGTGGGCGATCAGGCGCGGGCTATTTAGCCTGATCAGGGCCGATAAGTAAAAAGACGGCGTGCGGTTTGGTGTCGCAGCACAAAGACGTCAGCTCAGTGCGCACGTACCGCATGTACTTGTATTTCTACTCCAAGCGTAGCGCGAATTACGGCGAATATTGCAGCCAGGTTGTCCATGCTTGGGTTGCCTTTGGCGGACAACATTCGATGGAGGCTTTTGCTGGGCTTTGCCGTTTCCTTTGCCAGTTCTTCAAAACCAACGGTGGCGTTGATGAGGTCGCGAAGGATGATCCGCGCCATTTCGGGTTCGCCGTTAAGAAACAGAGTAGCAGCCTCATCCAACAGTGCCTGGGCGAACTCGGGATCACGTTGGGCGCGCTCGGCAATGGTGTGTTTGTAGCTTCTGGTGAGCGCCATGACGTTATCTCCGGTGTCGTTCAGTCTTTTTTCGGGATCGAAACTCGGCTATCAGTACTTTCGCCTGCTTGATGTCAGTTTTTTGTGTGGACTTGTCACCGCCACCAAAAAGGATGATCAGGTGCTTCCCTTCTTGAACGAGATAGATTCTATAGCCCGGCCCCCAATTTATCCGGTACTCGCCGAGCCCGTCGAACCACTTGATGTTTGATGTGTTTCCTAACTCGAGGCGCAGCAACGCGGTGGATACCTTAAGCGCTGCTTGCGCATCCAAGCTGGAAAACCAGCGACCAAAGGGGCTGGTTTCGTTGTCCTGTACGTATTCTTCGAGTGTGATCACAGGCAGCCCTGACGGTAACAAATAGGTTACTTATCATGCAAGCCAATGATCCTGACCTAATGAGCGAAGACCGACAACGCGCCAAGTGTTTCCTCAGGCGTCAGGAACTCCCGATCAACCCCCGGCAACACCGGCCGCTTCAAAACAATTACCGGTACCCCACGCTCACGTGCCACTTCCAGCTTCGGCTCGGTCGCCGTGCTGCCGCTGTTTTTGCTGATCAGCACGTCGATGTTTCGCCGTTCGAACAACTCACGTTCATCGTCGATCAGGAAGGGCCCACGTGCGCCGATCACTTCGCAGCGCTCGTTGCCCGGATACACATCCAGTGCGCGCAGGGTCCAGAATTGCTCCGCGGGAATTTCGTCCAGGTGTTGCAGGGGCTCGCGGCCGAGGGTGAACAGCGGTCGACGGAAGGGCTTCAGGGCGTCGATCAGTTCGGCCCAATCGCGGACTTCCCGCCAGTCATCACCCGCCTGGGCTTGCCAGGCCGGACGGCGCAGCGCCCAGCAGGGGATGCCGCTCAAGCGCGCGGCAGTCGCGGCGTTCTGGCTGATGCGGGCGGCGTAGGGGTGAGTAGCGTCGAGCAGCAGATCGATGCCTTCATCGTCAATGAATTGCGCCAGGCCTTCGGCACCGCCGTAGCCGCCGACGCGCACCTGGCATTGCAGATCGGTCGGCACCCGACCGATACCGGCCAGGCTGTAGATATGCTGCGGTCCCAGCGTGCGGGCAATGGCCATGGCCTCGGTCACGCCGCCGAGCAGCAGGATGCGCTTCATTGAAATGCTCCCGCATGGCCAACGATCCCGCCCTGGCGATCGATGGCAAAGACTTCCACCTGAACCTGTGCCGGCACCACGCTACGGGCAAAATCCAGAGCGTGCTGACAGACTGCATCACCCAGGGCGACCCCGGCCGCGGCGGCCATGGCCAGTGCCTGCTGGCTGGTGTTGGCCTCGCGGATATTCTGCTGCAACGCCGCATCGGCGCCGACCTGCGCCGCCCATAGCGCCAGTTGCGGCAGGTCGATACTCGAATGACGACTGTGCAAATCCATGTGCCCGGCCGCCAGTTTGCTGATCTTGCCGAAACCGCCGCACAGGCTGAGTTTATCCACAGGTACTTTGCGCAGGTGCTTGAGCACGGCACCAACGAAGTCGCCCATTTCGATCAGGGCGATTTCCGGCAGGTTGTAGACCCGGCGCATGGTGTCTTCGCTGGCGTTGCCGGTGCAGGCGGCGATGTGCAGGTAACCGTTGGTTTTCGCCACGTCGATACCCTGGTGGATCGAGGCGATGTAGGCCGCACAGGAAAACGGCCGGACGATGCCACTGGTGCCGAGGATCGACAGGCCGCCAAGAATGCCCAGGCGCGGGTTCATGGTCTTCAGTGCCAGTGCCTCGCCGTTCTCGACATTGACCGTGACCTCGAAACCACCGCTGTAGCCGAGTTCGTCGGCCAGTCGGGCCAGGTGTTCGCTGATCATTTTGCGAGGCACCGGGTTGATTGCGGGCTCGCCGACACCCAGCACCAGCCCGGGCCGGGTCACGGTACCGACGCCGCAACCGGCCTTGAAGCGCGTCCCCGGTTCGGCGCTCAGGCGCACCTGGGAGTAGAGCAGGGCTCCGTGGGTCACGTCCGGATCGTCACCGGCGTCCTTGAGGGTTCCCGCTTCGGCGCCGTCCTCTGTGAGGCGGCAAAACTCAAGACGCATCTGTACCTGTTTGCCCTTGGGCAACACGATTTCCACCGCATCGGTCGATGTTCCATCCAGCAGCAGACGCGCGGCGGCGAGGCTGGTGGCCGTGGCGCAACTGCCGGTGGTCAGGCCACTGCGCAGGGGGGCAGGTTGTTCGGCGGTTTCGTCACGCATCGAAGGGTTTCGTCACTTCCAGCAAGGTAATCGGCAAGGCCTGGCGCCAGGTGTCGAAGTCGCCCAGCGGTTGTGCTTGCGCGATATGAATTCGCGTCAGCTCCCCACCGTGTTGCTCGCGCCAGGCCATCAGGGTCATTTCACTTTGCAGGGTGACTGCGTTGGCGATCAGCCGGCCACCGGGTTTGAGTTCGGCCCAGCAGGTATCGAGCACGCCCTCGCGGGTGACACCGCCGCCGATGAAAATCGCATCCGGCCGCTCGAGTCCCGCCAATGCCTGCGGCGCGCTGCCGCGAACCAGCTGCAGGCCGGGTACGCCAAGGGCATCGCTGTTGTGTTCGATCAACGCTTGCCGGCCCGCATCTGCCTCGATGGCCAGTGCGCGGCAAGCGGGGTGGGCGCGCATCCATTCGATGCCGATCGAGCCGCTGCCGGCACCGACGTCCCACAACAGTTCGCCGGGGATCGGGGCCAGGCGCGCGAGGGTGATGGCGCGCACATCGCGTTTGGTCAGTTGGCCGTCGTGCTTGAAGGCGGAGTCCGGCAGGCCGGCCAGTCGCGACAGACGCAGCGTGTTTGGCTCGGCGATGCACTCGATGGCGATCAGGTTCAGGTCGGCGATCACAGGGTCGATCCAGTCATTGGCGATGCCGTCGATACGCCGCTCTGCTTCACCGCCCAAATGTTCGAGCACAGTCATCCGGCTCGGACCGAAACCACGTTCGCGCAGCAGTGCGGCGATGGCGGCGGGGCTGCTGCCGTCGTTACTCAACACCAGCAAGCGCACGCCACTGGACCATTGCGCATTGAGTGCGACGACGGGGCGGGCAACCACCGACAACGTGACCACTTCCTGCAACGGCCAACCCATACGCGCTGCGGCGAGCGAGCAGGAAGAGGGAGCGGGCAGAATAAGCATTTCATCGCTGGATAAATGTCGGGAGAGACTGGCACCCACCCCGAAA
This sequence comes from Pseudomonas sp. GL-R-26, assembly GCF_019947365.1. Taxonomy (NCBI): domain Bacteria; kingdom Pseudomonadati; phylum Pseudomonadota; class Gammaproteobacteria; order Pseudomonadales; family Pseudomonadaceae; genus Pseudomonas; species Pseudomonas sp. GL-R-26. The sequence goes on along the minus strand of NZ_JAGYGI010000016.1, from coordinate 45,184 downwards.
AACATCGGATCACCGCTGGCCAGGACGCAAACGGGTTCTCCCTGTTTCGTCAAAACCGGTTCAAGGGCAAAAGGACTGGGCCACAATTGCCGTACACCGCGGATGCAGGCTGGCAACAAGTCCAGCTGCCGTTGACCGCCAATGATCCGGGTAGCGTTCAGCAGAGCGTGTCGGGCATTTTTGCCAAGCCCCTTGAAGCCTTCTTCTCCAATGCCTACCACTGTCAGCCAGGGGGTCATGCCGTTCCTCTTCTATCAATCGAAGCCAAATCATCACGCTGCCGGTCTGTGTCGACCTGGCGGTTGTGCATCATAGCGCGGTGTGGATTGAATTCGCCTGTCGCCAGTGTCTGTAAAGGTGGTCGGGGCTTATCCCGTTAATGGTTCTTTTTCAGGTCGAATCTCTTCATTATGATTTCGAGCCGCTTGCGTTCCATGAGCGGCCTTTTGCTTTCGAGTATGTTTTTGTCCAGTTTAAGATAAGCGCGTTGCTGGATGATTTTTGCAGCGTGGTCTTCCATGTTAAAAAATAGAAAGCCACTTTTTTTGATCGTGGTAACTAATTCAAGATTAAAGACTGCGATTTCAAGAAACCCCTTTGAATCGTAGCGTGTGGGTATTACTTGAAAGCGCTCTCCCAGGGAACTTTGTTGGTCCAGTGAATAAAGCGCCGGCTGGTTGGGTTTCAGTGCGTCGAGCGTGTCAATCATGGCGTTCCCTTGCCGGCGATCCGGCATGGTTTGAGCGCTTTGCACCAGAAACTCGGCAATGCTTTTCGAAACAGAGTGTTGAGTGCGGGTGAAGATGGCATCCTGATAGACAGACCAGCCGAAGAAATTCAACGTCGTAACGTATTCATTCAGCCACGTTGTCGAGTCGGCGAAGCGACTGCCGACCATGTCAGCGGACTGGGTGGCTATCTGTGTGCAATGGGTGAAGTCGTCGTAATCTTGCAGCGAAAGTTCTTCGGTGCACGAAATAAGATTGTGGGCAGTCAGTATTCCATTCGCTTTTTCAATGTTCATTTTTTTCCTTTGATATAGATGATTTTTTGCTGTTGTTTTTCTTCGGAGCGCGGTGAAAAGTACAAGAGTTGGTGTGTGGTTTAAATAAGTCTGGTTGGTTGAATTGATTCTTGCTGTTAGCGTTTTCGCTGAGTGTTCAATTAGAACTTGCGATGGCGGTCCACGCTTGAAGCGAAAAGCCTGGGCCCGGGATCACGCGCTTTTCGTCGTCAACCTGCCAGGGTTTTTCATCCGGCCGGACAAAGCAGGCATAATGCTGTCCTTCGTCTTGTGCCGGTCGTCCTGTGAAGTCACGTCAGATACCCAACCGCTTGCGCCCTTCCGCCTGTCCCGGGTTGTTGCGTGTCGTCCAGGCATTGGACGGTGGTATTTGCCGGATCAAACTCGACGGTGGTGCCATCGGTGCGCACCAGGCAATCGCTGTGGCCGATGTCGCCGAGCGATATGCCAGCGGAGCGATCGAGGCGACCAACCGGGCCAACCTGCAGATCCGCGGCATTGGCAACGAGCAAGCGGCGTTGATCGACAGCCTGCTGGCTGCCGATCTGGGGCCGCGCACGGCGGCTGGCGACGATGTGCGCAACCTGATGCTCAGCCCCGGCGCCGGGATCGATCGGCGCATGCTGTTCGACACTCGCCCGCTGGCCGGGCAGATCCTCGCCACACTGCAAAGCCACGAAGCCTTCTACGACCTCAGTGCCAAGTTCGCTGTGCAACTTGATGGCGGCGAAGACCTGGCGATGCTCGAACATCCCCATGACCTGTGGCTCTCGGCGTTTGAGCAAGACGGCGAACAACGGCTGGCGTTCGGTCTGGCGGGATGCCCGACGGACAGCCCCGCCGGTTCGGTTGCGCTGGCTGACGGGCACACACTGGTGGTCGCGGTTCTTGAGTTGTTCCTTGAACTGGCGCGCCCCGAGCAGGCGCGAATGCGCCATTTGCTGGCCGAGTACCCGATAGAGGACGTTCTGCTTCGGCTGGCCGAGCGAGTGCCGCTGCGAGCCGTTGTCGGTTGGCAGCGGGTTTCGGGCTTCAGTGATTTGCACCTGGGTGCCCATCCCCAGGCCGAGTCCGGTGTTATCTATGTGGGGGCCGTCCCGCCGCTGGGGCGGCTTGATCCGGCGATGCTGCGGGGGGTGGCATACCTGGCACGCGAGTTTGGTGATTCCAGCCTGCGCTTCACACCCTGGCAAAGCTTGCTGCTGCCCAATGTCCGCATGGACAATGCCGCCGAAGTCATGGGGCGTTTGCAACGCTTGGGCTTGTCCTGTGAAGCCGGTCAGCCATTGTCCAGGTTGATCGCCTGCACCGGTTCCAGCGGTTGCGCCAAGGGGTTGGCCGAGACCAAGGGCGATGCCCTGCAACTGGCCGCGCTGCTGCACAGCCATGGACCGGCACTGAACATGCACCTGAGCGGTTGCCCGCGCTCCTGCGCCGCCGCGCATACGGCGCCCGTCACATTACTGGCCGTCGCCCACGGTCACTACGATCTCTATTTTCGCGATGCAGCGCAGCCGGGTTTCGGCGCGCTGCACGCACGCAACCTTACTATTGAAGCGGTCGCGGCCCTGCTCGACGCCCGCTCACGGAGCCCCCTTGATGCTTGATTACATCCGCGATGGTCAGGAGATCTATCGCAACTCCTTCGCGATCATTCGCGCCGAGGCCAACCTCGAGCGAATCCCGGCCGATCTGGAGAAACTCGCGGTCCGTGTCATTCACGCCTGCGGTATGGTCGAGGCCATCGACGGCCTGCAGTTTTCCGCAGGGGCGGGCAAGGCCGGGCGTGATGCGCTGGCGGCCGGCGCGCCGATTTTGTGCGATGCGCGGATGGTCTCAGAAGGCGTGACCCGCGCGCGGTTGCCGGCGAACAATCCGGTGATCTGTACCCTGCGCGACGAGAGTGTTCCGGAACTGGCCCGTGAATTGGGTAACACCCGCTCAGCCGCTGCGCTGGAACTGTGGCGTCCGCACCTGGAAGGCAGCGTGGTAGTCATCGGCAACGCCCCGACGGCACTGTTTTACTTGCTGGAAATGCTCGACGCCGGTGCGCCGAAACCGGCGCTGATCCTCGGTTTTCCAGTGGGCTTCGTCGGTGCCGCCGAATCCAAGGCCGCGCTGGCAGCCGACAGTCGTGGCGTGCCTTTTGTCATCATGCAGGGTCGCCTGGGCGGTAGCGCCATGGCCGCCGCCGCCGTCAATGCCCTCGCCACGGAGATCGAATGATGCAGCAACCTGGACGTTTGATCGGCCTCGGCGTCGGCCCTGGTGATCCGGAACTGATTACCGTCAAGGCCCTGCGCTTGCTGCGCGAATCGCCGGTAGTGGCGTACTTCGTGGCCAAGGGCAAGAAAGGCAACGCCTTCGGCATCATCGAGGCGCATCTGCAGGATGCACAGAATCTGTTGCCGCTGGTGTACCCGGTGACCACCGAAGCGTTGCCGGCACCGTTGTCCTACGAACAAGTGATCAGCGACTTCTACGATGACGCCGCCGACGAACTGGCGACGCATCTCGATGCCGGTCGCGACGTGGCGGTGATCTGCGAAGGCGATCCGTTCTTCTACGGCTCCTACATGTACTTGCACGACCGGCTCGCCGAACGTTATCAGGCTGAAGTCGTGCCCGGTGTGTGCTCGATGCTCGGCGGGGCCTCGGTGCTCGGTGCGCCGCTGGTGTATCGCAATCAGAGTCTGTCGGTGTTGTCCGGTGTGCTGCCGCACGACGAACTCAAGCGTCGCCTGGCCGATGCCGATGCGGCGGTGATCATGAAACTGGGGCGCAACTTTCCCAAGGTTCGCCAGGTACTGGAAGAACTCGGCCTGGCCGAGCGCGCTTTGTACGTCGAGCGCGCGACCATGGCCAATCAGAAGATCGTGCCGCTGGACCAGGTCGAGCCGATGTCCTCGCCGTATTTCTCGCTGATCATCGTTCCCGGCGAAAGGTGGCAAGGCTGATGACCCGTCCAGTTCCGGCGATTGTCATTCTTGGCAATGGCAGCCTCGCTACCGCACGCAGCATTCAGCAGCTGTATCCCGACGCCCTGATCCACGGCCTGGCCGAACGGGTCGAAGGCGCGGATCGGGTCTATCACGAATTCGGTGCGACCCTGCGCGAGCTCTATCAACAGGGTGCACCGATCATTGCCCTGTGCGCGGCCGGGATCGTGATCCGCACGCTGGCGCCCTTGCTGCTGGAAAAAGGCGCCGAACCACCGGTATTGGCAGTGGCCGAAGACGGCAGCGCCGTGGTTCCACTGTTGGGTGGTCTTGGCGGAGTAAACGTGATGGCGCGGGAGATTGCCGCCACGCTGGAAGTCGCGGCGGCGATCACCACCAGCGGCGAGTTGCGTTTCGGCACGTGCCTGCTCAACCCGCCCAGTGGTTATGCCCTTGGCGACCTGGAACTGGGCAAGCGTTTCGTTTCCGATCTGCTCGCCGGCGAAACGGTGCGTATTGAGGGTGAGGCCCCGTGGTTGGCGCAGGCGCAATTGCCCGAAGACGCGCTGGCCCGACTGGCGGTTCATGTCGGTCATGCCGAACGGGCACCTGCGGCCAACGAATTGTTGATCTACCCGCGCAATGTGGTGGTCGCCGTGGACGCTGGCCTGGTGAACGTCGCAGAGGCGGTGCGCGAGGCGTTGCATCAGGTAAGAATTGCCGTGCAGTCGCTGGCCTGCCTGTTGGCCGCCGATACCGAAATGGCCAATCCGGCGTTGCGTGAGGCAGCACTTGAACTGGGCGTGCCGTTGCGCTTTGCCCACGCAGGGCAGTTACTTGGCGAACGTCTGCGTACTGCCATGGGTCGGCCCGTTTCCATGCTTGGTAACGACACTGTTGCCATTGCAGTCGCAGACCAGCCGCTGGACCCGTTGCAGATCGGCCGCCCGCGTGGACGGCTGGCGGTGATCGGCCTCGGGCCGGGGGCCGCCGAACTGATGGTGCCGGCCGTGAAGGCTGAACTGGCCCGCGCCAACGATGTATTGGGCTACGAAACCTACGTGCGCATGGCCGGGCCGTTTCGCGACGATCAGGTGCTGCATTGCACCGACAACCGCGAAGAGATGCAGCGCGCCCGTCACGCTTTCGAGTTGGCGGCCCAAGGGCGTTCGGTGGTGGTGGTTTCTTCAGGTGATCCGGGTGTTTTCGCCATGGCCGCGGCGGTGCTTGAGGCGCTGCACGAGTCCACCGACGTCCATTGGCACAACGTCGATCTCGAGATTTTGCCGGGGGTTTCCGCCTCGCTGGCGACGGCCGCCCAGGCTGGTGCGCCGCTGGGTCATGACTTCTGTGTGCTGTCGCTGTCGGATAACCTCAAGCCCTGGTCGATCATTGAAAAACGTCTGGATCTGGCAGCGCAAGCTGATCTGGCAATGGCGTTCTACAATCCGATCTCGCGTTCCCGACCTTGGCAATTGGGGCGTGCGCTGGAGATCGTCGCTCAGCATCGCGCACCTGAAACGCCAGTTGTGCTAGGGCGTGATGTCGGACGCCCGGGGCAGACACTACGCGTGACGACGCTTTCTCAATTGACTCCAGACCAGGTCGACATGCGGACCATGGTGTTGATTGGTTCATCCACGACTCGCGTGTTTCATCGCTCCCAAGGAATGCCGTGGGTTTATACGCCGCGTAGTTATGGTGATAAATTAAGCGATATTAACTAATTTAATATCACTGTTTGGTGCAGTGTTGTTCGGGCTGAGCGGCTCGACAACTGCTGCATGGTTGATGGGTGCTTACATATGTCGACATTCAATCGGGTTTGATAGCAGAGTTGGGGTGATTTAGATTCGTTTTGTCTCTGCAGGAGACTTAAACGAATTTAAAAGGAGTAGTTCGATATGGAAATCGTAGAAGGTTTTGTCACTCATAAACAATGCACCGATATTGGGAAGGCGCGTCTTGCCAGGTCAAAGGCGTTGTTGAGCAGTGCTCCTCGTGCAAAAGCGTTAATGTCGACCACTGCGTCGAGTTCACCCAAGGCATTGAACGATTCGAGTCCTACCAAGGAATTGGATGCTTTGGTTTTGGGCAATACGCTCATTGGTTATGGCGATAATATTTCGCTTGAAAATATGACGATTATCGAAAACCTCATAAAGTTTTCGAAGTTGGAGGCCGATCGCGAGACTAAAGACAGTCATAGCCCCGCCGCCTGGCACCGAGCCTTTCTCCAGTGCATGGAGGATATGGGGTGTTCTGTTCCCATCAACGCGAGTATCGAATACAAAAAAAGGTCTGGTAGCGGGACAATGAAAAATGTTGTCACCTCTATTATCCAGGCGGGCGTTGAAGCGGCAAAAGCTGCCATTCCCGGTGCGACCGTGCTAAGTGCCGTCGCCGACAGCACATTGTCAGCATTGGAAAAAGAGCCTGAAACAATCAAGGTTTTCAACTATGAAGTTACCAAGGCCAAGGGTATAAAGCTGGCCTTGCTGCCTTGCGAGCAAACGAAAAACGGATTGGTTATGGTTTCGTTTTCATCCGTTAATCATGTCGGAGATCAAGTGGGTGGTGGGGTTTTGTTTTTGGATTTGAAAATTGCAAGTCTCGATATTTACCAGGGCTCCAACTTTCTCGCCTTTAATCCTGCTGCTTACGCTGAAGTAAAAAATGATGTCGAATTTATCCTGGCGCAGAATCGGAAAGAAGTGTTGGCTAAAAGATTTGTGCGTCGCAGGCAGTGAACTCAATCAAGCCGGTTCAGAGGCTGATAGTCTTTGGTCTGTTTGAAACCTGTAGGGGTGTAGAAGGGGAAGGGTTAAACGGTTTGAATCAATGGTGCGAGGAGTACGAAGCAGGCGCCGTGCAGCGATGAGGCACACGGCGACATCCTGGATGCTTCGAGTCCGCTAGCCCCACGATTTGCCAGAACCGGAGTGCTTTATGTTCAAGGCACCAGATAACCCTTCACCCCGGTGAAGATGATCTGCGCCGCCAGTGCGCACACGAACAACCCCATCAATCGGCTGACGATCTGTAGCCCCTGGTCGCCGAGAATGCGCTCGATGCGGCCGGACAAAAACAGCACCACGCCCACGGTAAAACTGGCCAGGGCAATGCTGACAATGGCCGTGAGCTTGTCGTCCCAGTGCGGCTGGCTCACGCCCATCACTAGCAAGGCGCCGATCGTACCGGGACCGACTGTCAGCGGGATGGTCAGCGGAACGATGGTGACATCCTGCTGCACGTTGTCGGTCTGTACCGCCGATTTGCCTTGTGCCATGCCCAGCGCCGAGATGAACAGCACACTGCCGGCGCCAATGCGGAATGCGTCCACGGTAATGCCGAACACGCTGAAAATCACCCGTCCGAACAAGTACAGCAGAACGCTGGAGACCAGGGTGGCGACCGCTACTTTCCAGGCCAGTCGACGCTGTTCCTTGCGCGAATAACCACGGGTCAGGCTGATGAAACAGGACAACACGAAGAATGGGCTATAGAGCACCAGCATCTTCAGATAAACGCTGAACAACACATGGAGCATGGTGCCGGGCTCACTGGCGAGGGAAGTCGAGGGGGGAGTCTATCAGGGGTTGCGAAGTCTGTCGGCTCAGGACGTTTGGGTTGTCGTGCGATTCTGCTGGTCACGCTGGGCAACCCAGTGCTCGATCAGTTCGCGCAACTGCGACAGTTCCACCGGCTTGGCCATGTGTCCGTCCATGCCAGCCTGGCGCGCACGCTCTTTGTGTTCGGCAAGGATATGGGCGGTCAACGCCACCACAGGGGTGCGAACCCGCTGGTTGCCGACTTCCCAGGCGCGCAATTGCTGGGTGGCCGAGAAGCCGTCGAGGATCGGCATTTCGCAGTCCATCAGCACCAGGTCGTAACGCTGGGCTTTCATCGCCTGCAGGGCTTCTTCGCCGTTGCAGGCGGTATCCGGTTGCAGATTGAGCTTGCTCAGCATGCCGCGGATCACCTTGGTCGAGATGCTGTTGTCTTCAGCCACCAGAATGCGGAAGTCGCAGGGGACCTTGATCGGCAAAGCCGGGCCGCTTGGTACGGGCTGGGTCGCGACGAGCCCTTTGTTGCGCTGGGTCAGTTCGTCGGCCAGGGTAGTCTTGAGGGTGTAGCCGGCCACCGGCTTGGCGAGGATGCGCTTGATCCCGGAGTTGCGCGCGATGATCTTGCTCGGTGCGTTGCTGATGCCGGTGAGCATGATCAGCAGGATGTCATGGTTCAGGCTCGGGTCTTCCTTGATCTTGGCCGCCAGTTGCATGCCGGTCATGCCTGGCATGTTCTGGTCCAGCAGGACCACATCGAAGTAATCGCGCAAATGAGCCTTGGTGCGCAGCAGGGCCAGCGCTTCCTTGCCGGAAGACGCGGCGCTGACGTTCAGGCCCCAGGCGCTGCATTGCTGCACCAGCACCTTGCGACAGGTGTCATTGTCGTCCACCACCAATACCCGCGCACCCTGCAGTGGGCCGTCGAGGTCGGAGGTCGGGTGTTCGAGGCGATCCGGGTCCAGCGGCAGGGTCAGCCACAGGGTGCTGCCCTGGTTGTTGCCGCTCTTGATTCCGAATTCACCCTGCATCAAGCGGATCAGCTGGCGGGCAATCACCAGCCCCAGGTTGCCGCCCAACTGGGTGGCCGAAAGAAAATGCCGGCTGTGCAGTTCGGTGTGCATCAGGGCGTCGCGTTCTTCGGCGTCCATGGGCTCGCCGCTGTCCTGCACGGCGATGCGCAGGCGTGGTTTGGTGTTGCGCTCGTCGAGCGCCACGACGATCAGGATTTCACCTTCATCGGTTTTTTTCAGGGCGTTTTCAAGCAGGCTCAACAGCGTCTGGCGCAAGCGTGTAGGGTCACCGCTGATCACCCGCGGCACTTGCGGCTGGATGAAGCTGATCAACTCGACGTTTTGCTGCTCGGCCTTGGCGCGGAAGATGCTCAGGCAGTCTTCGATCAGCGCGTTGAGGTCGAACTGCACATCGTCCAGCTCGATCTGTCCGGACTCGAGTTTGGAAATGTCGAGAATTTCGTTGATCAGTGTCAGCAGTTCGTTGCCGGCGCTGTGGATCGTCTGCACATAGTCGCGTTGCTTGACCGATAGCGGCGTGCCCAGCAGCAGCTCGGTCATGCCGAGGACGCCGTTCATCGGGGTGCGGATCTCATGGCTGATCTTCGCCAGGAACTCGGCCTTGGCGTTGATCTCGGCGTTGCTGGCCGCCAGGTCACGGCTGATGCTGAAGCGGTCTTCGGTGATGCGGCGCTGGCGCTCGCTCAACGCAATGCTCATCAACAGGCCGCTGATGCAGATGAACGCCAGCAATGTGGTGATCAGGCCATGGGGTTCGATCAGGGTCAGCCCCAACAGCGCGGGCAGGATGACCAGTGTCCCAAGATTGAACACCACCATGGCCGCCACGAAGAAGCGAGCCGGGCGATAACCTTTTTGCCAGTGATAGGCGCTGATGAACAGCATGGTCAGGCCAGCCAGGGCTACCAGGCCGTAGGTAATGAAGTTCAGCGGCAAGGTATTGACGAACAGCAGCATCAGCCCGCAGGCGGTGATGAGCAGGACCTCTCCAAGCAGCAACCGGTTCAGCGGATGCGGCCCGAGCGGGGCGAAGAAGCGATAGGCAAGCATCAGGCCGCAGGGCGCAGTCATTATCAATGCCAGGTAAGCCCCCGGCGTTTGCAGTGCATGCCAGTCCGGAAGCCAGGGGCCGGCGAGGTTCAGCAACAACAGCAGGCTGAGCATCAACAACCCTTCGCACGTCGCCAACCAGAGGGCGCTGCGCGAGCGGGTGTAGGTGTAGCGGATGAGGTTGTGCAGGATCAGCATGGCGATGCAACCGAACAACAGGCCATAGACCAGCGTCTGGTTCTGGTTGGCGGCCGAGATGATCGCCGATTGCAGGGTGATATAGGGCCGTAACTGGTGGTCGGAGGCCAGTCGCAGGTATACGTCGAGAGGGTTGTCGCTTTGCGGCAGGGCCAGCATGAAGTCGCTACTGGGCAATGGTCGCTCGGATTGGGGGCGTTCGTTGCCCGTGCTGGATTGATCGATCAGCGTGTCGCCGTCCAGTACGTACATGTTGAACTGACGCAGGTCAGGCGCGAACACCCGCAGCAATTGTTCGTGTTTGCCCGGTGCAAGCCTGAATCGCAACCATAGCGCGCCATCGGGTTCGGCTGCGGTAATGCGGTCGAGTTCTATGGGGCTGAATTGATTGGTGTAGCGTGCGGAGCGGATGTCGCTCAGTTGCAGATCGCCCTGTTCGTCGAGCAATACCGCCCAGCCACTGCCTTGCGCGGCCTGGGCCGGTAGCATGCAGAGCAAGGTCAGCAACGTGACGGTCAAGCTTATGGCAATCCTGAGCCAGCGCACGGCGAAATCCCTTCGTTAGGTTGATGCCAGAATATAACGATGCGCGGCGCCGGAATAGCCAGGCAATAAACGGTGTTCATTGCCTGGCGCGGTGTTTACCTTATTCCTGGTTTTCGCCACGCTCGCGGGCAATGGCGCGGTAGCCAATGTCCTTGCGATAGAAACAGCCTTCCCAATCAATCGAAGCCGCCAGCTTGTAGGCTTGTTGTTGTGCAGCGTCGACGCTGGCACCCATGGCCGTGGCGCAAAGCACCCGACCACCGGCCGTTACGACTTGACCGTCATTGAGCGCAGTACCGGCGTGGAAGACTTTGCCTTCCAGTGTGGCGGCTGCATCCAGCCCCTTGATGGCCACGCCTTTGGCGTAGTCACCAGGATAGCCGCCAGCGGCCAGGACGATGCCGACGCTCGGGCGTGGATCCCATTGTGCTTCTACTTTGTCCAGCGCCTGGGCCAGGGCGGCCTCGACCAGCAGCACCAGGCTCGACTGCAGGCGCAGCATCACCGGTTGGGTCTCAGGGTCGCCGAAGCGGCAGTTGAATTCGATGACTTTTGGGTTACCAGCCTTGTCGATCATCAGACCGGCGTACAGGAAACCAGTGTAGACGTTGCCTTCCTCGGCCATGCCGCGCACGGTCGGCCAGATCACCAGGTCCATGACGCGCTTGTGCACTTCGGCGGTGACCACTGGCGCCGGGGAGTAAGCACCCATGCCACCGGTGTTTGGACCGGTGTCGCCGTCACCGACGCGTTTGTGATCCTGGCTGGTGGCCATCGGCAGTACGTTCTTGCCGTCGACCATGACGATGAAACTGGCTTCTTCGCCGTCCAGGAACTCTTCGATGACCACGCGCGAACCCGCATCGCCAAAGGCATTGCCCGCCAGCATGTCACGCACGGCGTCTTCGGCTTCGGCCAGGGTCATGGCGACGATCACGCCTTTACCGGCGGCCAGGCCATCGGCCTTGATCACGATCGGAGCGCCTTTTTCACGCAGATAAGCCAGGGCCGGCTCGATCTCGGTGAAGTTCTGGTAGTCGGCAGTCGGGATCTTGTGGCGAGCCAGGAAGTCCTTGGTGAAGGCTTTGGAACCTTCCAGCTGCGCAGCGCCAGCGGTCGGACCGAAGCAATCCAGGCCGCGGCTGCGGAACAGGTCCACAACACCGGCAACCAGTGGCACTTCAGGGCCAACGATGGTCAGGGAAACGTTTTTCTCGGCAAAGTCTGCCAGTTGTTCAAGCGCCAGTACGTCGATGGCGACGTTCTCGCACTTGGCTTCGATGGCGGTACCGGCGTTGCCCGGAGCTACGAAAACCTTCTGCACGCGCGGATCCTGAGCCACTTTCCAGGCCAGTGCGTGTTCACGGCCACCGCTGCCAATGATCAAAACATTCATTTCAAAAACCTCGGATGACGCTAATTCTGTTTAGGACCCAAAGCGCTTCACGCCCTGGGAGGTTGCAATGACGCCGGTAGATGCAAAGCGGAGCCCACCTCGATGAGCGGAGTTGCCTTCTGGCAATGAGCATCATCGAGGTGGGCTCCAACGCAGCAGATGCCGGCGTCAGTGCGACCGTTGCCGTATTAGTGACGGAAGTGGCGCATGCCGGTGAATACCATCGCGATGCCGGCTTCGTCGGCAGCAGCAATCACTTCGGCATCACGCATCGAGCCGCCTGGTTGGATCACGGCAGTCACGCCCGCCTTGGCCGCATTGTCCAGACCGTCGCGGAACGGGAAGAAAGCGTCGGAAGCCATCACCGAACCGGCTACCTGCAGGCCAGCGTGCTCAGCCTTGATGGCCGCAATACGTGCCGAGTTCACGCGGCTCATCTGGCCGGCGCCGACACCGATGGTCTGGCGATTCTTGGCGTAGACGATGGCGTTGGACTTGACGTACTTGGCAACTTTCCAGGCAAAGATCAGGTCGTGGATTTCTTGCTCGCTCGGTGCGCGCTTGGTCACTACTTTCAGGTCGTCGGCGCCGATCATGCCGATGTCGCGGCTCTGTACCAGCAGGCCACCGTTAACGCGCTTGTAGTCCCAGGCAGCAGCGCGGTCAGCCGACCACTCGCCGCAGGCCAGCAGGCGTACGTTGGCTTTGGCAGCGACGATGGCGCGGGCCTCTTCGCTGACCGACGGAGCGATGATCACTTCGACGAACTGACGCTCGACGATGGCCTTGGCGGTCTCAGCGTCCAGTTCGCGGTTGAAGGCGATGATGCCGCCGAATGCCGATTCGGTGTCGGTGGCGTAGGCCAGGTCGTAGGCCTTGCGGATGCCGCCTTCGGCATCAGGGCTGACAGCCACGCCGCACGGGTTGGCGTGCTTGACGATTACGCAAGCCGGCTTGACGAAGCTCTTCACGCATTCCAGCGCGGCGTCGGTGTCGGCCACGTTGTTGTACGACAGTTCCTTGCCTTGCAGCTGGGTCGCGGTGGCGATGCCGACTTCGGCAGGCTTGGCTTCAACATAGAACGCCGCGCTCTGGTGCGGGTTCTCGCCGTAGCGCATTTCCTGGGCCTTGATGAACTGGCTGTTGAAGGTGCGCGGGAACTCGCTGCGGCCTTCGGTGCTCAGGGTTTCAGCCGTCTGGTTCACGGTGCCCATGTAGTTGGCGATCATGCCGTCGTAGGCGGCAGTGTGTTCGAAGGCCTTGAGCATCAGGTCGAAACGCTGGGCGTAGGTCAGGCCGCCGGCTTTCAGGTTTTCCAGTACGTTGGCGTAATCGCCGGCGTTCACCACGATCGCCACGTCTTTATGGTTTTTCGCTGCCGAACGAACCATGGTCGGGCCACCGATGTCGATGTTCTCGATGGCGGTCGGCAGGTCGCAGCCTGGCTTGTTGATGGTGGCTTCGAACGGGTACAGGTTGACCGCTACCAGGTCGATCGGCCTGATGCCGTGCTCGTTCATGATGGCGTCGTCGATACCGCGACGACCGAGGATCCCACCGTGGATTTTCGGGTGCAGGGTCTTCACCCGGCCGTCCATCATTTCGGCAAAGCCTGTGTAATCCGCGACTTCCACTGCGGCAACGCCGTTGTCCTGCAGCAGCTTGAACGTCCCACCGGTGGAGAGGATCTCGACGCCCAGGGCTTCAAGCTCCTTGGCGAATTCGAGGATCCCGGTCTTGTCGGAAACGCTGATCAAGGCGCGGCGGATCGGCAGGCGGGTAGTCTGGTCGGTCATCTCAATTTCCATCAAAAGCAAAGGAAGTCAGCAAAAAAGGCGACCGGTTTTACGCGGGCGCCTTTCTGGTTTGATTGAATGCTTACAGCAAATCGTACTGCTTGAGTTTCTTGCGCAGCGTGCCCCGGTTCAGCCCGAGCATCTCACTGGCCTTGGTCTGGTTGCCCTTGACGTAATTCATTACGCACTCGAGCAGGGGGGCCTCGACTTCGGAGAGCACCAGGTTGTACACATCCGTGACGGCAGCGCCCTCAAGGTGGGCGAAATAATTGTGCAGCGCCTTCTCGACACTCCCGCGAAGGGTCTGGCCTTCTTCGCTTGGCGTATTGAGGTGCTGTTTCAAATTCACGTTGTCGCTCACGGGTGTTGTTCCACTCACTAAAGTCTCGGTCATCATCGTCATGCGGCCACCCACTCTCCGTCCCCTGTCAGGCTCTTGTAACGCTCGGCGAAAAACGCCCGAACGTTGGCGCATTGTGTATCCGTACCATCCAAACGATTGAAGTGGGCGCGAAACTCCCTGGCGCCCGGCAGGGTTGCGAGATACCAGCCCACATGCTTTCGAGCAATGCGCACGCCCATGACATCGCCATAGAAGGCGTGCAGGGCGGCCAGATGCTCTAGCAGAATGCGTTCCACCTCGATCAGTTCCAACGCCGGGAGTTTCTCGCCGGTACGCAGGAAATGGTCGATCTCGCGAAAAATCCATGGCCGCCCCTGGGCAGCCCGGCCAATCAACAGGCCATCGGCACCGGTCGCGTCGAGCACGTACCGGGCTTTTTCCGGCGAATCGATATCGCCATTGGCGAAGACCGGGATCGACACTGCTTGCTTGATCGCGGCAATGGTGTCGTACTCGGCTTCACCGGTGTACAGGTCGGCACGGGTGCGGCCATGCACCGCCAGCGCCGTAATGCCTGCCTGCTCGGCGATCTTCGCCACCGTCAGGCCATTCTTGTTGTCCCGGTCCCAACCGGTCCGGATCTTCAGGGTAACCGGCACATCGACCGCAGCCACGACGGCCTGCAGGATCTCGGTTACCAGGAGTTCATCCTTCAACAGTGCGGAACCGGCAGCCTTGTTGCAGACTTTTTTTGCCGGACAGCCCATGTTGATATCAATGATCTGCGCACCCATTTCAACGTTGGCACGGGCGGCGTCCGCCAGCATCTGCGCGTCCCCACCGGCGATCTGTACCGAGCGTGGCTCGGGATCACCTTCGTGGATCATGCGCATGCGCGACTTGCGGGTGTTCCACAAACTCATGTCGCTGGTGACCATTTCCGAGACGACCAGTCCCGCACCCAAGCGCTTGCACAGCTGACGAAAGGGCTGGTCGGTGACTCCCGCCATGGGGGCGAGAATCAAGCTGTTATGTAATGTGTATGGGCCGATGCGTACCGCCGACATAGGACTTCCCTGTTGTGGGGCCGGATCATGAGAGTTCGAAAAAGGGTTGGCATGATACCCGCTCTCGATGACTGGATAAAGGCTGAATTGAACAAATTCTGAACAGTTATTCTGTTATTACCCGTGGTTTGGTTCGCCCGGGGCAGTCAGAAAGCCGGCGTTAATCCGGGAACAATGAAGCGTTTCACTCCGGAGAGTGAAAGCTCAGACTGTAGTTCACGGCCTTGGCACCTGGGTCGAGAATGTCCAGGGCGATGTGGATCGGCGTTTGCGGAGGCATCTCCGCCATGCCTTCGAGATCGCCATTGAGGTATTCGCCAGGCTTGAAGCGACGACTGGCGATCAGATGGCCATTGAGGTCGGCGAAGCGCAGTTCCAGCAGCGGGAAGGGCTGGGAGAAGGGCGCGCGGTTATAGATGATCGCATCGACCACCAGGGCGCCATTGAACTCGGGATGGCTGCGCACCACCAGGTTGCTGCTCTTGATTTTCGCGATGTCGACTTTGGAGGGCACGGTGCAGCCGATTTGCGGGCACAGTTGCTGGAACCACGGGCGATATTGATCCTGTCGCGCCAGTTCGTCGAAATGGTAGGCGATGTACTGGCCGGCGAGGGCGCCAGCGGCAATCAGCACCAGTAGCAGCCACAACAACCGTCGGCCCCAGGGCGAGCGGCGTTTTTGCCAGTCCAGTTGCAGCGGATCGTCGGTCAGGTCTTGCAGCACTTCGGCACGCACGCCCGGCTCGCTGCGTTCGCGTCGCTTGCGCAGCGGTTCGATCGAGGGCAGGTTGTCGTCGATTTCGCTCTCGTCGGCGGCCGACAGGCGTTCGCGGTTCAGCGGCGCATCGAGAGGGTCGTGCAGTCGCAAATGGGGTGGCTGCGGTTCGTCGTCGAGATCAACCGGTTCCAGGGACAGCGAAGGTTCGGTGCGCGAGGCTTTGCTCGGTTCGACCATCGGCTCTGGCGTTTCAAGGCTGTCGAGCGGTTCGTCGAGTTGCGCGCGATCGGCCGCCGACTCACTGAACAGGCTGTCGGACCACGGCTCCTCGTCGTCATGCTCGTTGCTGTCGCGACGGGCACTCAGCGAGTCCTCGCGATGGCGGCCGAGTTCGGTAGTCGGCTGGATTTCCCGCTGTTCGAGCCGGGCGAGCTCTTCGTCGAGGTCGAGGCTGTCCAGGTCCAGTTCAGTCGCGCTCCATTGCTTTTGGCTGATGGCGCGCGGCGCTGATGACTCAGGGGGTTCCTCAGGCTGCACAGGCGGGAGCGGCATCGCGACCGGTGCTTCCTTGCCGGCCTGCTCAAGCAGCTGCCTGGCGGCATTGAACACCTGCAGGCAGGAGCCGCAACGAACTACCCCGCGAGCCACGCTCAATTGGGCATGGCTAACGCGGAAGCTGGTTTGGCAATGCGGGCACTGGGTGACGAAGCTGTCGGTCATGCGGCGATCCGGATTATGCAGGCAATCATTCTAGCGCCGACGGCCAGTGATGCGCACCCAGCCATCGCGATTGGCGATCGGATCCAGATCGAAGTCCTTGGCGTAGGCGGCAGCGACTTCGTCACCCTGTTCGGCGAGGATGCCCGACAGCGCCAGGCGACCGCCCGACTTGACCAGGCCGGACAGCTGTGGCGCCAGGGACACCAGAGGGCCGGCGAGAATGTTGGCCACCAGCACGTCGGCCTGCACCTGCGGCAGGTCTTCCGGCAAATACAATGGGAACAGTTCATCGGCGATACCGTTGCGCCCGGCGTTGTCGCGGGAGGCTTCCAGCGCCTGCACGTCGATATCGGTGCCCACGGCCTCTTTGGCGCCCAGCAACAGGGCAGCGATCGCCAGAATCCCCGAGCCGCAGCCGAAGTCCAGCACGTTGCAGTCTTTCAGGTCCTGACCGTCGAGCCATTCCAGGCACAGTGCGGTGGTCGGGTGGGTGCCGGTGCCGAACGCCAGGCCCGGATCCAGCAGCAGGTTCACCGCGTCAGGTTCTGGTGCGGCGTGCCAGCTCGGCACGATCCACAGGCGCTGGCCGAATTGCATTGGCTGGAAACCATCCATCCAGCTGCGCTCCCAGTCCTGGTCTTCGATCACTTCGCTGTGGTGCTCGGGCAGCGGGCTGCCGGTCAGCAGTTCCAGATGGGCCAGTACCGGGCCTGGCTCGGTGCCGCCTTCGAACAGGGCCAGCAGGTGCGTGTGGGACCACAGCGGCGTGGTGTTGAGTTCCGGCTCGAAGATCGGCTGATCTTCGGCGTCCATGAAGGTCACCGACACGGCGCCCACTTCAAGGAAAGCGTCTTCATAGGTTTCGGCTTGTTCTGGGCTGATGGCGAGACGTACTTGCAGCCAAGGCATGGCGGGCACCTTTGAAAAATATTGATTGCAGCCTGGTGGGCTGCGAGAAGGACGCAAGTTTACGCGAGCGCGGGGCAGATGACGACCGGGTTGGTAGAGTTCAGGTGTGAACGAAAGACCTGTGGCGAGGGAGCTTGCTCCCGCTGGAGCGCGAAGCGATCCCAAAACGGCAGGCACGGTTCTGTCTGGTCTGGCCCGGCTTGATGGTTTTGCGGTTGCTGTGCAACCGAGCGGGAGCAAGCTCCCTCGCCACAGAGATACGGTGCGCAGTAATGTCCAGATACAACAAAGCCGCCCGAAGGCGGCTTTGTCGATGGGGTCGAAGCTTAGTGCTTCTCGCCAGCCAGCTTGTGCTCGAGGTAGTGAATGTTCACGCCCCCTTTGCAGAAGCCTTCATCGCGGGTCAGGTCGCGGTGCAGCGGGATGTTGGTCTTGATCCCGTCGACCACGATCTCGTCCAGCGCATTGCGCATGCGCGCCATGGCTTCGTCGCGAGTTGCGCCGTAGGTGATCAGCTTGCCGATCAACGAATCGTAGTTCGGCGGAACGGCATAACCACTGTACAGGTGCGAGTCGACGCGAACGCCGTTGCCGCCTGGGGCGTGGAAATGCTTGACCGTGCCCGGGCTCGGCATGAAGGTTTTCGGGTCTTCGGCGTTGATCCGGCATTCCAGCGCGTGACCGCGGATGACCACGTCATCCTGGGTGAACGACAGCTTGTTGCCGGCGGCGATGCTGAGCATCTCCTTGACGATGTCGATACCGGTGACCATTTCTGAAACCGGGTGCTCTACCTGGACACGAGTGTTCATCTCGATGAAGTAGAAGTGACCGTTTTCGTACAGGAACTCGAAAGTGCCTGCGCCACGGTAACCGATATCGATGCAAGCCTTGACGCAGCGTGCGAGTACTTCCTCACGTGCGTTCTCGTCGATGCCCGGTGCCGGCGCTTCTTCGAGAACCTTCTGGTGACGACGTTGCAGCGAGCAGTCGCGGTCGCCCAGATGGATAGCGTGGCCCTGGCCATCGGAAAGTACCTGAACTTCCACGTGGCGTGGGTTGGTCAGGAATTTTTCCAGATAGACCATCGGGTTGCCGAACGCCGCGCCAGCTTCGGAGCGGGTCAGTTTGGCCGAGGAAATCAGGTCTTCTTCTTTATGCACAACGCGCATGCCGCGACCACCGCCGCCGCCAGCGGCCTTGATGATCACCGGGTAACCGACTTCGCGACCAATGCGCAGAGCGGTTTCTTCGTCTTCCGGCAGCGGGCCGTCAGAGCCCGGAACAGTCGGAACGCCGGCGGCGATCATGGCGTGCTTGGCCGATACCTTGTCGCCCATCAGGCGAATGGTTTCGGCTTTCGGGCCAATGAACGCGAAGCCGGAGTTCTCGACCTGTTCGGCGAAGTCGGCGTTTTCCGCAAGGAAGCCGTAGCCCGGGTGAATGGCGGTGGCGCCAGTCACTTCGGCCGCAGCAATGATTGCCGGAATGTGCAGGTAGGAGTGGGCGGCCGATGCCGGACCGATGCAGACGGATTCGTCTGCCAGGCCCAGGTGCATCAGTTCCTTGTCAGCCTTGGAGTAAACGGCGACGGTCTTGATGCCCATCTCTTTGCAGGCGCGCAGGATCCGCAGGGCGATCTCACCGCGGTTGGCGATCAGAACTTTTTCCAACTTCGCAGTCATCAAAGGCTCTCCGCGGTTCAAACGATGGTGAACAGCGGTTGGTCGTACTCAACCGGCTGGCCGTCTTCGACGAGGATGGATTCGATCACACCGCTGGTTTCAGCTTCGATGTGGTTCATCATCTTCATGGCTTCAACGATGCACAGGGTGTCGCCTTTCTTCACGGTCTGGCCGACTTCCACGAAGGACGGCGAGCTTGGCGAAGACTTGCGATAGAAAGTACCGACCATCGGCGAACGGGCAACGGTGCCGTTCAGTGCTGGCGCGGCGGCAGCAGCAGGTGCAGCAGCAGCCGGAGCGGCGGCAGCGACAGGCGCGGCAACCGGAGCATGCATTGGAGCTGGCGCGTAGTACTGCTGAGCCGGGGTCTTGCTATGACGGCTGATGCGTACGGACTCTTCGCCTTCCTTGATCTCGAGCTCGTCGATGCCGGACTCTTCCAGCAATTCGATCAGTTTCTTAACTTTACGGATATCCATGAATCATCAACTCCCAAGGGTCGGTCAGGGGCGGTTAACTTGTTGTTCAAGCTGTTCCAGGGCGGCCTCCAGGGCCAGTCGATAACCGCTGGCGCCAAGGCCGCAGATCACTCCCACCGCTACGTCGGAGAAGTAAGAGTGATGGCGGAAAGGTTCTCGTTTGTGCACGTTAGACAAATGCACTTCGATGAATGGGATGCTCACCGCCAGCAGCGCGTCACGTAATGCGACACTTGTATGTGTAAAAGCTGCTGGGTTGATCAAAATGAAGTCCACGCCTTCGCTGCGGGCAGCGTGGATGCGGTCGATCAATTCGTACTCGGCGTTGCTTTGCAGGTGCAGCAAATGGTGACCGGCTTCGCGGGCACGGCGTTCCAGGTCCTGGTTGATCTGCGCCAGCGTCGTGGCGCCGTAGGTGCCCGGTTCACGAGTGCCGAGCAGGTTCAGGTTGGGTCCGTGCAGAACGAGTAGCGTCGCCATCGGCGGTTCCTATGTTATCTGTGAGCAATTGTCAGAACCCGGCGACTATGCCGCAAAGCCTTTATGACTGTCCAGTTCTCTGCAATAGCCAGCACGATGACCGATGTTTGCGCGAAATATATGACTGCTTGATTAAATATGGTCATTCGCCCTGGTTACACGTTCGGCGAAGTCTTTGGCGTTGATCTCGCCGATCACCCTCACTTCGGCGCGTTCGACACCGTCCTTGCCGAAAAACATCAGCGCCGGAGGACCGAACAACTGGTAGCGGTCGAGCAGGGCGCGTTGCTCGGCGTTGCTGGCGGTGATGTCGAAGCGGATCAGCCGGTAGCCCTTGAGGCGTTCGATGACGACAGGGTCGTCCAGCACCTCATGCTCGATGACTTTGCAACTGATGCACCAGTCGGCGTACCAGTCGAGCAGCAGCGGTGTGCCGGATGAGCGTGCGTCGGCGAGTGCGCGGTCCAGATCGGCCGGCGTGCTCACGGTTTGCCAGGTGCTGGTGTTTGGCGCGGGGCCGCTGTTGGCAACGATACGGGGCTGGCCGATCGGGTTGAACGGGTCGGTCTGGCCGCTGAAGGCGCCGTACCAGCAGGCCAGCGCGTAAAACAGCAGGAACATGCCGAGCAATTGGCCCAGGCGTTTGCGCGGTGGTTTATAGACGAACTCCAGCGCCCCCATGAACAAGCCGACACCGCCGGCCAGCAAGCCGATCAGCAACAAGGTGACCTGACCCGGCAGAACGCGGCTGAGCAGGCCGACGGCCAACCCGAGCAACAACACACCAATCGCGTTTTTCACGTACACCAGCCACGGACCGCTTTTCGGCAGCCAGGCTGCGCCACCGGTGGCCACCAGCAACAGCGGTGCGCCCATGCCGAGGCCGAGCATGAACAGTTTCAAACCGCCGCCCAGCGCATCGCCACTGGCGCTGATGTACAGCAGCGCCCCGGCCAATGGCGCCGAAACGCAGGGTGAAACCAGCAAACTGGAGACCACGCCCAACACCGCGGCGCCCCACAGTGACCCGCCTTCGGTGCGGCCGGCGATGCGGTCCAGGCGACTGCTGATGGCATGCGGCAACTTGAGTTCGAAGACGCCGAACATCGCCAAGGCAAACACGGCGAAAAACATCGCGAACGGCACCAGCACCCAGGCCGATTGCAGTCGCGCCTGTAGATTGAGCTGGGCACCGAACAGGCCCATCAGGGCTCCGAGCAGGGCAAAGCAGGCGGCCATCGGCAGCACATAGGCCAGCGACAGATTGAAACCGCGCCAGCCACCGACCTGACCGCGCAGCACCACGCCGGACAGGATCGGCAGCATAGGCAGCACGCATGGCGTGAACGTCAGGCCCAGGCCCGCGAGGAAGAACAACGCCAGTTCGCGCCAGTTCCATGGATAAGCCGTCGCCGGAGCGCCGCTACCGTCGATGCCGTCGATGCCGTCGATGCTCAGGCGCTCGGTTTCCGGCGGATAGCACAGGCCTTTGTCGGCGCATCCCTGATAGGTCACGGCCAGGGTGAACGCGCGTTGGTCGGTGCGCGGCAACTCGACGTCGAGAATGCCGTGGTAGACCTCGACATCGCCGAAGTATTCATCGTGCTTTTTCTGGCCGTCAGGCAGTTTCGCCGCGCCGAGGACAACATCGGCCGGATCGGCGCGAAATTGAAAGCGGTGGCGGTAGAGGTAATAACCTTCGGTGGCGACGAAACGCAGCTTGATCGATTGCGGTGTGCTGTCTACCAGGCTCAGCTGGAAAGCTTCGCGCACCGGCAGGAAGTCGGCGCTGTTGTTGATCGAGCCCAGGCTTGAGCTGGGTCGGTTTTCCAGCAAGCCAGTGGCGCTGGCCGGCAGGGCGAACACTAAAAACAGCAGGCAAAGCAAACGGCGCATGACGATCTCGCGTATCGGAATTGGGGGGATGATAGCGGACGGCAGTGCAGTGTGCAGAGCCAAGGATGTGTGGTGATTGATCTGACGTCATCGCGGGCAAGCCCGCTCCCACAAGTATTGATGGTGCTCACAAGATCTGTGAACACTCCCTACCCTGTGGGAGCGGGCTTGCCCGCGATAGCGGTGGATCAGACGCGAAAGGCTTGAACGGCGGTATGCAGTCGCCCACCCAGCACCAGCAAGTTCTCCCCTTGCTCACGCCCTTTGCCAATGCGCAGCAGGTTATCCCCACCCAACTGGTGAATCCGCTCGCTGTGGTCACGGATCTCGCTGACAGCGCCACTTTGCTGGGCCGTGACATCGGCGATGCGTACTGCCGTATCGGAAATGGTCTGGATCGCCCCGACGATTTTATCCAGTGCGCCATCTGCAGCCTGTGCCTGGCTGGCCGTGGCTTCGGCGTGTTCGACCTGGGCGCGCATGCCTTCCACCGATTGCCGAGCCGCGGTTTGCAGCCCTGCGATCAGCGTCTGGATTTCTGCCGTGGCCCCGGCGGTACGTTGCGCCAGTGAGCGCACCTCTTCGGCCACCACTGCAAAGCCTCGGCCCATTTCCCCGGCCCGGGCCGCCTCGATGGCGGCGTTCAAGGCCAGCAGGTTGGTTTGGTCGGCAATCGAGCGGATCACCGTCAACACGCCGCCGATGGTGGCCGACTCTTCGGCCAGGTGTTCGATCATTTGCGCATTGCCTTGCACTTCATCCACCAGCGCATGCAGGCCGGTGAGGCTCAGGCCGATGACTTTCTGTCCGTGCTCCACGGCCAGGCCGGCGTGGCGGCTGGCGTCGGCGGCCTGGCTGGCGTCGCCGGCGACTTGTTGAATGGTCGCTTCCAGTTCGCTGAGGGAGTCGCGGATCAGTGCCGTGTCGCCGGCCTGATGCTCGGCACCTTCATGCAGGTCGTTGCTCAGGTCGGCCAGGGTGCGGCTGCTGCCGGCCACCTGCTCGGCATTGCGGCGAATGGTCCCCACCAGGTCCACCAGATAGGCGCGCAAGCGGTTGAGCGAGGCTTCAATGTCATGCAATTCGCGGTTGGTGTTGCCCAGTTGAATGTCGCGACTGAAGTCGCCTTCGGCCCAGGTCGAGAGGGCCGGGGCGAGGTTGGTCAGGGTCCGCGCCAGTTTGCGCTGCAGGGTGTCGATCAGCAGGGCGATCAACAGAATCAAGCCGATCATCACGCCTTGCATCAGCCGCACTTCACTCTGGATCTGCCCGTGCTGGGCGCGCACTACCGGTTCCAGCCCGGCAATGGCCTGTTGCACGTCGGCGATTTTCAGGTGGGTCGCCGCGCTGAGGTCGGCGCGTTTGCGGATCTGATCGCGAGTGCGCGAGAGCTCGGCCGGGTAGCGGGTGAGCAGGCTGTTGAACTCGCGCTTGAGGCCGACGCCGGCATCTTCGGCAACGGCTTTTTCCTTTGTCTCAAGGCCCATCATCGAGGCGAAATCATCGGTGATCGATTCGCTGCTGGTGGTTACGCCCAGCAAAGGCAGGGCGTCGAGTTTCTCTGCCTGGGTGCGGATGTTGGCCACTTCGCGTTCGACATCGGCGGCCAGTTCACTGCGGCCGCTGCTGACCAGTTTGTCCCGGGCCAGGGACAATTTCCCCAAATGTTGCGATGCCGTGAGCAGCGGCGTCAGGTAGGCCGCATTGCCACTGGCGTACTGGCTGAGCTGATCGAGACTGGCCCCCAGCTCGCGCTCGGCCTGTAGCAGCAAGGCCTGCGGATCGCCCGCCAGTTTGCCGGCGGCCAGCAGGTCGGTTTTGCTGAATTCTTCAAGGGTCGACAGGCTGGGGCGCAATGTCTCGGCCAGGGCCGGCGGCAATTCGTCGAGTTCTTTTTTCAGGCTGTCGATGCCTTGGGCGGCACTGCTCAAGCGTAGCGCGTCGCCGCTGCCCAGGTAATCCTCGACGCTGCGGGCGACGTCATTCTGAAACTGCTGCGACAGGCCCAGGTAGCGCTCCATTAATAGATACGGACGCTCGAGGGCTTTTTGGGACCACCACAGCGTAGCGCCGAGGGCCACGCACACGGCCACCAGAAGGAGGGTATTGAGATTGGTCAGCAGCTTCAGGCGCATTACGGACTACCAACGGCAGAAATGGTAAGTGCCTGAAGTTATTGCGTTTCTGTTACAGGGTTATGACCGTATCGGTCGATTCCGATAAAAAAGTGGCACTTTGCTTTGACGTCCGCGCAGCCTGGACGCGATTGCGTCCGCCGTGTTTGGCGCGATACAGCGCTTCGTCCGCCTGGCTGGCCATCATCAGGCTGTCGGAGCTTTCGCAAAGCTCAACCACTCCGGCGCTGAAGGTGCACCACAGATCCTCGGGTTGCGCAGGATAGTGAATCTCGGCAAAGCGCTGACGGATTTCATTGAGCACGTTGTAGGCCGCGTCGATATCGGTGTCCGGCATGACGATGGCGAATTCCTCACCACCGTAGCGGCCGATGAAGTCGGTTTTGCGCAGGCGTTGCTTGAGAAACAGCGCCAGGCTCTTGATCACCCGGTCGCCCATGGGGTGGCCGTGGCTGTCATTGACCCGTTTGAAGTGGTCGATGTCGAGCATGGCAAAGCTCAGCGGCTTGCTTTCGCGGCGGGCGCGGAACGAGCAGTCTTCGAGCAATTGCAGAATGTGCGTGTGGTTGTACAGCCCAGTGAGGCTGTCGCGGACCATCCGTGCCTTGAGGTTGCGTGCTCGCGCTGCGCGGTTGCGCACGGTGGTGATCAGGTGTCGGGGCTTGATCGGTTTGGTCAGGAAGTCATCGCCGCCTTCGCTCATGGCGTCGAGTTGCTTGTCCAGGTCGTCTTCGGCCGACAAGTAAATGATCGGTACGCTGACGTAACGGTCGTTATGGCGAATCACCTTGGCCAGTTCCGTACCGGTGCAGGCCGGCATGTACATGTCGAGGATGATCAGGTCCGGCTGGAAGTCCGCCAGTTCGGCCATGGCCTGGATCGGCTCGATCAAGGTCCGGGTGACGATCCCGGCGCTGTTGAGCAGGCGCTCGGTATGCAGGGCCTGCGCGCGGGAGTCGTCGATGATCAGCACTTTATAAGGCTCGTACTGGGCGACGCAGGTCAGGACTTCGATCTTCTCCAGCAGGCTCGACGCTTCGAGGGTGCCGGTGAGGAACTCCTGGCCACCGGCACGCACGGCGGCCAGGCGGGTCGGGGTATCGGTTTCGTGCAGGCTGAAGAACAGCAGCGGCAGCTGATGATCGAGGCCTTCCTGGGCTTCGGCAGCCAGCTTCAGGCCGACGCCGGTGCCACTGAAATCCACGTCCATGACAATCGCGGCCGGCAGGCGCTCGACCATCGATGAGCGAAACGCATCTACGCTGTCCAGGGACTGGGCGCTGAGGCCGAAGAACTCCAGCTGCTTAGCCAGACGCTCGGCACGGTCGTGATCCTGCAGCATCACGTAGATGGGCTTGCGCAGCGGTGGCAGGAAGGTTTGATCGAGTTGGTCGCCATGGCGCAGGCCGGTGCGTGACAGGCGCTGCATCAAGCGATTGAGGTCGGTGATCAGGCCGCTGCTCAGGCGTCCGCGATTGGCGTCGACCGCCTCCAGGGACTGACCGATGTGGCGTGCCAGTTGCGTGTGTTCCGGTTGTTCGAAACGCTCGGCGAAACGCAGCAGGCGCAGATTGGCCTCGCTCAGTTCCGAAAGGTCGGCGGTGGACCACTCACTGCGTTGCAGGCGCTGCCATATCTCAAGAATCTGACGAGCCTGATGAATTACCCGCTGGGCAAAGTGGTGCTTGAGGCGCTCGCGGCTGGGGTCTTCTGGCTCGGTCATATCCTGACTACTAGTTAGGGTGCACACTGAGGTCGAGTGGTGGCTCTATGCTAGCACCACTTTTCCATTGCATGAGTGCTGTACGTCAATAATCTGCAATGTGACTTCATTCAGTTTGTGACTGAGCGGTCTTGTTCGAGCCTTTCTAGTCGCGGTTTACAGGGGGCGAAGTGCTTGAATCAGGGCACTTGGCGGGTATGAGGTGGAAATGGGCAAGTGGCTGACAACCGGCCATTCATGATTTTTTGCCGGTGCTGATCGGCACGTTTTTTTGGGTTTCAGGGGGTCGGGGATTCCCTTAGCCTGGCAATCCAAACCATTAGGGGTGGATTTCGATGGCTGCGGCGACGTCGGGTGCACAGGCACTCGTTTGATCCGCAAGCCCGGTAATTTTCCGCATCGGTGCGATGGCGGGTGCCGGGCCAAGGCGCGTTGTTGTATGGTTGTGGTCGAACCGTTGAACTCAAGAGCTTGAAAGGATATCGCCATGCTGGACTGGAAGAACCGCACAGACAGTGCGCCTGAACGTGCCGCTGAACCGAAGTCGGAGACCCGCAGTTATCTGGGCGGTCTGTTGTTCAGCCGGGCGCTGGCCACTCTGCTGGGCATCTACCTGTTGGTGGCGAGTGTCCTGGGCTGGTACTGGAGCCAGGAGCCGGCGCTGTTCCCGGTCCAGCAAACCGCTCAACTGGCGGCCGAGAAAGAAGGCAAGCAGATGGTTGTCGGCTACACCACGGTGGAAACCCTCAAGACCGTCGCTGGCACCTTGTTGACCAAGCCGGGCGGCTATATCTCCAACGACCGATTCCCGCCAGGCCTGTGGATGGACAACATGCCGAGCTGGGAATATGGCGTGCTGGTTCAGGTCCGCGACCTGAGCCGCGCACTGCGTAAAGACTTCGCCCGTTCGCAGTCGCAGTCCGCCGAAGATGCCGACCTGGCCAAGGCCGAGCCGCGTTTCAACTTCGACAACAAGAGCTGGGTGCTGCCGTCCAGTGAGTCCGAGTACCAGGAAGGCATCAATTCCCTGAGCCGCTATCAGGCGCGCCTGTCCGATCCGAACCAGAAGAGCGCGTTGTTCTATGCCCGCGCCGACAACCTGAACAACTGGCTGGGTGACGTCGGCACCCGTCTGGGCTCGCTGTCGCAACGGCTGTCGGCCAGTGTCGGCCGGGTCAAGCTCAACACTGCGCTGAAGACCGAGGTGGTGACGCCGGGTGTGGCGCCGCAAGTCGATGAGGAAATCGTCGAAACTCCATGGCTGCAGATCGACAACGTGTTCTACGAAGCTCGCGGCCAGGCCTGGGCCTTGTCGCACTTGCTGCGCGCCATCGAAGTCGATTTCGCCGATGTGCTGGCCAAGAAGAACGCCACGGTCAGCGTGCGCCAGATCATTCGTGAACTGGAAGCGTCGCAGGAGCCGGTGTGGAGCCCGATGATCCTCAACGGCAGCGGCTTCGGCGTACTGGCGAACCACTCGTTGGTCATGGCCAACTACATTTCCCGGGCCAACGCCGCGGTGATCGATTTGCGTCAATTGCTCAATCAGGGCTGAGTCATGGTCGATAATGCAAGGGAGGCTGCGCATCGTGCGGCCTCCGATGCCGAACAGATCGCCTGGGTCGACGAGCAGGACAACCTGCTCGGCGCCCTGGTCCGTTCCGATTTGCGCGAGCGCGGGCTGATCGGGCGCGGCACCTACATTATGTTGTTCAACTCCGCTGGCGAACTGTGCGTGCACCGGCGCACCCTGAGCAAGGCGATCTATCCCGGTTACTGGGACGTGGCGGCGGGGGGCATGGTGCTCGCCAGTGAAACCTACGCCGAGTCGGCGGCAAGGGAGCTGGAGGAAGAACTGGGCGTGAGTGGCGTGGAGCTGACCGCCCATGACCACTTTTTCTTCGAGGACACCGGCAATCGCCTGTGGTGTTCGGCGTTCTCGGCGGTGTGGGACGGCCCGTTGATCCTGCAACCGGAAGAGGTGCTCGAAGCGCGCTTTATCCCCATCGATCAGGTCATGCTGGAAATCGAGCAAAAGCCTTATTGCCCGGACTCTCTGGCCGCGTTGAAGCGCTATTTGCGCTCACGCCGGATCGACGTCGCAAAACAGCTATAAATTGGCGCCGATTGGCTCTTAGCAATCGGCGTTTTTGCCGTTACACTGCGCGACCTTTTTAAACTGAACCGGCGCTCCTTTTTGTAGGGCATCCGGTTCAGTAGCGCTGCCCCTGCCTGAGTGGGGCTTCGCGGTCGATAGCCTTCCCAAGTGCTGCGACCAGTCTTTGTCCTCCGAAGAGGATTGCCGGTGGCCAAAAAAGCCGCATCCTTCGCCGCCCTGGGCGGCCTGGTATTTTCCACCGACGCAGGTCGTCATTGCCCGGAATGCAGTAAACCGGTGGACGCCTGCATCTGCAAACAGACCGTTATCCCGGCCGGCGACGGCATCGCTCGCGTGCGTCGCGAAAGCAAGGGCCGTGGCGGCAAGACGGTGACCACCATCACCGGCGTGCCATTGGCTGAAGACGCGCTCAAGGACCTGGCCACGACGTTGAAGAAACGTTGCGGTACCGGTGGGGCGCTGAAAGACGGTGTCATCGAAATCCAGGGTGATCATGTCGAGCTACTCTTGGCAGAACTGATCAAGCTCGGTTTCAAGGCGAAGAAGTCCGGCGGCTAGCAGCCTCTGTGAAAACCACCCTCGGCTTGATCCGGTCCTGATGACATTCAGGTCCGGCATCGTCTACATGGTTTTCACAGAGCCTGTTCATGACCGGTTTCTAAACTCACTGCGGTCGGCGGGGTCTATTGCCTCGTTGACGAACCGTCATTTTCATTCTTTAGACTGCGCCGGCCTGAACCCAGGCGACGCACTATGACTTCTTTATAGGGGACTTCGATGTCCGTACGACGCACACGCAAAGACGATGGCAGCCAATGGACAGTTGCGGACAGCCGCAGTGTTTACGGGATTCGCCATTGGGGGGCCGGGTATTTCGCGATCAATGACGCCGGTCGCGTCGAAGTTCGTCCGAACGGTCCGAGCAGCTCGCCTATCGACCTGTACGAGCAAGTTGACCAGCTGCGCAAAAGCGGCCTGTCCTTGCCGTTGCTGGTCCGTTTCCCGGACATCCTGCAAGACCGCGTGCGTCAGCTGACCGGCGCGTTCGATTCGAACATCGAGCGCCTGGAATACCAGAGCAAGTACACCGCGCTGTACCCGATCAAGGTGAACCAGCAGGAAGCGGTGATCGAGAACATCATCGCCACCCAGAACGTTTCCATCGGCCTGGAAGCCGGGTCCAAGCCTGAACTGCTGGCAGTGCTGGCACTGGCGCCGAAGGGCGGCACCATCGTCTGCAACGGCTACAAGGACCGCGAATTCATTCGCCTGGCGTTGATGGGCCAGAAGCTCGGTCACAACGTGTTCATCGTGATCGAGAAAGAATCCGAAGTCGGCCTGGTGATCGAAGAAGCCAACTCGCTCAAGGTCAAGCCTCAGGTCGGCCTGCGCGTGCGCCTGTCATCCCTGGCCTCGAGCAAGTGGGCGGACACCGGCGGCGAGAAATCCAAGTTCGGCCTGTCGGCGGCGCAACTGCTGTCGGTGGTCGAGCGTTTCCGCGCAGCCGGCCTGGACCAGGGCATTCGCCTACTGCACTTCCACATGGGTTCGCAGATCGCCAACCTGGCGGACTACCAGCACGGTTTCAAGGAAGCGATCCGTTACTACGGCGAGTTGCGCAACCTCGGCCTGCCGGTGGACCACATCGACGTCGGCGGTGGCCTGGGCGTGGACTACGACGGCACACACTCGCGTAACGCCAGTTCGATCAACTACGACATGGACGACTACGCGGGCGTCGTGGTCGGGATGCTCAAGGAGTTCTGCGATGCGCAGAGCCTGCCGCACCCGAACATCTTCTCCGAAAGCGGCCGCTCCCTGACCGCGCACCACGCCATGCTGGTGATCCAGGTGACCGACGTCGAGAAACACAACGACGACGTGCCGCAGATCGAGAACAAGGAAGCGCTGCCGGAAACCGTGCAGTGGCTGGTGGACCTGCTGGGTCCGACCGACATCGAGATGGTCACCGAAACCTACTGGCGCGCCACGCACTACATGAGTGATATTGCCTCCCAGTACGCCGACGGCAAGCTGACCCTGGCCGAGAAAGCCTTGGCCGAGCAGTGCTACTTCGCCGTGTGCCGTCGCCTGCACAATTCGTTGAAGGCCCGCCAGCGTTCCCACCGTCAGGTGCTGGACGAACTCAACGACAAGCTGGCCGACAAGTACATCTGCAACTTCTCGGTGTTCCAGAGCCTGCCGGACACCTGGGCCATCGACCAGGTCCTGCCGATCATCCCGCTGCACCGTCTCGACGAAGAGCCGCTGCGTCGTGCGGTACTGCAAGACCTGACCTGTGACTCCGACGGCAAGATCAACCAGTACGTCGACGAGCAGAGCATCGAGACCAGCTTGCCGGTGCACGCGCTGAACGCAGGTGAAGACTACTTGCTGGGTGTGTTCCTGGTCGGTGCCTACCAGGAAATTCTTGGCGACATGCACAACCTGTTCGGTGATACCGACTCGGTGAACATCTACCAGAACGCCGACGGCAGCGTGTACCACGCCGGTATCGAAACCCACGACACCATCGAAGACATGCTGCGCTACGTGCACTTGTCGCCGGAAGAACTGATGACTCACTACCGCGACAAGTGCGCCAATGCCCGTATCAGCGCAACCGAGCGCACGCAGTTCCTCGATGCCTTGCGTCTGGGGCTGACCCGTTCGTCTTACCTGTCTTCTTGAGGTAAGGCGCCGCACACATCAGGTTGTCTGAAAAATTTCCGTTCGCTGCGGAAATTTCAGATGACCTGGTGCGGCAATTCTCCTGTTCCAGGCGAAATTTCCAGCATCTTCGACAACTCAGCGCATTTGGTCCTCTTTTCGCGTAGGTTATTTCCTAATTTGTATTTCGGCACTCTACTCGGCCATGTCTCTCAGCGAGAATCCCCGGCCGCCCCTCCTGTAGAGAAACGCCGATGTTCAATCCAGTCAGCGAACCTTCATTTCGTCTGGATGTAGCAGGTCTGCCCGATTCCTTAGAGGTTCTGGCCTTTACCGGCAGAGAAGCCATCAGCGAGCCGTTCGTGTTCGACCTGGAACTGCTGATCGAAGACCCGGTGCTTGACCTTGCCAGTTTGCTGTACCGCCCGGCCTCGTTGCATTTCGGACCAGCCGGAAGCCGCGTGCATGGACAATTGCATGAGCTCGTCCAGCACGACCACGCCAGCGGACCCAGACTCTGCCAGGTGCGACTGGGGCCAAGGCTGGCTTGTCTGGCCCAGCGCTTCAGTCAACGAATCTTCAGTGCCCGCTCAGTGCCGCAAATCCTCGACCAGGTGCTCAAGGAGCACGGCATTACCGGCAAGGATCGACGTCTGGAGCTAAGCGGCGAATACCTGCCCCGGGATTTTTGCACGCAATATCGAGAGTCAGACCTGCAATTTCTCCAGCGACTGTGCGCCCAGGAAGGGCTTCACTACCACTTCGAACACCGGGCCCGCGGGCACTGTGTGGTGTTTGGGGATGACCGGCAGCATTTTCCAACCGGCGAACCTGCGGTCGTGCGCAGCGGAGGCGATCGGCCGGCGGTGCGGCAGTTCGAACGTCAGTGCAGCGGTGGGACAGCGGTGCAGAGCGCCGAATGCCGGACGGACCTGGCGACCTTGCGCAGCGGTCGGCTGATGCCGCTGTCCGGTCATCCGGTTGCCGATTGCAATCGGCTCTGGCTGCTGACACGCGTTGAGCATTGGGGCAGCCAGGATACGATGAAGCCTTACCACAATCAGGCCCGTGCCCTGCACTGGCCGGCACCCATCGAGCCGCCCTGTGCGACGGTCAAACCAAGGATGCATGGCCCGCAACGGGCGTGGGTCGTCGAGGTCGATGAGCCAGGCCCCGACCCGGCAAGGCCGGTACCGGTGCAATTCGACTGGCTTTATCAAGGCGAAGGGGCTGCGCCTAGTCATTGCTGGCTGCCCCTGGCCAGGCAGTTGCAGGCCTCGACGCTCTCGCCATTGCGGGAAGGGACTGAGCTGGTCGTGAGTTTTGTCGAGGGCGATCCCGATCAACCGCAGATAACCGGGTTGCTGCATGCACCGGCAATGATCGAGGATACACCCCAGCCCACCTGCGCCCATGAAGAGGGCCTGGAACAATGGTTGCGCTCGGGGGAGCCATTGCTGATGTTGTGCCTGCTACCCGGTGGCGGCAGCTTCAACCATTGCGCACAGGCTTTGTGCACCTGTCGTCTGGCGACGCAGCTTGGCCAGAGCTCTGGAGCATGATCGCCACACGCACGCCTGAGGTACCCCCGCAATGGCTGTTGCTGGATGTGCCGGGCACGCCACAGGCGGGTGTCAATCTTCGGCAGATGTTTGCCCAGACCCGATGGTTCGGGTTGTTCGACGGCACGGAGTGGCATGCTCTGCACGAACAGGGGCCGGTCCTGGTCGATCTGCGCACCTGCCCGGCACTGGCCGATTTATGCATCGTTGACGGACAACGCTGGCCCGGATTGCTGATGACCAGCGAGGCCGGCGCTGCGTCGTTGCTGGCACAATTGCGGCGCATGCTCACGGTCACGCTGGGCCTGCACCGGGCCCTTTTGAGTTACTACAACCCAACTACGGCCAGTTATTTTTTCGATGCCTGCGATGCCGTTGAACTGAGTCGCTGGCTAGGGCCTATCCACCAGTTACGCTGGTTCGGCGGCAGTTGGGCCGACCGTGCGATGGGATGTGAGGGCTGGCAGCGCTTGTCCAACCCGGGGTTGGCGGTCAGAACGTTGGCAGTCGAGGAAAGCCTCAGCGCCGGGCAGCAGGGAAAACTGCAAACCTGCCTGCTGGAACAGCATGCCTGGCGTTGGAACCGATCCACCGGTGTCGACTTTCCCAGTCTGTGGACCTATGTGGAGGAAGGGCTGGCGCTGGGTTTCAGCGAGCGCCCGGTGCTTGATGGCTGGATATGGCTACGCCTGCAGTATCCCGACGCCGTGCCCGTGCAGCCGCTGCCGGGTGGGACTCAACAGGAGCGACTCGATAGCCTGCGTCGCCTGTGGCAGAACGATCGACCCTGGACATGAGGTCGAATATTGTCGGGGCTACGCCCGTTCAGTGAGTGCTACCGACGAACCAGCCATCGTTGCGGCGCAGGCGCCAGGCGATCACACCGAGGGTCAGACTGCGCAGCAGCATGAACAACAGAAAGGTTATCCACAGGCCATGGTTGCCCCCGCCTTGCAGTACCCAGCCGAAGGGCAGCACCAGTGCCACGGTCAGCAGCATGCCGTTGCGCATTTCCCGGGCGCGGGTGGCGCCGATGAACAGGCCGTCGAGCAGGTAACTCCAGACGGCAATCAGCGGCAGTACGGCGAGATAGGGCAGGTAGATGAACGCGGTGTCACGCACACTCTGAATGTCGGTCTGCATCTCGATGAACAGATGCCCGGCGAACAGAAACAGCGCGGCAAAGCCCAGGCTTGCCAGCAACGACCAGCCACCGGCCACCACCAATGAACGGCGCAGGGCATCGCGGTCACGGGCGCCAAGGGCATGTCCGCACAGGGCTTCGACGGCGTGGGCCAGGCCATCGAGGGCGTGGGCGGTCAGCAGCAGGCCATTGAGCAAAAGAGCGTTGGCCGCAACCGTGGCATCGCCCAGCCGTGCGCCTTGCACCGTGATCAGGAAGAACACCGATTGCAGCGCCAGGCTGCGGATGAAGATGTCGCGGTTGACCGCCAGCAGTGGCCGCCAACTCTGCCACAGCGCCAATGCTGCCCAAGCGATATGCCCGGGGTAGGCGCGCAGGGCTTTGCGGGTCATCAGCAAGCCGATCAGTGCACCGGTCCATTCGGCAATCACCGAGGCCCTGGCTGCACCGACGACGCCCCATTCCAGGCCGAGGACGAACCACAGGTTCAGGGCAATGTTGACCAGATTGGTGCTCAGCAAAATCGCCAGGGGCGCCCGGGCATTCTGGGTGCCGAGAAACCAGCCGACCAGTGCATAGCTGGCGAGCGCCGCTGGCAGGCCGAACAGGCGGGTGTGGAAGAACTCGCGGGTCAGTTGATCGAGCTCAGCGGACGGTTGCATGAAGTGCAATGCGACCCCACTCAATGGCACGCCCACCGCCCCCAACACCACAGCCAGGCCCATGGCGAGCAGTAGGCCTTGCAACAGAATCTGCCGCAAGGCCGCGCCATCCCCGCGCCCCGCTGCCTGGGCGGCGAACCCGGTGGAGCCCATGCGCAGAAAGCCCATGGCCCAGGCAAGGAAGGTGTACAGGCTGGCCCCGACCGCTACGGCGCCGAGTTGATGGGCGTGGGGCAGGTGACCGATGACGGTGCTGTCGACCAATGCCACCAGCGGTACGGAAATGTTCGAAAGAATCATCGGCGCAGCGAGTGCCCAGACCCGGCGATGGGTAGGGCGGTCGCGCCAGTCGGCGGTCAGGTTGGACATGCAGGCTCCTTGGGAGCAGGCATTGTAGCGGTGAAAACGGATTGGCTAAGTGAGCTCAATCCATAAAACACCAGAGATCCAATGTGGTGTCAGTGGATGATCCAGCTGAGTAACCAAAGCCCCAGCACCAACCAGATGAAACCCATGATGAACGACGCATTGAGAAAGGCGCGGATCGCCGACCACAGCAGGACCAGCCCGAGGATCAAGGTCACGATACTGATGACC
Organism: Pseudomonas sp. GL-R-26; assembly: GCF_019947365.1. Taxonomy (NCBI): domain Bacteria; kingdom Pseudomonadati; phylum Pseudomonadota; class Gammaproteobacteria; order Pseudomonadales; family Pseudomonadaceae; genus Pseudomonas; species Pseudomonas sp. GL-R-26. The sequence goes on along the minus strand of NZ_JAGYGI010000016.1, from coordinate 10,726 downwards.
GAGGTATCCATGCCCAGCGCCTGGGACAGGCCTTCGACAAAGTTGCTGCTGGCGTTGCCCAACAGATTGAACAGCCCGCTGAGGCCATCAACGATGAAACGGATGATCGAGCCGAGTACCTGGCCGAGCCATTCGGAAAAACCTTCTACCTGCATGGAATGAACGTCCTGATTAAAGAGAATTGAGTCTTGGGCTATTGATCACGCTGCCGAGTTCCCACAAGCATAGAGGGTTGCACACAGAGCATGCATCTTCTGCCCCTTGCCTTCACCTGTGATCCCCCCGAAGCTATACGCCTTCAGGAGAGCCCGATGAACCTTGTTGAACTGACCGAACGCCTGCACGCCATCCGTGACCGCAATGACTGGCGGCAATTTCACAGCCCGAAAAACCTGGCCATGGCCGCGAGCGTGGAAATGTCCGAGCTGGTGGAAATTTTCCAGTGGCTGTCCGAAGACCAGTCCCGCCAGTTGCCGGCGGAAAAACTCGCCCACGCCGGGCAGGAAGTCGGTGACATCGTGCTTTATCTGTTGCTGTTGTGCAGCGAGCTGGGCCTGGACATGGAAGCAGTAGTGCGCAGCAAACTGGCGGACAGCGAACGGAGGTTCAGCTGATGAGCGACCGTCATTTCGATCAACTGGCGACCCGTTTCGCCGAAAAAATCTACGGCGGTGCCAAAGGCGCGATCCGTCTGGCGGTGTTGCAGGCCGATCTGACCGAAATCCTGCCCGACCGGCCGCTGCGCGTGCTGGACATCGGCGCCGGCCTTGGCCACATGTCGTTGTGGCTGGCCCAGCGCGGCCATCAGGTGACTCTCGCCGAGCCTGCCGAGCCGATGCTCGAAGGCGCCCGCCAGCGCTTTGCCGAAGCCGGGCAGAACGCCACGTTCATTCAGGCACCGTGGCAGGAGCTGCTGGGGCAGCTCACCGAGCCCTACGACCTGGTGCTGTGCCACGCCGTGCTGGAATGGCTGGCCGACCCCCACGCCATCCTGCCGGTGTTGCATCAACTGACCAAGGCGGACGGCTGGCTGTCCCTGGCGTTCTACAACCGCGATGCGCTGATTTATCGCAACTTGCTCAAGGGCCATTTCCGCAAGATGCGCAAGAACGACATGGCCGGCGAAAAGCAGAGCCTGACCCCGCAACAGCCCCTTGATCCGCGCGAGCTGGCGACGCAACTTGAAGGTCTGTGGCAGGTCGAAACCATGAGTGGCGTGCGGGTTTTTCACGATTACATGCCAGTGGAGTTCCAGGCTCGCGTCGAGCTGGCAGACCTGCTGGAAATGGAGCTGGCCCACCGTCGTCATCCGAGCTTTGCCGGGCTTGGGCGTTATTTGCACTGGATCTGTCGGCCTGTCTGATCGGAGCACGCAATGAAAAGTCATTCAGGTGTACTGGTGTTCTGCCTGGGGCTGGCTGCCTGTCAGGGCAGCAACCCCTATGTCGCCACGTCCAACCCTTTGCCACCAGCGCCGCCCCAGGCCGCCAAGACCTTTGACCGCAGCGCTTACCCGGCAGCGCCGCGTGACTATGGGCGCTACCGCAGTTGGGCCTGGCTCGACGGGCATCTGCCACCGGGCACCGCCTGGGCCGACTCGGCGCAGATCGCCGAAGCGGTCAGCAATGCGCTGGATCAACGCGGCTTGCGCCCGCTGCACGACAATCGCCCGGCCGACCTGTTTGTCAGCGCCGACCTGCGGATGGAAACCCGCTTGCGTCAGGTTCAGGACGATTATTACGGCGGCGGTTATGGTGGCTACAACGGCTACGGCCCTGGATATGGCGGGTACGCCACCGTACCGGTCGTTCGTACCTATCAGGAGCAAGTCGTAGTGGTTCAGGTGGATATGTATGACGCCAAGAGCGGCCAGCCGGTGTGGAGCGCCAGCGCTGAAACGGGCAACCGGGGCAGCGAAAGCGAGCGGGCCGATGCCATACGGAAGGCTGTGGAAAAGGCAATGTCGGCGTATCCTCCTAGTTAGCTTCTTGTAGATAAGAAGCATTCCACAGGATCATGTCTTCAACCGGAGAATCATCATGTTCCGCCGTTTTGTTTTACTGGCAGTGGCCGCGCTGCTCAGTGCCTGTGCGGCCAACCAGGTCAATCATGACTTCGACGCCAGCCGCGACTTTGCTGCCTATCGCAGCTGGACCTGGAAAGAACCCGCCCTGCAATACCGTCCCGACGATCCACGGATCAAGAGCGACCTGACCGAACAGCGCATCCGTCAGGCGGTCGCCGATCAACTGGATCAGCGCGGTTTGCGCCCGGCCGCCGCAGGCGCCAAGGGCGATCTGAATGTGCAGACCTACCTGGTTGTCGAAGAGCGGCAACAACAGGTGACCACCAATTACGGCGGCGGCTGGGGTAACCCGTGGTATGGCTACTACGGCGCCCCCATGTATAACGAAACCCGCAGCGTCAGTTACAAAGTGGCGACCATCCAGATCGACCTGCTCGATGGCAAGGACGGCAAACTGGTGTGGCGCGGCAGTGACGAACAGATACTCAGCCGCACGCCAAACCCGACGGATCGTCACGATGCCATCTGGGAAACGGTCACACGGATATTGGCCAACTATCCACCGCACGCCTCCTAGAATCAGCCAGTCTCTCAACCCCTGTGCCCCCACAGGGGTTTTTTATTGGTGCGCCAGGCATGGCGCGTTGCGCGTAAGCGCAACCAGCTTGGCTGTGGTGGCCACGCTGGTGACTTGGAGGTGAAAGTCCTCTACACACCCGGCAAGGGGAAGTGTTAGCCAGAGGCAAGGGTGTCGCGGGTGACTGCGAATCTGAAGGAAGCCCGAGGCAAAATGCTGGCCTGACGAACAGGAAGCGGATAGAGGCGGCGCAGCGGGGTAAGAAGGCCAATATCTTCAAAGCCCGATACTTGCACGGAACGCTGCGACGTAGATCCGACAGGCATAAGCAGGAAGGTCGCGCGAATTACCCTGGGAGATCTGTTTAGCCTGCCATGTGCTACCGGCGTCGCGAGATGACGGGATGGGCGACAGAAGTCAGCAGAGGCCGTAGTAGTTGCTCGAAACCGGAGTAATGAAGGGCTGAACCTGCCATGAGTGGATAGTCGGGTGTGATCTCTGTTGGAGCGTAAAGCAGAAACTCCGCGTAGCGGAGGTCAAGACCATTAGGAGGTAGGAGCCGGAAGCTCCGAGGGCCGGTCTGGGCGCTTAGATACCGCAGGCGACACATCAACGGAACCAAGCTCGCTGACGTTGTTTGTCAGTAGGCAGGAACCGCCGTATACGGAACCGTACGTACGGTGGTGTGAGAGGACGGCGGGGGCAACCCCGCCTCCTACTCGATTCTGCACTGGCAAGTTGCCAGCAGTCTTGCCCACCCTTGTCTACACTGCTTTTCACCAACGGAGGTTGCGCCCGGCAGTGCGCCGGCAAAGGAGTGCGCCATGTCTCCCCGCATGCAGTTTCGCGGCCCGGCCCGGCAACGGGGGGCGATCGGCTTGATGGCCGCTTTGACCCTGACTTTGGCTTTGGCATTCATGTTGTTGGTGGTCGATACCGGCAGGCTGTACCTGGAAAAACGCAGTTTGCAGCGCGTGGCTGACATGGCCGCCCTTGAAGCCGCCACCCGGGGTGGAGACTGTTCCGGTGGCTCAACCGCGAACACCTATGCCACCGCCAGCGCGCAACGAAATGGTTTCGCCATTCCCTCCACTGGGCGCGCACTGGCTGTGGCGTGCGGTGCGTTGACCCTGGATGCCAACAACCTACGGGTATTCGGTGCAGACCCAAGTAAAAGCGAGGCTATCCGGGTTATCGCCAGCCATGTCGTGCAACAGAGTATTGCCGGTGGCATCGGCGCGTTGGCCGGCGGTGCACCAGCGGGCTCAACGCTGACGCTGAGCGCAACGGCGGTCGCTGCGCTGCAGCCCCCCCTGGCTTCATTGACGATCCGCAGTACGCTCCTGACCTTCGATACCAGCAAGGCCGCCATTACCAGTCTGCTTTTCGGGGGATTGCTGGGAGGCAACGTCAGTATCAGTGCGGCGGGCTGGAACGGATTGGTCAATACCGACATCAGCCTGCTCGGCTACCTCAATCGGTTGAAAATTGACCTCGGCCTGATCGCTGGCGGCTACGACCAGGTACTGGGTACAACGGTCAATGTCAGCCAGTTGATCCAGACCGCCATCAATGTACTGGACCCCAACGGCACACTTGGAGCATCCGCAACCATTGTCAGCCTGCAAGCATTGAAGGTGGCAGCGGGTACGACGTCCGTTGTGCTGGGTAATATGTTGCATGTTGAAAGTGGCACCGACATCTCGACCCTTGCCGTGAATCTGAAAGCCTTCGATCTGATTGAAGGGTTTGTGCAACTGGCCAACAAGAAGAATGCCGTGGTCGCGACCTTGCCGATCAACATCGCGGGCCTGGCGCAGATCACTGCACGGGTACAGGTGATGGAGCCACCGCAACTGTCGGCCATCGGCAATCCAAAAAACGCGGCATTGGCCCCTTTGGGCCCCAACCGCATCTATGTACGCACGGCTCAGGTCAAGACATTGTTGTCGATCAACCTGCCCGTGCTGGACGCCATCACGCCTCTGGTCAACGCCGTTATCGATCTCGTTGCACCGCTGACCAACACTCTGAATTCATTGCTGCATCTGGACCTGGTAGGCGTCGTCAACTCATTGACCTGCGCGTTGCTCGTGCCCTGCGACACGCCGGAAATCAAGCTGTTGCCACCTCCGATTCGCATCGACGTGGCGCTGGAGGCGGCGGGTGCCTGGAGTTATGTCACGGCTTACAGTTGCGTGAGTACGACGAATAAAAGCCTGACGACCAGCACCACCACCACATTGATCGGATTGAAGATCGGGCAGATCAACCCTGCCGATGTGTTTGGCTCGCCCACCGTTCCACCCAGCAACAACGTCAATCCTCTGAAGGTCATCGATATCGGCGTACAGACCTGCCAACGGCTGCTGATCCTGCCGCCAACCTGCTACAACCATCAGCCCGGTGTGGGCGGTAGCATCGATATCATGGTCAACACCGCGGTTGCCCAAAATGCCAACATGTCCCACGTCTATTCCGCACCAGCGGCTGCCAACTTGCCGGAGATCAATCAGCCACCGTTTTACTACGCCTTTACCACGACCAATATCGTCAACAGCCTGAGCACCACCGTGAGTAACCTTGGCGTGAACATGTATGGACCGTCGGGCAGTATCGTGGGTGGCTTGGGCAGTATTTTGAGTGAGGTCACGACTGCGTTGGTCAATGCGATCAATACGGTACTCAGCCCGTTACTGGATACGCTGATCAATACGTTGCTGGCGAGCCTGGGGATCGACCTGAACAAAGTCGAAGTGGGTGCCAACCTCAGTTGTCACTCGGGTCGAGCGGCGCTGGTGATCTAGTCCTGCTTCACGATCGGCAGTTCGATGCAGAAACGCGCACCCTCGGTGGCGTTTTGCACGCTCAGTTTTCCGCCCATGTTCTCGACGATGCCGTAACTTACCGACAAGCCCAAACCCGTGCCGACGCCGACGGGTTTGGTGGTGAAGAACGGCTCGAAAATCCGCTCCAGCAAACGCGGGTCGATACCGCCGCCGTTGTCCTCGACCCACAGGCGTACCGAGTGCGTATCCCGTTCGGCGTACACCGAAATCCACGGTCTGAAATCGGGGTCGGCCTCGCGCTTGCCGAGCAATGCATCCCGGGCGTTGACCATCAGGTTGATCAGCACCTGCTCAAGCTGATCGACGTAGCCGCGCACTTGCACTTCAAAACCGGTCTCGCTGATGCGCAGGTCGACGCCTTTGCCGCGCATCCCTTCGGACAACAGCGCCAGCGTGCCTTCGATGGCCTGGGCCGGGTTGAACGGTTGCTGCTCGATTTCCGAACGGCGACCGAACACCCGCATGTGGTCCACCACCCGCGCGGCGCGTTGTACCTGGGTGTCGATGCGGGTGAGCTTGTCGATCAGGTAATCGACCTGTACGTCGCCGTTGTTCAGGCGCTTGAGTACGTTGACGATGGCCATGCGCATCACGTTCAGCGGCTGGTTGATCTCATGGGCCAGGCCGGTGGCCATTTCTCCGAGGGTGGCCATTTTCGCGCTTTGTGTGAGCTGCTGCTGCGAGCGCCGCACCTCGGTGTTGTCGCGCCCCACGGCCTGGACCTCGAGCAACCGGCCCTGTTCATCGAACACCCCGCGATCGGACCAGACCCACCAGGCGTGTTCGCGGCCGGGCAGTTGCAGGTTGATCTCGGCGGTACTGACCGGAAACTCGGGGCTCAACTGGTCCAGCCGTCGGGTGAATGCCTCGCGCTGTTCCCCGGACATCCAGTTGCCCAGGTTCACCCCCGGCAATTGCTCGGGCGCCAATTCCAGATAGGTGGCCAACGGACGGTTGCCGAAGGTCAGGGTCAGGTCCGGCTGGTAGCGGCAGATCATCGCCGGCGAGTCTTCCACCAGAATCCGGTAGCGTTCTTCACTCTGCCTGACCTGTTCGGTGGCCAGGGTCGCTTCGGTGATGTCCAGCCACAGGCCCACGGCTTCCACCGGCAAGCCGAGGTCGTCGCGCAACAATTTCGCCTCATCCAGCAGCCAGTGATAGTCGCCGCGACTGTCGCGCATCCGATACCGGGCGCGCACCGAGCCTTCACGCAGCAACAGCCGCGTGCGCTCGAAATACTGCAGGCGATCGTCGGGATGCACCCGTTCCACCAGCGCCCCAGGGGTGCAGTCGGCGAGGGTCCAGCCGAGCAGCGGCAACAGGCTGTCGCTGAAGAACACCGGGTGTAACGCACCTTCGACATAGCGCTGTACGTAAATCACCGCCGGAGAGCTGGCGATCAGATTGTCCAGGCGTGCATGGGCGGCGGCGGCGCTCTGCTCCTGGTTCTTGATGTCGCTGATGTCGAGCATGAACCCCACCAGTCGACGGTTTTTTCCCGCGCCCAGGGCCTGGCCTTGCAGGCGATACCAGATGGGGGCGGGCGCACCGTAATGGCGATACAGGCGCACGCACAGCAGCAGGGGAGTGCCTGTCTCCTGCAAGTCTTGCAAGCAAATGCGCAGCTCTTCGCGGTCGGCGGGATACACCTGTTCGAGCCAGTCCTGCATGGATAAACGCGACGTACCAAGGTTCAGGGTAGTGGCCAGCGAAGGTGCCAACTGAACCTCGTCGCTGTCGCTGATGACTTCCCACCAGCCGGTTCCCAGCAAGGCTTGCAGTGATTCCAGGCGTTCCAGTTGCAAATGATGCCGGTGCTCGCGCAGGCGCTCGAGCAAGGGGCTGGCGAGCGCGGCGGTGATTTGCAGCCAGTCGCGTTCCGTGACATCGGGGGCGCGTTGTTGCGCCGTGTAGAAGCCGCATAGCAACCAGGCGACCACCCCTTGCGCATCGTGATAAGGCACGGCGAAGCCGTCGGTATTGCCGAACGTGCCTTGCAGACGCGGGTGTTCACGCGGGGTCAGGTGCTGCGGTTCCGAGCCGTTCAAACTGTCCAGTCCCGTGCCCAGGCGTTGACCGTTTTGCCAAAGTTGCGGTGCATCGAGGGCCGCGTAGTGCTGGTAAATTTGCCAACCCTGTTCCTGCTCATCGAGCAAGGCCAGGGCAATGCACGGAACCTGAAAGCGCTGGGCCAGGCTTTGCAGTTGTTCGGCCAGCATCTCGGGCAGTCGTGTAAGGCTACATAGGCGTAACTGTCCGGCGATTTGCAGCGCCAGCACCTGGCACTGTTCGCGGTTGCGCGATTGCCGGCGTTCGAGCAGCAAGTCGCCGATGTCCAGCATCTGCAACAACCAGGCATCGGCCAAGGGTTGCACCCAACCGCGCAAATGCAGCGGCGGACCGTTGAGGCTGTAAAAGTCCAGGTCCAGGGTTTGTCCCTGCCAGTCCGCCGGCGAGCCTTCGATGGCGAGGCTGCTGTGGGGCAACAGGAAATCGAGCAGGTGCGGTGCCTGTGCGCTGGGAGGTTGCTGGGCCAGCAAGTGCCGCAGCGGACCGCTCAATTGAACGACACGCCCCTCGGCATTGAGCTGCATCTGCAATCCGAAACTGTGCACCCGCAGTGCCTCCGGCGGCTCCGGTGGAGGCGGCGGATGGCGGTGGAGCAGGCGCCCGAACAATTTGTCCCCGGCACTCAAAATTGCAGGCTCGCACTGGCCGTGAGGGTCGCCGGCAGATTGGGCACCCGACCGATGCCGGGCAGGTTCAGGAACGGGATGACGGCGCTGATTTTATTGGTGGGGTAGGTGATGCGGACTGTCAGCAGCCCGCCCACATAAGTGACATTGGCGTCGGTGGCGACATTGAAGTTCAGGGCCGGCGCAATCCAGGCTGTTTGCGTGGTCAGTTCTGCCTTGGCGCGGGCGATCAGCGCGGCGCTGTAGCCGGGGGTGGCCGGGTCCAGCGCCACGCTGCGGCGCACGGCTTCGGCAGTCGACTGGTTGAATGACTGCATCAACAGCAGCGGCAGGCTATAGCTGATGATGCCGTAGAACACGCCAAAAAAAATGATGAACACCAGGGCGAATTCAATCGCGGCGGCGCCTTTTTGTTTGTGGGGGAGGCTGGCTTTCATGAGTGCGTCTACCCTGACCAACACTGAGTAATGTCAGCATAGAATCATTCAGCCAAAACGGACGTTTTTTACCGAATGCAGAGCTTTGTCCTATTGATCTGGCTGGCGCTTTGCGCCGCACAGGATGCCCGGCAACGGCACATCGCCAATGGCCTGACCCTGGGTGTCGGTGCCCTGGCCCTGGCGTGGCTGCTGTGGAGCGGCACGACCTGGCTGGGGGCCGACGCACAACAGGGCGGCTGGGCTTTTTTGTTGGCCCTGGGCTTCACGCTACCGGGCTACGCCATGAAGCGAATGGGTGGTGCAGACGTGAAACTCATGGCCGCCCTGGCTCTTGCGACGGACGGTATGCACGTGCTCGGCACGTTTATTGGCGCCGGATTGGCCAGCATCTTCTGGCTGCTGCTGGCGCCAAGAGTCTGGCTTTATATGAGTCAAGGGCTTAGAACCCATCTTTTTTATATGGCACCAGAAATGTCAAGGAAACAGCCATTTGCACCCTTCGTGTTGGTGGGGCTGATGCTGACATTTGCCTGGTTCCACTAGTCGAGCCTTTTGTGTACATAGCCTGAAACTACGTCTACTTTTCAGACAGAGTTGTACAACCGCTGGCTGTCGGTGAGGGACGGGTCAACCTTTGACCTGACAGGGAGTTGCTCGTGAGCAAGTTTACTTCGGCAGTAAAAGTCCTTGTGGTCGACGATGCGCCATTGATCGTTGAAGAACTTTGCGAATTTCTGGAGGGCAAAGGTTACCGTTGTGTTCCCTGCGAATCGGGCTATCAGGCGATCGAGCGTTTCAACGAAGACCTCGATATCGGCCTGGTGCTACTGGACCTTCAGATGCCCGGCATGGACGGGATTGAGTTGATGCAGGAGCTGCAACGGCTATCGGGCAAGCACCGGGCGTTCGAGGCGATCATGCTCACCGGGTGTGCCGACAAGCAGGACGTGATCAAGGCCCTGCGCGCTGGCGTTGCCGACTATTACCAGAAGCCGATCGATCTGAATGAATTGTTCGAGGGTTTGCAGCGGCAGGAAGTGGCCTTGCAGGAGAGGCACAAGAACCTGCAGTTGGGGCATTTGAATCAGAAGCTGCAGTATCTGTCCGAGTCGATTGATGATCTGTACCAGGACCTGGACAAGGTTCGGCGGGGTCCGCAGGCGGCAGACGCGGGTGGCCGGGGTGTCGCTGATGCTGATGCGGCGGAGACTCCGGCGATTTTCAATCAGCTGTCTCCGCGGCAGCTGGAAGTGGCGCGGTTGGTGGGCAAGGGGCAGACCAATTATCAGATTGCCTGTGAGTTGGGGATTACCGAGAACACGGTGAAGTTGTATGTGTCGCAGGTGTTGCGGTTGACGCATATGCATAATCGGACGCAGTTGGCGTTGGCTTTGTCGCCCAGTAGTTCCGGGATGCAGCAGCGGGTTACGGCGCACTGAGGCTTGGCGGCCTCTGGGCCGACCAGGCTGGTGGTTTGGGTTGTGTACATATCCGTTTCTGCGGTAACGGCGGCTGGCGGTTTCGCCCTTACGGCGAGTCCCTTTTGGCAAACGCCCCAAAAGGAACCAAAAGGTCTCGCCCCTTACGTACGGCCCCTCGCTTAGGCTCGGCGTTCCTTCGCTACGGTATTCATCCGGGGGCATTGCCCTCCGGTCGGCTTCGCTTCGACCTACATGCAATGAGTTCGACTGCGTCGAACGGCGCTGCGCGCCCGTCCCCGGATGAACACCTCCACTCAGCCTTCCGAGGGGGCGGGTGGATCAAGATCAAAAGCTGCAGGCGAGCTAACACTCGGCCTGATGAGTGGTGAGAAGCGGCGCGGTGTGGGCTGCTCTGCCTTTGCTTTTCTGTGGGAGCGAGCTTGCCCGCGAAGGCGGCCTGCCGGCCGACCAATTTCTTTCAGATGTCCCCAGTCCAACTGTAGGAGCGAGCCTGCTCGCGAAGGCGGCCTGACAGCCGACCTGAATCTGGTGGATGTACCTCGACCCTGTGGGAGCGAGCTTGCCCGCGAAGGCGGCCTGCCGGCCGACCAATTTCTTTCAGATGTCCCCAGTCCAACTGTAGGAGCGAGCCTGCTCGCGAAGGCGGCCTGACAGCCGACCTGAATCTGGTGGATGTACCTCGACCCTGTGGGAGCG